>FR899043.1 GCA_000437255.1 Ruminococcus sp. CAG:403
GCCAGTTACAACCAGTACGACGAAGGCAGTGATAACGACAACTGCAACCAAACCGGTTACAACAAGCACCACAAAGGCTGTTGTAACGACAACTGCAACCAAGCCAGTTACAACCAGTACGACGAAAGCTGTTGCAACGACAACTGCAACCAAGCTAGTTACAACAAGCACCACGAAAGCTGTTGCAACGACAACCGCAACCAAGCCAATTACAACGCTTCAAACAACATCTACAAATGGAACCACTACAAAGGTAATACTGACCACTACAGCAACAGCACAAACCACAACACGTACCAATGCAACAACGACAACCGCAAAAGCAGGTACTACAAGCACAACAACAAATGCTACGACCACCACCATGCAATCTACCATTACAAGTAGCACTGTAACGACTACAACTACAACCACAGCGACTACCACAACTCTAACACTTCTAACCACGACTTCCAGTGGTGTTGCTACCACTACAACGCCAGTTGCGACAACTGTTACAACGACGACGACCGGAACGACATCCATTGTTGTTGTTCCGAAGGAAGCA
>FR899044.1 GCA_000437255.1 Ruminococcus sp. CAG:403
AGCACAAAGCTGTGCGGAGGGCGGACACGCCAGCCAGCGAGCACTGGAAGAAGCAGAGAGCACGGCGTGTTTATTCGGCATGGGCTGCCTCCTGTGCATCTGCGAACAGTGCAGCGTACCGCTCTGGCGGAACTTCAGACAATCGGCTGCCGCCGTGCTTTTGCAGCAGTTTCAGCACCGTTTCCTTTTGTCCGCTGCGGGACAGATTTGCCAGAACGCTGCGGACTTCTTCCAGTGTGACCGGCTTTTCTACTGCTTTTTTGACCGTTTCTTCCTTTTGCGGATAAATCTGTGTAAACGTCTCCACTTCCGCTTTGGAAGCACTTTCTGCCCACTCGGATGCGACCTTTACGAAATCGCTGAGTGCTGCAAGGACATCTATGAGGGTTTTCATTTGGTTTCACTCCTTTTCCATGATTGCCAGTATGATTTCTACTTGCTCCAGTTCCAGACAGAGCATAATGAGCAGTTCCAGTTCCATCTTGACCACCTCCTTTTGCAGGATTTTTCCTGCCATCTATCTCTTGGAGAAAAACGTTGCTTTTGAGCACCGGATTTCTTAGAGTTTACAAATTATTCTTAATTCCATGCGAATTCGATTGATCTGCTTGGCAAAGGTGCTTTGCTTTCTGCCCAGTCTTCTTGCCATTTCTCGATCGGAGATGACTCCTTCTTGCACCCAAATCATCAACATTTTATCTGCCTCTGCATCCAATTCACGCAGTCGACCGATCACCAGAGAGAGCAGTTGTTTTTCCGCACAGTGCTGATCGATGGGACAATCATTTGTAGCGACCAGATCATACAGATTACTGCCATATTCATTTTCCTGATCCAGCGACAGAGTATCTGTTATTCGGTACGGACAATCCAGACAACAGCCATCGCATCTTCCGATGGCTGTATAGGGGCAGCAACAGTGTCCATGATACTGCTCGTATTTGCGAATGCGGGTAGCTTCTTTTGTGAAACTGGTGTACAGAACTTCATTAACCAGATAGTACTGCTTTGTCTTCGGGTCGTAGATCTTTTTCATGTTTTGTCCTTTCCGCCAGAGAAAGAAACCACAGGATCTGCCCGCTCTGAAAACAAAAGTGTACACAGAGAAAGGCTGTCTCCAATACGACAGAGCAATGGCAATATGCCAGCTCTGCGATATGAAACATCCTGTGCCCTCTATGTACACTCTGGGCTTTTTATGATGATCACATTTGGTCGAAGATTGTTTGCTTGTATCTTTTTGTGAAATGTGATATACTAATGATACAAGAAAACGGAAATCTTTTCCGGACAGGATCGGACAAAACGGGACGATACTGGAGGATAGAAAAAAGCCGAAAATGCGTAGCATTCTCGGCTTTTGACAAATTGGGACAAAATTGGACGTGCAAAAAACTTACAGAAAGGGAGCACGGATATGAAAATGACGTTTAGCGAATTTGCAAAACTTCTATACAATCACATTGGAAATCGCTGTGGAGCAGATGTGTTTACATACGATCTGTTGACCAATATTCTTGATCCAGCTTCCAATACGATATTGGAGGAACTGCAGCCGGATACGCTGCGAAAATATTACAATGGAAGAAGATCGATCGCTCCGCTGGCAAAACGAGTGCTGCCGTTTATAGAGCCGACCTGTTTTTCGGTCTATCTGGAACGAAAGTGCAGTGATGCAACGGCTGCAAATATCGCAGCTGATCTGGAGGAATACGGCGTGATCAGCCGGCCGGATGAATTGTTTGACGACATGGCAGATCTGTTCAATCAAATTTTACGGGGTAGTACGCACAGAAATAAGAACAATGAGGAGTTAGAACAGTATTTTCGTTATTTGCAGGAAAAGTACTATCGGATCAAGACGCTGCTGTATTTCAGTGAACCACGACCGATCTATGACTTTTATATACCGAACGACCTCTACGAACACGGAAACTATCGAAGAAAGAAACGGATTCAAACAGAGTTGATGCTGTTATCATTTCGGAAGAAGTTTGTCGTCATTACAGGTACTGGTGGACTTGGTAAAACGATGTTGATGCATCACTTGGTTCTGACTTTGGTAAAACGGTATGATAAATATCAGAAACTGCCGATCGTCATTCAGCTGAAAGATTTTGATGCCGATTGTACGGATTTGATTGCGTACATCAAAGAACGAATTCAAATTCAGAATTTGGAGGAATATGTTCGGTCGGGAAAATGCGTTTTTCTGTTGGATGGCATGGATGAGATCAAGAGCCGATACTTAACGCAATTTGAGAAAGAATTGAGTGACCTTGCCGACCGGTATCCGGAAAACAACTTCATTCTTTCTTCTCGACCAATTTCTGACTTTATTGCACTCAGCAAATTTGATGTATACGAATTGGCTCCATTTACAAAAGAACAGGCATTGCAGCTGATTGATCAGTTGGTCTATCGTCCAGAATCTCCGGAACTGAAAGCAAGTTTCCGAAGAGAGGTCGATGAAAGTCTCTGGGAAACACATCGGGATTTTGTAGAGAATCCGTTGCTGCTGACCATTATGCTGATGACCTATGAGCGATATGCACGAATTCCGTATAAACGACACGTGTTTTATCGGGACGCCTTTTTCACGCTCGCAGAAAAACATGATGCAACGAAAATTGGATTTGAACGTGCTTATCGCACCAAAATGACGCCGGAAGAATTTGCATTAGTACTGGAAGAATTTTGTACTCGTACCTACTTTGATGAAAAGTTTGAGTTTACGGACGAAGAATTTGCGGCTTATTTTGATAAACTAAAGGTATTGGAACGCATCAATAAGCGATTTTCTCTTCAGGATCTGAAGATGGATTTCACGCTGAACCTCTGCATCATGTACTATGAGAGTGAAAAATACAGTTTCATTCATCGGTCGTTCCAGGAGTATTTCTGTGCATTGCATTTATCGAAAGCCTTTGACAGCGGTTTTCGGAAGATCTGGAATTTCTTCGAGGAGAAAAAATCACGGCTGTGTACAGATTATACATTTGATATGCTGTACGACCTGGCACCACTGAAGATCGATCGTTTAATTTTCAAACCGTATCTCACCGAACTATTCCAGCGTTGTCACGGTTCAGGAGAAGAACAGTACTGGGATTTTCTAGAAGAAGTGTATCCAGAAATCAACTATACGGTTGGCGACGTTGTGAATTCCTATTTCAACCTGCCGAGGTCGTATATCTATGACATGATTCTACATAAGAAAGGGACGGAACGAAAATACGTCATTGACAAGCTACCCTATGATGAAGACTATGAAATTGAAACATATCTGTATGTCGAAAAAGATGGAGAGACTGATTGTGTAAATGCGGCGGATCTGGAACCCCAGGAACAGCAGGTATATGATTTGGTTGAGGTCAGCGGCCACAATTGCCGTGTGTTGATTTCTGAAATTCGAGAGGAAGAGAGCAATCTGCATCAGGCGATGCTGAATCCGTATTTCCCGTATATGCTGGAATATCATGAGATGAAAAAATGTCTGTATGAATTGGAAGATCAATCGACCGATAGTGCGTCTGCGGAGTATGAGGAGATATTCTAGCCAAAAAAACATTGCTTTTCGAGTTCTCGTATGGTATAATAAAGGGAAAGAAATCATCGATAAAGGAGAACGACCCATGCCTACATTGGATTGGATAGGAAAAGACAAAGTCATTAATCATCATCTTGAGGTGCCATATCGTGTACTGGAACGACAGTACAGCTTTGATGAAGCGGGACAAAAAAGCGAAGATAATGGCAGCGAAAATATGGTGATTCATGGTGATAATTTGTCCGCATTGAAATCCCTACTTCCACAATATGAAGGGAAAATCAAATGCATCTATATCGATCCACCCTATAACACAGGAAATGAGGGATGGGTATATAATGACAACGTCAATGATCCACAAATCAAAAAATGGCTGGGAAAAGTCGTTGGTTCGGAAAGCGAAGATTTAAGCCGACATGATAAGTGGCTGTGTATGATGTACCCTCGTTTGAAGCTGTTGCACCGACTGCTTGCGGATGATGGGGTCATTTTTATTTCGATTGATGATAGAGAGCAAGTTAATCTTCGTTTGATATGTAATGAGATCTTTGGAGAAAGAAATTTCTTGGCTCAATTCGTGTGGCAAAAGCGAACTTCCCCGGATATGAGGAAACTTGTTAGCACTGCACACGAATATGTATGTGTTTATTCTAAAATTGCAGATAGAATAGCAGATTCTATTCATAGAGTTTCATTAACTGAAGAAGATGCAAAAAACTATAAAAATCCTGATAATGATCCAAGAGGACCATGGGCGTCAAGCGATTTTACTGCACAGGGTTTTAGACCAAATCAAATGTATGAAATAGTAACCCCAGGAGGAAAAAAGTATACTCCACCCGAAGGAAGATGCTGGAAAAATATTGAAAGTGAATTTCATAAGCAAGTTCAGGATGGTCGAATGTGGTTTGGTACAGATGGAAAAGGCATACCACGAAGAAAAACTTATTTATCAGAACGTGAAGGGAAAAATGTATGGACGTGGTGGGATAACAAGACTGTAGGACACACACAGGAGGCGACAAAAGAAATTGCAAATATTTTTGGATCTCCAACTATTTTTGATTATCCTAAACCTGTTCGGCTGATACAGAGAATTATTCAAATTGCAACCCATAAAGATTCTATAATTCTTGACTCTTTTGCCGGTTCTGGCACAACTGCCCATGCTGTTTTGAACATGAATCAAAAGGATGGCGGTAATCGAAAGTTCATTCTCATTGAAATGTGTGACTATGCCGAAAGCATTACGGCCGAACGAGTCAAGCGTGTGATACAGGGCTATGGTTCTGGAAAGAAAGCCATGAAAGGTACAGGCGGCAATTTCAGTTATTATGAATTGGGTGAAAAACTGCTGGATGGAGAATATCTGAATGAAGCAGTACCAATTTCAGAGATTCGTCAGTATGTATACTTTACGGAAACCAAAGAACGTGTCAAAGAAAATTCGGAAGAGCCTTACCAGTTGGGCGTTTACTTGGATACTGCATATTATTTTTATTATGAACGAGATGCCATTACAACACTGGATCGAAGTTTTCTACATGAAATTAAAACCAAGGCGAGTGCTTATGTCATTTATGCGGATCGTTGTTTGTTGAGCGATGCAGAATTGGAGAAATACCATATTACGTTCAAGAAAATCCCACGGGATATTACCAGATTATAAGGAGGCAGCAGAATGGAACTGAAAAATTATCAAAAAGTAGTGATGCGTGATCTGACTGCCTATTTGACACAGCTGAATCAAGACAATGACTTATTTCAGGCATGGAATCATTACTGGGATGAGAAAGGAATTGCAGTTGGCTTGGGCGGCGTACCTGCCTATAACAATGCAATTTCTGGCGTGCCACACGTCTGTATGAAAGTTCCTACCGGTGGAGGAAAGACTTTTATGGCTTGTGCAGCAGTTCGCAGAATTTTATCCGAAATGCCAGAGGGAAAATCAAAAATCGTGGTATGGCTTGTTCCAAGTGACTCCATTCTTTTGCAGACAATTAAAAATCTTTCTGATCCAGAACATCCGTACCGGCGAAGATTGAATACTGACTTTGCAGGGCGTGTTGGAATCTATACGAAAGAAATGCTTCTGACTGGACAAAATTTCTCTCCAGATACTGTAAGAGAAATGCTAACAGTTTGCATTCTGAGTTATGGGTCTCTGCGAATTAACAGTAAGAAAAAAGATGTTCGAAAAATTTATCAGGAAAATGGAAATTTACTCCGCTTTGCAGAATACTTCAAAGATGACGATGTGCTATTAGCAGATACACCGGATTCGGCACTCATTCAAGTTTTGCGACACCTTTCCCCAATCGTGATTGTAGACGAAAGTCACAATGCTGGTTCTGATCTGAGTGTGGAGATGTTGAACAACTTGAATCCTTCTTTTGTGTTGGATTTGACTGCAACGCCAAGAAAAAATAGTAATATCATTTCCTATGTTGATGCACGAGAATTGAAAAAAGAAAATATGGTAAAGTTACCAGTGATTGTATACAATCGCAATTCCAGAAACAGAGTCATACAAGATGCAATTCAAATGCAAGGAATTCTGGAAAAGCAAGCTATGACAGAGGAGCAAACATCCGGCAGATACATTCGACCAATTGTTTTGTTTCAAGCACAACCGAAAACAAGTACAGATAGTGAAACATTTGAGAAGATCAAGCGATTGCTTTTAGAGTTGAATATTCCAGAAGAGCAAATTGCAATAAAAACGTCAAAAGTTGATACACTTGGGAAAACCAACTTGATGCAGCGGGACTGTCCAATTCGATTTATCATCACAGTCAATGCACTCAAAGAGGGGTGGGATTGTCCGTTTGCCTATATTTTGGCATCTCTTGCAAATAAGACTTCAAAAGTGGATGTAGAACAGATTCTCGGAAGAATTCTTCGACAGCCATATGCAAGGAAACACGCATCTGGATTGCTGAATACTTCTTATGTATTTACTTGTTCCAATGATTTTCATAACACACTGGAAAACATTGTGAAAGGATTAAATGGGGCTGGATTTAGTCGAAAGGATTATCGGATTGGAGAAAAAGTTTTATCAGAACTTCCACAGGAGCAGGAAATCCCGATGATTCAACCGCAATTGGAGCCTATTGCTAAGGAAGATTCTTTTTCAGATATTAATCCATCTGCGATACAAATCGCACCAATTTCCAGTAATGCAAAACCATTACCAGTGGTTTCTGATGTAACAGCAATGATTACACAAGCACAGCAAATTGCAACACAATATGAAGAAGAAATACAGCAAGAAGAATCACTTGGACTGATTGGTGGAGAGTTGGGTGAAATGATGGATCAATATCCGGTACAGGCACAATTTACAGAAGAAATAAAAGCTCTGCGTTTACCGCAATTTTTTATGCAATCTGTACCAGATCTTTTTGATACCAATGTAGTATTGTTGCAGAAAAACAGTTTGTTGGATGGCTTTACATTAAGCGGTCAAGATGCGAATGTAAATATGGCTCTCTCTGTTGGAGAAGGATACATGGTAGACATTCAAGCACAAGGAGAAGCAATTCCGAAATATAAGCGAATTCCAAGAGCAGAAAGTGAATATCTGCAACAGCTATTTGCAAGAATGGCACCAGAAGAGAAAATAGAAAGCTGTACAAAAAAGATCTGTCATCAAATCAACAGAGAGAAAGCGTTTGCAACATCGGAAATTGAAGATTACGTTCGCCGAGTGATTGCAAATATGACAGAAGATGAACTTGCAGTGATTGAAACATCATTCATCTCTTATGCGGAAAGAATAAAAAGTAAGATTATTTCTTTACAACGAGCGTATCAGGAGAAAAAATTTTATCAATGGGTTGATAGTGGCAAAATCATCTGCAAGGAATGCTATGCTTTTCCGAATCAAATTGTACCGAAAGCCGCAAATGATTCTGTACCGCTTTCTCTGTATGAAGCAGAATGTGATGACTTGAATAAATTTGAAGCGAAATTGCGAGATCTTTTTGCAAGCACAGAAAGTATAGAATGGTGGCATCGTGTAATCGATAGAAAGGGATTTTGCTTGAATGGATTCATTCACCATTATCCGGACTTCGTTGTAAAGACAAAATCAGGTAAAATTCTTGTTGTTGAAGCAAAGGGAGACGATCGTGATAATAGCGATAGTAAGGCAAAATTGAAATTAGGCAAACAATGGGCAGCTTTGTCAGGTTCTAAATATCGTTATTTCATGGTGTTTGATAAGAATCCAATTGAAGGAGCATATAAATTAGAAGATTTTGCTGAATTAATAATTGATTTATAAAGAATAAATAGTAAAAGGCACCTGATATATTTTATGTCCGGTGCTTTTTGTTTTGTACAGAATTGGAAAAATATAGATTTTTCCAAGTATTCACATTCCAAAAGTGGGGTGTGGATTCATTTGTCCAAACCTTCAAATTTCGTATTAAAAATTTGTGCAAACATACAAAAAATGCTTTCTATGGTAGAAAACAGCCAAATCATCTTGAATTTTCCAATTAAATGTTGTATAATTTTATTTAGAATACACGAAACAACTTTGATAAATCAGCTTTATTTTAGTTGGTATTACAAAAGCGGTTTTTTTAGCTAATATATTACAAAGTCAGAAAGAAGAGATGCAATTTATATACAACTGGTAAAATACATGATTTTTTACAGAAATAGGATGTGATTATATTATGATAAAAACAAACCTCAAAAAGTTGGTAGCAGTCGTAGTTAGCTTTATATTTATTGGAATCATTTTAGTAAAACTATCATTAAATACATTTACAGTGTTCGCAATATGCTGTCAAAAAGACGGATTTGATAAAAGTAAATATACATTAACAGGTAATATGGCAGAAGATGTTGCTGCTATTGCCAAGTCGCAAAAAGGAAGAGCACGTTCTGATTTTGGATATACAGAGGCGTGGTGTGATGAATTTGTAGCGGATTGTATTGAAAATGCTGGTGCTGATTCTTCTATTGTTGCCCATGGCGGAACTGTCGCAGATTTTGAAAAGATTATGAGAAAAGAAAAAGGTGCTGTTGCAGTTAATTCTCCAAAAGTAGGAGATTTAATATTTTTTTCATGGTCACATGTGGAAATTGTAACAAGTGTAGACGATGGTGTTGTATATTGTGCAGGAGGGAATAATCAAGGAAAAAAGTATCCTGGAGGAATATGTGCAGGAGAAAGAAATGCTCAAAGCGTTGCCAATAGTATGAATGGTTCAATTAGATTATACTTAAGACCGAATTACAAGAATGATCCCCCTGTCCCCAAAGGTTATGTAATGTCAGAAAGTGAAGGAGCGGGACAGACTATTCCTGATGGGGATTACTGGATTTTATCTGCACTTAGTAGGAATTTTTGGGTTGACATTCCGGGAGATGAGATTTCTAAGAACGGTGAAAATGTAACAACATACATACGAGAAGTCAATGAGGTTCCTAGTAAGTATGATGCGTGGACAGTAACCTATCTGAATAATGGATACTATAAAATAAAACAGAAGGATACAGATCTTTGCCTTGATGTTGCTGATGCATCACTGTATGCAGGAACAAATGTTCAAATTGTAAATGATAATGGTGCACCAGCAC
>FR899045.1 GCA_000437255.1 Ruminococcus sp. CAG:403
CGTCTGCATCCTGGATACCATTGTAATTTTCGTCCTCCCAGATGTAGCTTTCAATAGATGCCGTTTCAAATTGTGTCAATCCACCATTATGCTGCGGTACCTCATTTGTCAGATTTGCCGGTGCGTAAACGACACCATCAATTTCTACGGTATGCTGCTTGCTGTCATCTTCTGCCTTAGAAGCAAGAATAATATGTGTCTCATCCTTCGCCAGCATACTGCCATCTTCAGGATTTAAGAAACTATTGGGCAGGTTTTCGTCAGAAGCTGCATAGCGCTTCGTTACAGCATACGAATTTGGAATAGAATCTGGATCTATCCACAATTGATAGCCATAAATACGATTTTGATTGCCGTCTTCTTCCGTATGGCTCAAATCTCTCGGAACATGTACGTCCAAATCCTCAAATTCATACGTGCCATTTTCAATCAATTTTGATACTTCAAAGGATTCATCCGGTACCCATTCGCCGTTTTCATAAATTTCTCGCTTGAGAATAACACGTAACGGTTCATCAAATGGCAATTCGTCCGCATTTTGCAAACCATCATAATTACGATCTTCCCAGATGGTGCCACGGATGATACCTTGATCTGCCTGTTTCAAGCCAGCATCATAATGCGCCGTATCGGTTCCACAAGCCAGATCAACTTGACGCATGGTGCCGTTTGCATCCGGTACTTCCCGTACAGATGCCGAATTCCAATTGCCATTTTGATCGGTCTGTGCTTCCGCAGCAGGAATGAGGTACTCATTAGAAGCAGTCAGTACCGCATGATCCAGAACAAGGTCACTATCCAGTGTAGCATCTTCGCCGACACGATATTTTGTTGCCAGATAATTACCATGGAGGTTTTCCAAAGTAAGCTGATAACCTGCTGCATAATCGACTTGTTCGATGCGAACCCATGTTGGCAGTTCTGATAATGTATACTTGCCGTCTTCTCCTGTTGTTGCAGTAAATACTGTTCCATTGGATTTCCATTCTGTGCCATCCCAATAATACTGAATTGCCCGAACGGTAACATTGGCAATTGCTTCCCGATCTGCATCGGTGTAGTCCGCTTCCGCATCGTCCTGTAAACCATTATAGTTTTTGTCGATCCAAATTTTGCCTGAAATGTCTCCGGTTTCCAGCTGCTTAAAGCCTGCATCATATCCGGAAACATCTTCCTTGCAGAGGATGTCCTTTCCATCTATGTTATAGAACGACTGATTGGCATCTGACTCATTCGTGTCTGCTGCCGGGATGATGTATTCCTCTCCAGCAGTGAAATATCGGCTTTGTTCCTCTAAATCGCTGTCCTTTGTTGCATCATCGCCCTGGCGATACCAGGTAATGGTAGCATTATCCGGAACCGCACTGGTCATTTTCAGCTTATAGAAACTGAGGTATGTCTTTCCATCCACATTGAGGAAAGTTTCTACCTGATCAAAATGATACTTGCCATCTGCGCCAGAAGTTGCAACTCGGTTTGTTCCAGTAGATATATAAGTGCCATCTTGGCAGTAATATTGTTCCAATGTAATTTCTACACCAGAAATACCAACCTCGTCTGTATCCTGTACGCCGTTATAATTTTGATCGTCCCAAATATAGCCGTCCACTTGTGCCTGCTCCACTTGCTTCAAGCCGCCGTTCCAATTTTCTTGTGCTGCGACAGCATCCGCAAGATCATAGGTCTTTCCAGCATATGCAACACAATATTCCTGTTCGCTCTCCGCCTTGGCATCTGCTGCAAGAATCAGATACTGATCTGTTGCAGTCAGATAAATGTCTTTGCTTTGATACGGATCGGAAATCCGGAATTTGCTGTCACCGCCTGATTTGGTGATGCCATAGGTAATTACACCAGCATCATTCATTGGCAGTTGATCCAATTTTACTTGATAGCCTGCTAAATATCGCTTTCCTGCTACTTCCACATAAGTAGGAAGCTGCTCAAATTGATAAGTACCGTCATCCGCAGTCTGAATGGTTACCGTACCATCCGGCTGTTGATTCCACCGTGTACCATCCCAGTAAGACTGTTCCAGGGTAATTGACAAGCCACCAAAGCCGGTTTCATCCTCCTCCATGTTGCCATCATAATTGATGTCCTCCCAAATGGTTCCGCTAATGGAAGAAGTCTGGAAAGCATGAATACCGCCTTGATATGCGTTATGAATCTTCTTACTTTCTGTCCAGTCATAAAGAATTGCAGTGTCATCTGTTTGACCGTACGTACGAGTATAATAATCATTGTACTGCGGTGTGTCACCGGTTCGCTCTCCTCGGAACGATTCTGCCTCTGCTGCCACAATCAGATATTCTTTCTGTCCCATAAAGGTCAGCGTAGATTCTTCCAAATGCAGCTGATTGTCATTTGCAAGAACAGTAACTGCATAGCCATCCGGCAATGCATCCAGATGCAGCTTGTACCCTGCCAGGTAGCATGTTCCATCTACTTCTATATAAGTTGGAATCGCATCAAATTGGTATACGCCACTGGCATCTGTCGTTGCAGTTTGTGTGGTATCAGTCTCCTGCCATGCTGTGCCGTCCCAATAGAACTGACACAGTGTCAAATGCAGGTTGCCGTAACCACTTTCTGTTTCGTCCAGAACTCCGTCATAATTGACATCCTCCCAAACGATTCCCTTCAGCATTGCAGTTTGAATGGCCTTTAAACCACCGTTATAATCTGTCACGGTTTCTTTTGCAGTTACTATGTCATACTGTACATTGTCGTAAGTCCGTACATAATAAGTATGGAATCCAACCTCTCCGCTGCCAGTATTGCCGTGTACAGCCTGCTTTGCCAGCAGAATGTAATCTCCCGCTTCCTGAAAATCTACGGTATGATCGGCATGGCTTTCCTGCGTTTGTGCCAACAGGTCGCTGTTGATAGAAATTCCGGTGAGATCCAATACCTGATACTTCGTTACAGCAAATCCATCTGGCACCGCCTGCATCCGCAGCCGATAGCCTGCCAAGTATATCTCGCCATCTACGCTTAGATAGGTTGGCTGATTCTGGAATTGATACATACCCGTTTTGGCATTGGTTTGCGCAGAAAGTGTTTGATAAAGCTGCCATTGCTGGTTTTCATCCAGGTAATACTGATCCAGGTAAACAGTCTGTGCTGTTTCCATTGCCGTTTCCCCAATGTTTTTCAAACCGTCATAGTTCTGATCCAACCAGACGATGCCTTGGATATTGGCTGTTTCGAATTGCTTCAAGCCGCCATTATACTGATTGATGCTGTCTTGCTTCAAAATACTGTCATATTGTTTTTGTGTCACTGCATCCGTCAAATCATACGGTGTATTGCCCTGAGATTCCTGTGCAACTAAGAAGTAATCTCCATGATCCGGTGCGGTCAGATAGTTGGTTTCCGCAATCCAATCGCTGTCAATTGCAGTATCATCCGTTGCTTGCTGATACCGTGTAACTGCATAGCCATTCGGCAATTTTGCGCAAATGCGATAATATGCCAGACAATCTGTTGTTCCTACAATGAGGTGCGTCGGAACATTGGCAAATGTATAGATGCCATTCTTATTGGTTGTTGCCGTTCGATCAGAATCTGTCTTGACGTACTGCTTAGATGCAGGATCGTAGTAATACTGTTCCAATGTCACAGAAACACCGCTCTTACCCTTTTCCGCAGCATCCTGTATGCCGTTGTAATCGGTATCTTCCCAAACAATTCCCTGAACGGTTGCAGTTTCCCGCTGCTTGAGACCTGCATCCAAATTTGCATAATCTCTTGCCTTGACCAGATCGTAGTATTTCTTTTCTGCTTGATCCGGTGTGTCAATGTTCGGAATGTTTGTTTCACAGATAGATGCCCAATTGTAGTCCACATAAGATTCTGCTGGAGCATTTTGTGTACCTGCCGTTGCTTCCTGTGCCAGAATCAACATTTCATGCCGATTCTTCTGCACCGTAATTGGCAGAGCACCCGTTTGCTGACTATCCTCCACAGTATCAGAATCTGCTACAGCCAGCTTGCTGTATACCACATCTGGATCTGCATCATTCCAATACTTGGTTGCTGCATAATCGGTCGGAAGTGTTTGCAGAATCACCTGATAACCAGCCAGATACAGCTTGCCATTTTCCTCTACGAAAGTCGGCAAATCTGCAAAAGTATAGGCGCCGGATTTGGTGGTTTGATGGGTTCGGTAGGTTCCATCTACCAATACCCACTGATCCTCTTCATAACGATACTGCTGCAAGGTTACAGTAGCTGGGTTTTTGCTGCTGCTGTAAAGCGGTTCCTTTTCATCCTGGATACCATTGTAATTGGTATCTGTCCAAACAACGCCCTGAATGGTTGCTGTTTCGAACTGCTTCAGTCCACCGTCATATCCAGAATAGTCTGTTGCCTTGATGAAGTCATAAGCATAAGCATGATCGCCCGTATGCAGCTGTGCATCATCGTAAAGAATGTAAGGTTCAAAATAGGTATTTCCATCGATGCCGGGTTCTGTTTCCGGCTTGGATTTTTGTGCTGTGATGAAATAATCACCGTCTGCCGGAGAAGTCAGATACGATGCGATATCATAATTGGTATATCCTGCACCATACTGATCATTTCGTGCAATCAAATGACTATCCAGTTCCTGCGCTTCCATGCCGTCATTCTGGCGATAACGAGTTACTGCATAATGCGTTGCATTGCTTGGCAGAGACAATAGTTTCAAGCGATAGTGTGCCAGCACTTTTTCACCATTCTGTTCGGCATAGGTCGGAACACCTGAGAAGGTGTACTTTCCATCGCTGTCAGTTTTTACAATGCGGTTTCCACTCGGTACTGCAACATAACTGCCATTTTGCAAAATGTACTGTTCCAGTTGGATTTCTGCACCAGAAATGCCTTGTTCATAGAACTGTGTAATGCCGTCACTTGTTGTGATGGTGTTGCGAATACCGTCATAGTCAAATGCTTCCTGATATAGACCTGCCGCATTGGTTCCATTGTCATCCCAAAGATAGCCTGTTACTTCAGAGGTTTGAATTTCTGTAAAGCCGCCGCTGTAATCCAACAAGCGCTGTGCTTCACTCATGTCATAATAGGTATCCTTGTATGCTACAAGATTGTCATTCCGATCGGTGTCTGTCTGTGTGGTTTCGCCAGCAACAAGAATCATGTGTTCTGCTTCGTCATAGTTATGATACGTTGCCGTGACATTGCCACTCTCATCGTAGTCATACCATTCATCTCCAATGAGATAATATGACCATATTCCCTCATACTGTAAATCGCTGTTTTCAGCAGAATGAGAAGTCGGATACTGCTTGTACTTGGTAATGGCATACTTTTGATATAGATCTGCATTTTTGTCCGGATTGATCCATACACGATAGCCAGCTAAGCACTTCTTGCCATCCTTGTCATAGAGACTGGATACATTCTGGAATACATAAGAACCAGATTCTGCGGTTTGAATATCCCGATCTTCTGCTTCGTTCCGAATCCATTCGCCGTCATCGTAATAGAATGCCTGTAAGGTAACGGTAACACCGCCAATTCCCTTTTCAAATGTATCCCGAATACCATTATAATTTTCATCGTTCCAAATCCATTGACCAATAAATCCACGAGAACCATCTACAAATCCCAAAGAAACATGATTGTTAATCTGGAAAGTCTGTCCATCTGCTTCAAACAGCGGAGCCTGTTTTTCGTCATACGGAATACCAGTCAAGAACGGTCTGGTTCGGAAACTGCCCACTGCCTTGGTCAAATCGTTGTCATCTTCCGCAGCAAGCGGATCATTGTGCAGAGTAAAAGGAGATGGTTTATATGGTACTGTAGAAGATCCATCGTATTTTGCCACTGCTACATAATTTTGGTTCGGATATAGGCGGAACTGATAGTATCCATCTGTTCCTGTGCGGAATACTGCTGGATTTCCATCCCCGTCTACCGCAACTTCTGCTGCAACGGTTCCGTTCGCATCGACTTCATGCATTTCAACCAGAACATCTTCCAGTTTTGGCTCGTCTTCCTGCATGATACCGTCACTTTCCACCGTTTCCTCTTCTGTTCCGGCATTTTGAATGGTTTCATCTACCCATGCCCATCCGCCATAGGTATACCCTCTGGATACACCCAGCATATAGGAGGTCATCGCGGTATCATATGTTTCATGCTTTGCAGCATCTTCTTCCACAGCATTCACATGAATCGGTGCAGTCTGTACAACCAGATGTCCAATGGAATTCTTCATGTTTTCTGCCGTGTTGAATATAGCAGCAGTATCGTCGCTGCCGATACCATCATAAATTGCAGCACCGTTTCGATACACCTTAATATTGGTCTTTGTCTGTCCCAATTCTCTTGTGGTAACAGAATACTGATCGTATGCCTCCGGAAGTGTATACCGCAACAAGTAGTCACCCGGCGTCAAATTAGACAGAATAAAGTATCCCTGATTGCCGTAATAATCGCTTTCTGTGGTATATGTAACTGGCCCGTCAAATGTATATTGATAAGCAGTTGGATTGTTATCTACATTGGTCAGGTACGCACCGGTTTCCTTATCCCGAATGACGTAACGTGGACGTTCCGGATTGGGGTTGGTTTCCGGTTCTGGATCCGGTGCAACGGCATCGCCGTTTACATTAACCGAATAGCCCTTTGTTGTCAGTAATTCTACGACGACACCATTGATACCAGGATCATCTGGCTTTCCGTCAAAGTCAATATCGGTTGTCCATTGACCAGTTGGCAGCATCCGTCCATTTTCTGCCTTTGCATATTCTGCTTCGTTGCACTGGGCATCGTAATTGAAGTCACTCCAAACGTAACTACCAAGATAACCCTTTCCGCTCGGTGCAGAAATATATGCGCCAGCCTGTCTGTTTTCCAATAGTTCATAAGAGCTTCCAATTGCAGAGCTGCTATGGAAACCGCCTGCAAAGGTGTTCCACTGTGTGAATGCCTTTACCTGCTCCTTAATACGCTCAATGGAAGCAGCACCTTCCAAGCCTACTTCCGGTGTACCAACATATTTCGGAAGGTTCAGCGGTGCGTGCAGTTCGTAATAGAGTTCCATCCGATTTTTCTTAGAAATTTGTGCATCAGCACTGCTCATCTCTGCCCAAATCGCACGAATACCACGAATCAAAGTTTCATATTCCGTATCGGAAATCTGACCGGATTCATGATCTTCCATCAAATCCGAAAGCTTTACAAAATATGCACTTTTTCCCCGTACATTGCCGTACAGATCCTCATAGAATTGCTTCTTTTCTGCATCTGTAAAATCAGAAGATGGAATTGGAAGCTGACTGGTATCTTGTAAGAGGTAGCTGCCATTCTTCTTCGTAATTGGCCCTACCCAAACACTATACGCCTCTGGTTCGAGGTTAACCGTTGTGCCGTCAGACTGAATCCGCTTCAACTGTACCGAATCCGGAATCAGGTATCCATTCCAGGTAGAATTTCGGTGTTCCTCTGCGTTGGTTGCTTTGGTATCTCCATCATAAGGCAATACATCATAAAACAGAATTTTATTGTATACTGTATCGCTGTCGGAGCTATTCTGCAACGATGCTGAATAGGAGTATGCACTGCCCTCTGGTACACGAACCGGTATTGCAGTTTGTACAGAGTCCAAATCGGAAGTAGCGGTTTTCATCTGTGTAACCGTATTGACCGACCGCAGAGAAAGTGCCTGTGACGTGATGGTGATTGCCATATCACTGCTGTTGTTGTTTGCATTGACATCATGACTGTCTACTTCGTAGGCAACCATCTTTACCTTATCCTGCTTCGGCGGAATCAGCGGATTAAATGCGCCGTCCTTAAAGCCGTATGCCTTTGCCTGCAACAATTCTGTCGAAACCATATTGCTATTGGTGGTATCCAGCGGCACCATCATATCGATTACGATTCGCAGCCCCGGACTGAGCGTTCCAGAGAATTTAAAGTTAACAATTTTTCGGTTTAATGCTGTAGTAGAAATTGGTTTTGTTATAAAATATGGATTTGGATTCTTCTTGGGGTCTAGATCCATGCTTGCCTCATCGACATCTGCATAGGATTTGTTTTCCAAGTCCACTCCATCCAAGGTGAGATCGCCGGCATTCTGAAGAGAAACAAATTCTCCCTTTTCATTTTCAATGTGCCAAGTCCACTGTGGCGTTACGCCATCCAGATTCTCTGCCAATTTTGTTACAACAGTGTTTCCGTTTTCATCTTCTGTGGTCTCTGCAACATTCTTATAATGATTGCCGACATAGTAATTTTCAATGCTGCCATTCGAGTCATCCTGGTATGCTACATATTGGAAAGCATCTTCGGAAAGGGTTTCCAAATACGGCAATGCCAGTGAAATGGTCGGATTGGACAAATTATCGTCTTCTACATCCTTTTGACCATATTTTTCTGTCTTTAAAATATCATGGCTCAAGTTTTTGTAAGTAACCGTGTACTTCATCATCTTGCTGACATTGCTGTCAATGCTGGTGATGTTTTCGTTCCATGCAAATTCTGTTCTTGCAGCGCCGCTGAAATATCTTGCACTAATATCAATACCCAGCCATGGAAGCTGCGGATCCAGATAGAATCCGACTCTGGAACGAGTACCGGAAACGGCATATTTGAAGTCATCGCTTCGTAAAATAACGCTTGCAAAATGATTGTTGTGCAGGGCAATCGAAATTGCCTGATTTTCCGGCTGCGTCATAAATGCAACACGTGCACCATTTTCCTTGATGTTTTCACTCAATGGTTCCAGTCCATAGCCATTCGGATCCATCTCGTTGCGGTCTTGTCTGCCGTCTGTTGCATCGTCCGCATCTACATCCAGATACAATCCCTTTGGCACTGGATAATAACGAGGTGCTTCGGCTGCATTCAGCGTCAGCGTGTTTTCTGTAAATCCTTCTGTACGAATCACCCAGCGTACCTGCCGAACGGATTTTCTCAGATTGATCTGAGAAAGCTGCTGTTTCAGCTGTTCATTGGTATTGTCAAAATGCAGGGCGCTTTCGTTTAATGAGATGGATACATTGGCATCTAGTGCGTAGCCTGCCTCATCACCAATCTGTACCCACCAGCTGGTACCTTTTCCACTATTGGCATATGCATTGGAATAAATACCATCGTCCTGCTCCGTTTCCGGTGCAAGGAAGCCAGTTTCCTGATCCGGCGCAGTACTGATCAGTACATACGGATAAACTTTCAGATGCTTTGTCAGAATATCGTGTGCTTGTTCTGCATCCGCAGCATATTCTGTTTCCAGTTCAGCAGCAGACGGAATTGCCCACTTACCAGTGGAGATTTCCGAAACAATCGGATAAACCAACTCGGATACATGCGGGGTTACACCTGCATAATTGACCGGTGCTTCCTGATCCGTACCACGCAGAGTTGCATAATTTGCGAGATTATAATTGACCACAAATTCATGAACCGATGCTGTATCATTGGAAACTTGGTCGATGTAGCTGACAGTATGATAAGCCTGCTTGATGTGCGGGTCTTCTGCAATGACAATGGAGGAATTCGGGTCGTTGACACGAACACGCTCATAATTCAAATCCGCACGAATAGTGGTCTTTGGTGCAATTACCGCTACTTTTGCAGAGGACGCAATTAAGTAGATTCCACCTGGTGTTACGCCGTCAAATGGTTCCATCGTTGGAAGTGCGCTTGTCTTGGGGTGATCGGGATCATTGATCCGCACCGCATTTTGCAGCAGCATTCCTTCCATGGTTTGTCCGTAGAAATTAAAGTCATACGTATCATAAGCGATATCAGATGCCGAAACTTCCTGCTCCTGCTTCTTCTCGTAAACTAGATTTCCATATGCATTGTAGACATCATTTCCATTTGCATCCTTTTTCGGCATTAAGCAGCCGCCACGTGTATGATAGGTTCCATTCTCGTCTCGTTCTGCAAATAGGCCATCTTTGGTAATTGCAAATTTTCCATCTGTCTGCTCGAAGGTCACATAAACTTTGGAATAATAATCTTCCCAACTGCTTTCTTTATCATCCGGCAGTTCCAGATTATCAATTCTTGTTTTAATTTTAAAGTTAAGAGATCCGTTGAAATAACCAGCCGGATGATAACCTGCTACATAGGTATTGTCATCGTTGCAGTCAAATCCTGCCTCCGGTGGAGTGGTAATTTCAAATACCAATGTTTCACCGCCGCGCTTTGTAGCGGAATCTGCTCGTGTCAGCTGAAGGGATTCATTTTCTGCCGGCGCAACCTGATCTGCAAAATAGCGCTGCGTCAGTTCAATGCCCCATCCGGCTGCCTTGGCTTCCGCCATGGTCAGCTTCTGAGTAGTTCCGGATTTATCGGTATATTCCAAATAGTAGTCATCCAACGTATCGTCATCGTCCCAATACCGTACCTGTTCCGGCAACTGGAATGTTACCACCATTTTTGCATGGAAGATGCTACCACGATAACGGTAATCGTCTCCGGACTGGCTGGACACCTTGGCACTATACCAGAGAATATCGCTATAATCAAAGTCCTTGCCACGATACTGATAATTTTGACGGGTTTCTATCTCTTCCAGGTCTTCCTGATTTCCGGTAAATCCTTTCAGACCCAACTCGGTTTTCTCCGCAGCCACCATATTTTCTGCCTTCAGAGAAGGTGTCTGCGTGCGAATCTTTAAGGTATTTACCACACCGGAATCCTGCATGATCAGTGACGACGTAATATCAGTAAAGATCATATCCGTCTGGTCATCATAGAGGGAGACATCTCCGTTTAATGCCGATCGAATGCTTTCCGAAAGTGGCTGATTCTGACGGTATTCGTCCATTTCCATGGCTTCATTTTCTGCATACCGCTTCATATTGCCCATCATGTAAGTTCCATCTTCATATTTATGCTGTAGCAAAACATATGGATCTGAACTAGTAGTGGAAAGACCATCCTGATCGGTATCCGGCCGCATTGGCAGAGTATCCTCAGACTTGTAGTATTGGGTATCCTTCCAGTCGTGATAGTAACGAATTCCCTTTGCAGTTGCTGCAACAGCATCCTTCCGCTCATCTGTATGCCGGAAGGCATAAGTGTAATATGTATTGACAATTGGTGTAATCACTGCCTGCGAGCAAACCGTATAGGGATTGTTCTTGATGTCACCATCCGTCAGGAATCGATATGCATGTACCTTACTGGAAACATAGGAATAGTTGTTCAAGTAATTTTGCAGCAGATCTTCTTCCTCTTCCCCGTTGATGATATCATCCGGTTCTGCATAGGTAAAGGTCTTGATACAGAAGTTGTAGAGCGATCCATTTTGAATGGAGGCGTCCTTTTTCGACTTCTCTGCCAGCTGAGCAGCTGTCATTGCCTGTTCGGTATCGTTTTCTTCTTTTGCAAAAATCTGTACAACATAGCGCTTTGTGGACGCATCATAGTAGACTGCTGTATCATACAAAGCTGCCTGATCGGACAATTCCGTGGTGGCGTCCTTTTGATACAACTTCCATTCCAGCTTTTTCGCCTGATTCTTTGTGTTGTCAACGGTAAAACGAGAACCATCTGCTGCCACCGGAACAATGCCATATGGCAGAATGTTCGTAATAACCGGAAGAGAAAGTGTTCCCTTTTGACCGCCGTCTGTTCCATAGCTATGCAATGCCTTTTCATTGTTATAACCATTCGTTCCAGCCGAACCACTATAACCATACGCATCCCAATAATAGTTGTTCTCTACATGAACATTGAGCCAGTTTACTTCTCCTTGGGTTTCTGTATAGTACTGTTCTACTGTCTTTCCGTACATTTCTGCTTCATCTGTACCGATTGTTTCACTAATGGTTGCCCAGCTGCGAACCAATGGCTGACGCTGTACGGCTCTTGTTCCAGCTTCTGCATAGAAGACGGTGGTACCCTTACTATACCAATCTATTTGCTGATTGTTGGTGAAGTGATAACCGTTTTCATCTCGGATCACTTCCTTATTTTGGATGTTGTATCCATTTACAGAAGGCGTATTGGGAGAAGCTGCCAAATATTTTAAAGTTTCCAGCTGCTGATCCGAATAATACCAATGATAATACGCAGGACTCCAAAGGTAATCCATACCACCCAACTGATTATGCTGTGCCAATGTTTTGGTAGAACCATCCCAATGGTCTACATCATAAATCTGATAGTAGAGGGCATTTTCACTATTTTCCGTTATATAGGGCTGTGTCAGAACACGATCATACCAAGTGCCACTTGTGGCATTGCTGTATACTCTTGCCGGAAGCTGTACCCGTAAGATATACCCAAAATCACTGCCCCGGTTATACCACTTTTTCAGCGGTGTTTTAACTGTAATTTTTACAACATACGGGGTGTAATCTTCTGCTGCATAGTATGCCGAATCGTCATCCCGCAGTGCAGCATTTTGTGCCGCATCCCGCATGGAATTCGGAGCAAGGTAGATAGGATTCTTTGTCTCAGGGGTTTGAATCAATTCTGCTTCTATATTTTGCGCATCAATTGAATCAAACTGCCCCGATTTGGAATCTCCGCTGTTGGTGTATGCCAAGATCTGCGAAACATCCAGATTTCCATCTGCATCTACTACCGGTTTCATTCCATAAGCAAATGTATATAGGAATGTGACGCCATCCAGATTCCAGTCTCCATAGTTATATGCTTGCAACTGTACCGTTGTATCCTCATCATATTCCAATGCAACTGCACCGGAACGATCGGTAATGGAATTTACAATATTTCGATAGGAGTAATCACTGTGAGATTCATTCCATGTTCCAAAATATGCATAATTGGGGTTAACCGTTGCATCCGTAAAGTCCCCGCTGGTTTTCTCATACTGGATATTTCCTTTTGCACTTAGGAATTCTGAACTTGTAGCAAGCCATGCCTTTTGCAAGTGCAGACGTGTTTCACTCCAAATAACAGGCGTATCCTTTGTCGCATCCAATGTTTCCCAATCTGCATGATCTGCATTTCGCATATGCATTGCAAGTTTGAACCAATCTCGATTGGCACCATTTGCCATATAAGCAACTGTCTGCGGCAGCATCTGCAATTGATCTGCTTCTGTAATGTCGGAATTTGCATTGTACTTGACAGACTGCCAATTCTTTGCAGTTTGAGCATCTTCGTCCAACAGGACATTGTTTTGTCCGCTGATGGTTCCAGTTGTAGTAGAAGAACCCGGAATATGTGTCATGGTCTGATCCAGGAATTCCCACATGTCTACCTGTGTATTCTTATCGGCACTGAAACCAATATCATGCATCAAATAATCCATATCCATTTGGATGGTGCTATTTTGTACTTGTTTGTAGTTGATATTGGCATTATAGTTGTTGGAGAAACCTCCCGGCAACATGGGATACAGATTTCCATTCGGGGAAAGGGACTCTGAACCATAATGAATTAAACCGTACTGATAGTACTCGCCAATTCGTGGGAAATATGCCGGATGCAGTCCGTCCGAATCCATGGTAGATTCTGTTGCATCTTCTTCATAAGTGGAAGTAGTATATACCATCGGCAGGTCTTCCTTCCGGATAGTGGCAGAATAACAGAATTCAATCTGCTCACCAGGCTGCAAAACGAAATCTTTTGCAGGATCATCCTTATAACGAAGACGCAATTCATATACCGTAAATTGAATTTGAGCGGTATTGTTTTCAGTCAGTTTCAAGTCTGCAAATGCTTTTTGGCTGCTGTTTCCAGTTTTATAGCCATCGGTATATGCCATCTTTCCGCCGTAATCATATCCGGTCATATCGGTGGTCTTATTCGCTAAATAAAGCTCTATATTTTGCAGGGACTGTTCGGTACCATCTGCATGCAGAATACGCAATCCAAAATCAGATATGCCATCGCCAACTTGATAGGAATCATATGCAGATGCAGCGAAGTATTCCGGCAATTTATCATAGAATACCGGATTGATGAGTCTGCCTTCTTCTCCGGCTTGCGCATTGTTTTTTAATGCTGCAAGGTTATTTTGCAGGGTAACTTTTTGCCAAATTACATCTCCCGGACGATATCCGGTCTTTTGTACTGCTGCTTCACTGTAAGCGGCATTGGCGGCTGCCTGTGTCTCAAAGGTCTGAGTGTGGAATGTTGCAATCGGATTTTCACGATAAATAGCATGGGTCAATTCTCGTTTGTCACTCGTCTGAATCGAATGCGCTGTAGCAGTTGCAGTTTTTGCAACTGTGCTGTTTCCAGAAGCATCTACCGTTACTGCATATTCGTCTTCACTATGAACATGCGTATACGTATTGACTGCTGTAAAGTGCTGGGTATAGGTATCTGCTTTCTTAGCCGTTCCGTCTGTAAGATCCTGATATCTTCCGACACCGGTCAACTTCACATTTTCCAATGTTACCTTTGTTTTGGAAGTGCTGCTAAACTGCGTTTTGGTATCAAAGCCATTGAGATCGTAGTATACCCAACGAACGCCTACTACATTCGGCAAATCTGTATCTGTCATTTTGGCAGTTGCCTGCTGATCGGCTGCACCCGCTGTATAAGTATAGGACTTCCAGGTCAGTTTCAAAGCACCGGTATCATCCTGCTGGAAAGCAATATTTTCATCTTCTGCAAAACGTGGATCTGTAGAAGGTTCTGCCACCGCATAAAGCAGTTCTACCTTTTGGTACTTGTCAGCGGATTCATCCGGAACAGTATAGGGTTCTGTCAATTCAAATCCACGGTAATAGTGAATGCCAGTTTCCTTTTCCTGTTTTTCCAGGAAAGATACCTCTACAGAATAGGTGTCACAAAAATGTCCAGTTTCCTGATACAGATCACGAATCGTAAGCGATGCACCCTTGCCGTCATAATTTTGCTTGAGGTTGTCTGACTGGTAAGTCAAAGTGACCGGTGCGGTGGACTGATACTGCAATGTATTTTGTGTATGTGCATAATATTGTACCTGTCCTGCTTCATCTGCTTTGGTATACCGATAATAATAGGTATATCCGGCAAGGTCAGTCGTTCGTGTTGCATAGGTATTTGAATTGTTTGGCTGATAGTTTCCGCTTCCAGTGGTGTTGTAAATTGCATATTGCGGATAGGTGTGCTTGGGT
>FR899046.1 GCA_000437255.1 Ruminococcus sp. CAG:403
AGGACTTGATAGAGGCAGCCAACGGAAAACCCGTTCTGGTGGCGTATTGGTTCAAGCATGATTTGAAACGGATTCAAGAGCGACTGCGAAAGCTGAATGTTTCCTATCAGGAAATCCAGTCCTCTGACAGTATTCGGAACTGGAACGCCGAAAGGCTGCAAGTTGGTCTGCTACACCCAGCCGCTGCCGGACATGGCTTGAACTTACAGGCAGGCGGTTCTCACCTGATTTGGTTTGGACTGACCTGGAGTCTGGAACTCTACCAGCAGACCAACGCCAGACTGTGGCGGCAGGGGCAGCAATCCGAAACGGTTGTCATTCAACATCTCATCACCAAGGGCACGATTGACGAACGCATCTTGAAAGCCCTGACTCGAAAGGAACAAACCCAGACCGCTTTGATGACTGCTGTGTGTGCTGAAATTGTGAGGGAGGAAAATGCATGAATCCAAAAGCATACATGGAAGAGGCAGAACGCCTCCGACACCGAATCTTTCGGAAAGAGCATGAGATCGATTGCATACGACAATCTGCTGAGGGTATGGGTGGAAAAGGTGGAGATTCCCCTAAAACAGTTTCTCCAGAACCACACAAGATGGAAATTGCTGTAGAAAAAATTTTGTCATTGGAAGAAGAAATCGAAGAAACCAAAATGGAACTTCAACATTTGATGCATGAAATGCGGAAACAGATTCAGAAGGTCACAGATGCAGATGCCCGTGATCTTCTTACAAAACGGTATCTGGAGTTTAAGCCATGGAAAGTGGTGGCAAGTGAATTAGACTATAGCGTACAGCATATTTACTATCTCCACAATAAAGCACTCCAAAAGTTAAGAGTTCATCAGAGTTCATAAGACTTGATAAGAGCTTTATGGTATGCTATACTGTATCATAGCAAAGAATAAAACGAGAGCCGCCATGGAATCATCCGAGGCGGCTTTTTGTATCCGGAGGTGAACCTTATGCCGAGGAAGGCACTGAAACCATGCAAGCATCCCGGCTGTCCCAACTTGACAAACGGTTTGTATTGTGCGGAGCATCAGTCCCTGCACCCAGACCGACCGTCTGCCGCCAAGCGTGGCTACGGCAGCAAGTGGCAGAAACTCAGCAAGGCGTACCTCCGCCGGCATCCCTTGTGTGTGAGGTGCAAAGCACAGGGACGGTTCACGGCAGCGACTGTGGTCGACCATGTCATTCCTCACCGTGGTGATCCGCATCTGATGTGGGATGAAAGCAACTGGCAGGCGTTATGCAAGCCCTGCCACGACCGCAAGACATGGACGGAAGACAACAGACCTAATTACGAATACTAATCGTTGATAACCCAGACTCCTTGTTTTTTTGAAAATACAATGCGTTCTTCTTTTTTTAGTGAATCAAAAGCATCTTTGATATCTTTTTTTGTAAAGACAGAGGAATGGGATGGGTAAAGTTGCTTAATTATTTGTTTTTGGCATAAGTGCTGACCATCAAAAATAAGATCAATGATTTCATCTTTAATCTGTTGTTCTTCGGATGCTTTGAAAGTTTCCAATGCACTACGACCGCTATCTATAACATCCGCCCATTTAATTAAGGTCGATTCTTTAATAACCATTCTTGCAGTAATTTTGCATTCTGTTTCTTTTTTATTTTTTGGCATGATGGCGGATTCCATGATGTATACGGGTTCATCTTTACCCTCACTTACAATAAATCTTCCGTGTGCAAAGGAACAACGAATGTAATAGAACACATCAATGAACTCAGCATATTTATCACTGGACAAAAACACAATGCGGTTGCCTCGCAATGATTGGAAAACACCATTCAATTGACAAACAGCTAGTTTATCACTCATGTTTGATTGTGTTCCATTCTTTTTAGAGCCTTTAGTTGCCTTGCAGTAATTCTGCCCTACAGTAAATCCTCCGATATGAAGAAGATACGATCTAAGTTTGGTTTTACTCCAAGGTTTAGCACCCCAATTGCGACCAGACATTCCATGTGATGAAGAACTTGTTAAATCACATGGCGTTGAAAATAAGTAAAACTCTATAATCCTTTGAAAATTATCGCTGAAATGAATTCCTTTTTTATTAGTGACCCATCCAGGATTAATTGTGTCAATTACATCAGCCATAAATATGCCCCCATAGTGTTTTTCTTAATTATATCACTATTCGACAAAAAACGCAATTCAATTAAATAGGACCGCCGGTGGGGGTATCGAAATCACTAATTGTGAATTTTTTACAGACCGGCGTTCCCTCTCACACACAAAAACCAAGGTTCAAACGGGGGATTAACCACGGAAATATGCAAACAAGCCAAAACCTACGCAGTTTCGGCTGTTTTTCTCTCAAAAGGCAGGTGAAATCAGATGGCAAAGGACGGTACAAGAAGAGGCGGCAGACGAGTTCGTGCAGGCGACAAGCCGAAAGCCCTCTCCGACAAAATCGCAGAGGGCAAGGATGCAGATATTATGGAGTTTCATGCTCCGGAATTGGATGCAGCTGATCTGGACGATGCCGCTGATTTGACCGGTGCGGATATGCCAAGCCCCAGTGCATACTTGTCTGCCCAGCAGAAGAACGGAAAACCGCTGGGAGCAGACATCGTGTACAAAGAAACATGGCTCTGGCTGAAACAACGTGGCTGTGAAAAGCACGTCAACAAACGACTGCTGGAAAGCTACTCGCAGGCATTCGCCCGATTTGTACAGTGTGAAGAAGCCCTCAGTACCTATGGACTGCTGGGAAAGCACCCGACCACCGGCGGCGTTATTGCTTCTCCGTTTGTGCAGATGAGCCAGACATTTCAGAAACAGGCAAATTTGCTCTGGTATGAGATTTTCGATATTGTGAAACAGAACTGCACGACAAAATTTGACGGTACACCACAGGATGATTTGATGGAACAGCTTCTGAGCAGCAGAAAGTGAGAAATACATGAAAGCAGATACTCAGTTCTGGCGAGATCTGAAAGCCAATCGCCAGAAGATGACCAAACAGCAATACAGAACCATTAAGGGACAGGCAGTCAGCGGAAAAGTGCTGGATGCCAGAAAAGGTTTACAGAAAGTTTTGAAGCGGAGGAATGGAGCATGACCACAACCAAAGAATTTCAGCTTGTTGATATCAATAAGTTAGTACCCTATGCCAACAACGCCAGAACGCACAACAAGGAACAGATCCTGAAGCTTCGCTCTTCTCTGCGTGAGTTTGGATTTGTGAATCCGGTGATTATCGACCGGGAATACAATGTGCTGGCTGGTCACGGCAGAATCGAAGCGGCAAAGGCAGAAAATATTTCAGAAGTGCCATGTGTATTTGCCGACCATCTGACGGAAGCGCAGAAGAAAGCGTATATTCTTGCTGACAACCGGATGGCATTGGATGCAGGCTGGGACGAAGAACTGCTGTCTGTAGAAATGCAGGAGTTGCAGGAACTCGGCTTCGACCTTTCCATGACCGGATTTGATGAAAAGGAACTGACAGACCTATTGGGTGTAGATGCAGATGGCGAGGTAAAAGAGGATGACTTTGACCTGTCCGCTGCCTTAGAAAAGGCAGCTTTTGTCCAGCGTGGCGATATATGGACAGTTGGCAGACACAAGCTGATGTGCGGTGATGCCACATCTGCGGAAGATGTATCTGCTCTCATGGGTGACACCAAGGCAAATCTCATTCTGACCGATCCTCCCTATGGCGTTTCGTTTAAGAGTGCCAGCGGTTTGACCATACAGAATGACAGTATGAAGAACGAGGAGTTTTATACATTTCTGCTGTCCTCCTTTCAGCGAATGGCAGAACATCTGGAAAAAGGCGGTTCTGCCTATGTATTCCATGCAGACACCGAAGGGCTGAATTTCAGAAAAGCTTTCATTGATGCCGGATTTCATCTTGCAGGCTGCTGTATTTGGGTAAAAGACAGCCTTGTGCTGGGACGCTCGGATTATCAGTGGCAGCACGAACCTGTGCTGTATGGCTTTATGCAGAATGGCAAGCATCACTGGTATTCCGACCGCAAGCAGACGACCATCTGGCATTTTGACAAGCCGAAACGCAACGCCAATCACCCTACCTCCAAACCGCTGGACTTGCTTGGCTATCCCATCGGAAATTCTACACAGGAAAATGGCGTGGTAATGGACACCTTTGGCGGCAGCGGCTCTACTTTGATGGCTTGTGAGCAGATGAACCGCATCTGTTACACCATGGAATTGGATGAAAAATATGCCTCGGTGATTCTTCGCCGGTATGTGGAAGATACGAGAAATGCCGATGGTGTATATGTTGTGCGGGATGGAAAGCAGATTGCATATTCTGAATTGGTAAAGGAAGTGGAACTTCCCAATGATTAAAATTCTCTGTGTAGATGCCTTGGAAGGACTGCGAACGCTTCCAAATGACAGCGTTTCCATGTGTGTTACAAGCCCACCTTATTATGGTTTGCGGGATTACGGCAATGCTGGTCAAATTGGAATCGAAGATTCTCCAGAACAGTATATACAAAAGCTGACTGCTGTATTTCGAGAAGTACGGCGAGTGCTTCGACCAGACGGAACTTTGTGGCTGAACATCGCTGATAGCTATGCCGGAAGCGGAAAAGGAATCGGTCGAAAGCCTACACATTGTAAGCATTCATATCAAATTCCAGCGGACAGTGCTGCGGCTGCTATGCCAACTACATGGAATGCTATCAAACCAAAAGATATGATTGGAATTCCATGGATGTTGGCGTTTGCCCTTCGTGCAGATGGTTGGTATCTCCGTTCGGACATTATCTGGAACAAGATCAACTGTCTGCCAGAAAGTGTAAAAGATCGTCCCACAAAGTCTTATGAACATTTGTTCTTGTTTGCAAAATCTAGCCGGTATTACTACAATGCAGCAGCAATTATGGAACCCGCAGCGGAAAGCAGCCTAAAACGATACGCTCGTGGTCGCTCTGGTCGAAACAAGTATGGCAGATTTTCGGAACAGGGCATCAATGGGACAGATTACAACGAACGAATGCAGGGAAAAACCATGCGAAACAAGCGAGATGTTTGGAATATCAGCACCAACTCTTACCGCATGGGAGAACATTTCGCTATGTTTCCGGAGCAGTTGGTAGAACCCTGTATTTTGGCAGGCTGTCCAGAAGATGGCGTGGTTCTTGATCCGTTCTTCGGAAGTGGAACTACTGGTGCAGTTGCCAAGCGACTGCATCGGCAGTGTATCGGAATTGAACTGAATCCAGTCTATTGCAAAAAAGCAGAAGAACGAATCGCATCTGTCTGATTCTCACAAATGACCGCCGAAACATTCTACACATCTCACAGTTGCTATCTGTGGAAAAAAGAGTTAACATATGTACTGCCGAAAGGCAAATCACCGAAAATCGGGAGGAAAACATATGATAATTGCATTTGGACGGGCTGGAAATGAACGAAAGAAACTGGCGTGGGCGATAGCCACGATCATTGGAACAACGGCAGAATATCAGTATATGCCCACCTGTACTTACAAAATCGGGGAATGCTACACTGTTACCAAAGCAGGTGATCTGGAAATCAGCGATCAAGCCGACCGTAAGGAAACAGAACGGCTTCTTGCCGAACTGGCAAGTCGGGGCTATGCTGTTCCGGACACCACAGAACCGGAATCCAAGGGCTTGACGGTGCAGATGCCAGCCGATTTCTTCACGGAACATACACTGGGCAATCTCCGGCAGATCTGCGAAAACAAGGTTGCCCTTTTTCAGGCAGCTTTTCAAACCGACTGTTTGGACATCATTCCGTCTGATGAAAAGGTGGAATTTCCATGGTTCACGGTCGAACAGGACGGCGATGCAGATGCCTACTGTACCTTCATTTCCATGCTCTGCGAATTTGCCAAGAACCAGAGCCGCATCAACCGCAAGCCGGACACCTCCGACAATCCCAAGTACACCATGCGGTGTTTCCTGATTCGTCTGGGAATGGTGGGTGCAGAATTCAAGGCGGCAAGAAAGGTCATTCTTCGCAATCTCACAGGCAATTCCGCATTCAGAAAGGTTGGTGATACTGATGCCGTTTCCGAGTGAATCATATTTGGAACAGTTGCGAAAAAAGTACCCTGTTGGAACAAAATTACAGCTGCTTTCTATGCGGAATGAAACATATCCGATTCTTCCCGGAACAGTTGGTGTGGTCACGCATATTGACGATGCGGGTTCTATTCATATGCGGTGGGAGAATGGTTCTTCCCTTGCTCTGATTCCAGAAATCGACAGTTTCCAGACCGTATCCGAGGCGAAAAAATAAGGCGGCACCTCCTCCATTGTACGGTATGTTACCATACAATCGCAAGAATTGCAAGAGTGTATTCTACACAATCTTTTGACCTCATTTTCTGTAGATTTAGCCACTTGCTATCTCCTCCGTTTAGAGTTAATATGGTTACAACGAAAGGGGTGCGGGTGTCCGGTGGACACCTCTGCGAAGCAGAAGCACCGACCGAGGCGACAGCCGAGACAAAGCCCGAAAACCGCTATTTTACGGAGGAAAATACCATGAACGAAAAAACCGCAAAGCAAATCGAAAACCTGAAAAAGCAGACCATTGGCGTGGAGATTGAGATGAACCACATCACCAGAGAACGAGCTGCCAAACTTGCCGCCGACCATTTTGGCACAGGCAGATACGAATACACTGCCAGCCGAAACGGCTACAGCACTTGGTCAGCATGGGATGCACAGGGCAGAGAATGGAAATTTCAAAAGGATGTCAGCATTGCAGGATGCGATGCCGAAAAGTGCGAACTGGTCACGCCGATTCTGAAATACGAGGACATTGAAACCTTGCAGGAACTGGTAAGAAAGCTTCGCAAAGCCGGAGCAATCAGCCATGCAGGCATCGGAGCCGGAGTACACATTCACATCGGTGCCAACGAACACACACCGCAAACCCTGCGAAACCTCGCCAACCTTATGGCGAGCCACGAACGGCTGATTGCAGATGCCCTGAAAATCGACCAAGGCAGAATGAACCGATATTGCAGAACGGTCAATCCCCAATTCATCGAACAGCTGAACCGAAAAAAGCCCACCAACATGGCACAGTTTGCAGACATCTGGTATACGGCGAACGGTGCAAATTACGGCAGAAATCAACACTACAACGACAGCCGATACCACATGCTGAACTATCACGCAACTTTTACAAAAGGCACAATTGAATTCCGGTTATTTCAATTCGACAAGCCTGCCAACGGCAGGGAAAACGGGCTTCATGCCGGACAGCTGAAAAGCTACATACAACTTTGCCTTGCCCTTTCCGAAATGGCAAAGGGACTGCGAACCGCCAGCCCGAAACCACAGCAAACGGAAAACCCGAAATTCGCCATGCGAACATGGCTGATTC
>FR899047.1 GCA_000437255.1 Ruminococcus sp. CAG:403
TTCGAGCCTCGTAATCCGCTCCATTGCATTGTATTATCTCTTCCATTGCGGCCGCTGTGAGTTGATCTTGCAGCGGTTGTTTTTATTTGAGAAAAAGGGGAAACGGTGGAAACTGCTTCCCCTTTTTGTTGACATCTATTCTCTGCTGTGTGATGCGGACGAAAAACGACAAAATCTGCTCTTGACAGGAAAGAATTGGCAATGCTATAATAAGTTGATTCGGAAATGACCGAATGGAAAATAAACGGGAATCCAGCCTGCTTGCAGGTGCTTGCTTGGAGAATGGGGAAAACAATGAATGTATTAATGGTTGGAGATGTCGTGGGGCCAGGCGGCTGTCAGTTTCTAAAGGAACGCCTGTACCGCTTGAAAAAGGAATATGCAATTGATGTGACCATTGTCAATGGAGAAAATTCCGCCAAGGGCAATGGCATTACCGAACGGTCTGCACGGGATTTGCTGTCCTGTGGCGCAGACGTGCTGACAACGGGGAATCATTGCTTTCAGCGACGGGAGGCTCTTGGCATTTATGAACAGGATACAATTCTGCGGCCAGCCAACTACCCGGAAGGCTGCCCGGGAAAGGGCGTTTGCGTTCTGGACTTGGGAGCTGTGCAGCTTGCTGTGCTGAATCTTTCCGGAACGGCGTATCTGGATCCGCTGGATAATCCGTTTACCAAGGTGGAACAGATGCTACAGGAGCTGGATACACCAAATATCTTTGTGGATTTTCATGCGGAAGCAACGGCAGAGAAAAAGGCAATGGGGTATTTCCTTGCCGGCAGGGTGACAGCTGTGGTGGGAACCCATACGCACGTGCAGACAGCGGATGCCTGCATTTTATCGGAACACACCGGTTATATCACGGACGTTGGCATGACAGGCCCGGAGGAGTCCATCCTTGGCGTTGCTGTACAGCCGGCGCTGGATCGCTTTCGGTTTCGGTATGCCGCACGCTTTCAAGAGGCGGAAACAGCGTGTTTTTTGAATGCAGTTGTCCTTTCTTTTAATGAAAAATGTGGTAAATGTACGAAAATCGAGCCGTTAATTATTCGATAATGCACAAAGTTTATAGAAAACCCTTGCATTTTTCGGATAAGTATTGTATAATGTGGTTGTTTGGTTATCAGCAATTCGATTTTGAAATGAATGATCTACAGGAGGCTGTTACTATGGAAATTTTAAAAGTGTCATCCCACTCTACGCCGAATTCTGTTGCTGGTGCAATTGCGGGAGTCATTCGGGAAAAGAAGGTTGTGGAAGTGCAGGCAGTTGGTGCTGGCGCTGCCAATCAGGCAGTGAAGGCGATTGCAATTGCACGTGGCTATCTGGCACCGATTGGTGTGGATTTGATCTGCATTCCGGCTTTTGCCAACATTCAAATTGATGGGGAAGAGCGGACCGCAATCAAGCTGATTTGCGAAGAACGATAAGAGAAACGTTTTGAGAAAACGCTGCCAGCCGGCGGCGTTTTTTATTTCAATGGAAGTGTTGTGGAGGAGTTTGTATTTATGGAAGGCTATGTCTGTAGCAGCTGGATGATTGGACTGGTGCTGCTGCTCTGTGTGCTGCATGGATGCTTTGCGGCAGCTATTGCAGCGATGGAGACGCTCGGCAGTTCGCTCAAAGGAATGGCGGAACAGAATCCGAAACTGCAATACTACGCCAAGCAGAAGCGAAAGCTGCGGCGAACGGCGGCGGCAGAACGGATGCTGTTTGATGTCTGCGTGACGGCTTGGCTGTATAGTGCATTTTGGTTCAATTGGAGAAAGGAACTTGGCGCCTTGCCTGCGGGCTGGGTCATCGCACTTGCTGGCGCTTCTGCGCTGCTGGCGCTTTTGCTGTTTCATGGCCTGGTCAATGGCATTGGACGCAAAAAAGCGGAGTCTGTTGCTGCGAAGCTAGCGGGCTACGTACGGGTTCTGACGGGGTTGCTGACGCCGCTTTGGGCAATTTATTCCGGCGTAGAACGAGCTGTTGGTGGCACATGGGTGAAGCCAGATGCCGTGACAGAAGAAGACATCATTCAAATGGTAGAAGAGGGCAATGAGACGGGCGTAATTGAGGAAAGTCAGCGTGAGATGATCAACAACATCTTTGAATTTGATGATATTGTTGTTTCAGACGTGATGACGCATCGGACAGAAATCGTTGCGGTAGAGGTAGAAGAACCGATCAGCAGCGTGATTCATACGGTGATTCAGGAGGGCTATTCCCGGATGCCGGTTTATCAGGGAAACATTGATAATATTGTGGGCATTCTGATGGCAAAGGATCTGCTCTGTCTGGCGGGGCAGGACAATCTGGAGCATTACCATATTCGGCATTTTATGCGGGAAGTGGTGTTTGTCCCGGAAACGGCAAAATGCAAGCATGTCCTACAGGAAATGGCGCTCAAGAAGTCACAGCTTGCGGTCGTTGTGGATGAATACGGCGGAACAGCCGGTATTGTGAGCATGGAGGACATTCTGGAGGAGATTGTCGGCAATATCCAGGATGAATATGATGAGGAAGAAATCGAGATGCGGAAGGTCTCGGATGCGGTGTACATTATAAAGGGAACGGCGGATCCGGACGATATTTTGCCGCAGCTGGGCGTTACGCTGCCAGAGGGACGGGAATTCGATACCATGAGCGGCTTTGTTGTGGAGCTGCTGGGACGGATTCCAGAGGCAGAGGAGACGCCATCGGTACAGTATGAGTCGGTGCTTTTTACGGTGCTGTTGATTGAGGATAACTGGGTGTCTAAGATTAAGGCGCAAATTTTGCCACCGGAGCCGCAGAAAGAAGAAGGGATGGAAAAACATGGAGAAGAAGGAAAATAAAACGGTGCTGTATGAGAATACATGTGTTTGTACCAAGAAGGTTTACCGGGAAGCAGGCGAGCAGATGGTAAAGGGCTTAGGCGCAATGTCTGTGCTTTGCGCTGTGTCAGGCGTTGTTACAGTGTTTCTTGCATTTCGCAAACAGATGTTTTGGGGAGAACTCTTTGCGCTGCTTGCGATTGCGCTGCTGATTTTGGTGAATTGGCTGCCGTATCAGTGGGCAAAAAAGCGCTATCAGGAGGAAGAACAACAGTACGGTGAACCGGTTACGCTGCAAACAAGCTTTCAAGAGGATGCATTGACGGTTCGGGTGGCGCAAAATGAGAAAACGGTGACACTTTCTTATGAGCAGGTAGAAAAACTGAAACGATTGGATCACATCTATATTTTGAAGATGCGGGATGGTTCGATCTTGCTGTTGGATCGAGAAGGCTTTACAAAGGGAGATGCAGCTGCATTTGTATCTTTTATCAAGGAAAAATGCACGCAGCATATGGAATCTCAGGCGTAATGGGATTGGCGATTGCAGAGTTGCAATCGCCTTTTTTGACGTTTGTGCGAGATTCACAAAAGGGATGCTTGTTTTGGGAAATACTTGTACTTGACAAAAGGAGGGAGAGATGATATAATAATAAAGCTGTCGCAGGAA
>FR899048.1 GCA_000437255.1 Ruminococcus sp. CAG:403
ATGGTAGCGGCAGCAGGATTCGAACCAGCGACCAATCGGGTATGAACCGAGTACTCTAGCCAACTGAGCTATGCCGCCACATTCAGCCTCACACAATCTCTCGTGTGCCCTGCGACTTAATCAGTATACTACAAAATCAAGGACTTGTCAACCCTTATTTTGAAGTTTGTATAAAATGATAAAAAAAGAGAAAAATAAATAGATTGATTGTGCTTTTTGTACAATCCGATGCAGGATTCTGCATCGGATACCAGTTCCAATTGTCGTTATTTGTCTTTTGGACGGAAAATCAGTGCCGCCAGCAAGCCAAATACCAGTGCAGCAGTTATGCCGCCGGCAGCCGCAGTCAGCCCGCCGGTAAAGATGCCGAGAAAGCCGTCCTCGTCAACTGCTTTTCGAACGCCCTTTGCCAGCAGGTGTCCGAATCCAGTCAGCGGAACGCTGGCGCCGGCACCTGCCCAGTCCACCAACTTTTGGTACCAGCCAAAGGCAGACAGCAGAACACCGCCGGTTACATAAGCGGTCAGAATGCGGGCAGGCGTCAGCTTGGTGTAATCAATCAGCACCTGTCCGACTGCACACAGCAAGCCGCCGCATAAAAATGCCCAAATCAATTGGATGCCCATTTTGGAAGCTCCTTTCCGCAGATTTGTACCAAATGCGAAATGCCCGGAATGCTCTCTCCCTGCTGGGAAGCAGTCGGAGACATCAGCGCACCAGTTGCTGCAAATAGAATTTGTTTCATGCTGCCGCTTTGCAGGCTCGGCAGAAAATGTCCGCACAGCAGGCTGGCACTGCATCCGCAGCCGGAACCGCCGGCATGGGTGTCCTGCTGCTCCGGGTCGAACATCAGCGCACCGCAGTCCTGGTGCACACCGGTGAGGTCATAGCCGCCCTGCTTCTGTACCAGTTCCAGGAGCAGCTGACTGCCGACCAATCCGAGGTCGCCGGTTACAATGGCATCAAAGTCACTGGGCTGCTGCTGCGTTGCATGCAGGTAGCGGACAATGGTATCTGCCGCAGCTGGTGCCATTGCTGCCCCCATATTGTTGGCGTCGGTGACCTCCAGGTCAACAATTTTCCCAATGCAGGCACCGGCAATGCGTGGCGCTTCCTGTGCGGCTTCCTGTGCCAGCACCACAGCGCCGGAGGCGGTACAAGTCCACTGTGCCGTTGGCGTGCGCTGACCACCGTAGGAAAGCGGAAACCGGAACTGTCGTTCTGCTGTGCTGAAATGGGAAGAAGTTGCCGCTACGACACGGTTTCCCACCTTTCCGTCCAGCAGCAGCGAAGCCAGAACCAATCCCTCTGCCATGGTGGAGCAGGCGCCATAAATGCCGAGAAATGGAATTTCCAGCGCACGCAGTCCATAGGTAGAGCCAATGCACTGGTTGATGAGGTCACCGGAAAAAATCCAGTCGATCTCCTCGGCGGAAAAACCGCCTTTTTGCAGGGCAAGCTCTACGGTATTCTGCTGTAAGCGGCTTTCTGCCTTTTCCCAGGTTTCCTCTCCAAAGTAGCTGTCGGATTCTACCCGGTCGAAGCAATCGGAAAAAGGCCCCTCCCCTTCCTTGGGGCCAACGATTGCGGCAAAGGACGCCAAGGCAGGAAACTGCTGCATTTGAAACACGCTGCGGGCGATTTGTATGGCCATGGGTTCCACTCCTTTTTTGCATTTGTTCCAAGGGAGATGCGCTCCCTTGTGTGATCGCTTCTAGTATGCGAAAAGCAGTGCTATTTATGCATTTACAATTCTGTTAAAATGTGGTATGCTAAAAGAAGAAAAATACGTTTTCCGGAAAACCGGTCTGAAATGGAAAGGAGTTTTTGTATCATGCAGGCAGAATCCATGTTTCATCTTCATTGCCAGAAGGGCAGCGTTGGGC
>FR899049.1 GCA_000437255.1 Ruminococcus sp. CAG:403
TTTTTCGCTATGAACACAAGCTCTCAATATCCGTAAAAATCACAATCCAAAACAAATCTTATTTTAGAACCATTTTTTCTTTTTAAAAATGATATACCAAATTGCACTCACCAAAATGCATACTGCAATCAAAAATGGATAACCGTATCGCCATTTCAACTCTGGCATTTGAAAATTCATTCCATACCAGCCAACAATTAGGGTTAACGGAAGAAAAATAGAAGTTACCATTGTAAATACTTTCATTAAATTGTTCTGTTCAATTTCAATTTGCGATTGATAAGATTCCCGTACCTGATGAATATATTCCCAAAGATACATAGATTGTGAAGAAAGACGAACGGTACGATTTCGCAAAATTTCAAAATATCGAAGACAATTTTCACTAATTAACAAGTTATCATTGTCACAAAGTTCCCCAAAAAGAAAATCCAGCTGATCGTAATATTTTTTCGTGCGATTGATTTTGATACGGATTCGTGTGATGGTTTCTCGCAATTCATTTTTTGTTCCATCTGACACATCGTCGTCTAATTGAGAAACTTGTTCTTCCAATCCCTCTAGATATTTGGTGGATCCTCGTAATAGATTTTTAAAGAATAAATACATTGCATATTCATTTGTTTCTGCTGATACAAAGCACTTTTTAGCTGCTGTGTAGGCTGCTTCATTTTCACAAATATAGAACAAATCATCATGGTCAATATAAATTAAAACTTGAGATGGCTTAGATGTTTCATCTGTAAGATCTTGCCAGTCAAATGCCACAATGCTGTGTGTATTAAAGCTTTCATATGTTTCAACCAGTCCTTCTGCAATATAGGCAACAATAGATGGTTCCATGTTTGTGGCAAAGTCTGTAATTTGATCCAAATAAATGACTTTTTGCATTGTGTTCTCCGTTTCTCATGAAAAATATAATATGGTTCATTATAACATGCAATTTGTAGAATTGCAAGAATCTCTATTGGATAACATATATTTTTAAAGCAGTTCCTTTGGAATAAAATAAATTTATCAAATAAAATTTATGTTTTATTGACAATTAAAATGAACTTTGTTATAATAAAAGTAATAGACGGGAATGTTCCGAATTTATCTTGTTTTATAGATTATTCTGAACAGTAAGGAAGTGTAAAAATAATTTTAGGATGGATGTATGATGAAACAGAATCCGATATTAATTGTCATGTTAACTTATAAGGATCGAACAGTAGCAAATGCGTATGATATTTTTGAGCAATGCAAAAATTCGCAAGCAGAATTTTGGGGATTCAAAGAAGAAGGACTTCCCTTTTCTGAAATGAAACAACTCTATGCATTTATGAAAGCATGTGGAAAGAAAACGGCTTTGGAAGTTGTTGCATATACAGAGTCAGAATGTCTTGATGGCGCAAAAATGGCATTAGAATGTGGATGCAACATTTTAATGGGAACACTGTTTTTTGATTCTGTCAATGCTTTTTGTCAAACTCATCATTTAAATTACATGCCGTTTGTTGGATCGATTACAGGACGACCTTCTATTTTAACAGGAACCATTGACGAAATGGTTGCAGAAGCAAATCGTTACTTAGAAAAGGGCGTGTATGGTATTGATCTACTTGGATATCGATATATAGGGAATGCTGCTGCATTGAATCAACAATTGGTAAATCAGGTGCCTGCACCAGTTTGTCTTGCTGGAAGTGTTAACAGTTATCAGCGCTTAGACGAAATCAAGCAAGCTGCTCCATGGGCATTTACCATTGGAAGTGCATTTTTTGAAAAGAAATTTGGAGAAACATTTCGCGAACAAATCGATGCAGTTTGCAATTATATGAAAGAAAAAGAACCAATTACTTTGTAAAGGCAGTGTGCATCGTAATGTTAAAACAATTTTATCCATATGCTTATGCAGAAAGTGTTTTTGCCATTGATTATCAAAAATTATATGATAAAGGATATCGGGGCATTTTGTTTGATATTGATAATACATTGGTTCATCATGGAGATCCTTCAACAAAAGAAGTGGATGCATTGTTTCAAAAACTTCATAGGATGGGGTGGAAAACACTTTTATTAACGAATAACGATCAGGAACGTGTGGAACGTTTTATCCAAAATATTCACACCCTTTATCTTTGTGATGCAGAAAAGCCGGATCCAAGCAGCTATCAAAAAGCCATAGAGCAATTAAATTTACCGAAACAAACGGTTATTTGTATTGGAGATCAGATTTTTACAGATATTTTGGGTGCCAATCGAAGTGGAATTGCAAGTATTCTTGTAAAATTTATTCAAATAGATGGAGAAACCAAGATTGGAAAGCGGCGGTATTTGGAACGTTTTATCTTAAAGTTCTATCGGCATAGTCCTTTCTGTCGAGATCGATTGGGAAATATCTACTTAAAAGAGGAGGATACTATATGCAACACAAATTATTCTGCGAAATAAGTCCTACTTGTTATGCAATTTCAGAGCAAAAAGAAATCTGTAAGAGATATATTAAGGATTGGTTTTGTAAACAGTCATTTGCACATACATTGGAACAAGAACATCGCTTGCCAAATATTGTTTCCAGCGAAAGTTCCCATTTAATCAAACGCGGAAAAGGCATTGATCCCAGATTGCAGCAAAACAAAGCGATCAATATTCAGCTTGCCTGTGAAAAAATCAATGGTATTTTAATTCGACCTGGTGAAGTGTTCTCCTTTTGGCGAACTGTTGGGAAAACGACCAAACGAAAAGGATATCAAGATGGACGTGTAATTGTAGGAGATCGGCTAAAGCCGGGCCTTGGCGGTGGCCTTTGTAATTTGAGCAATACCATTCATCGCTTAATTTTACATAGTCCCTTAACAGTCACAGAGTTTCATAGTCATTCTGATGCATTGGCACCAGATGCTGGAAAGCGAATTCCGTTTAGTTCCGGTACTTCTGTAAGCTATAATTATATTGATTATCGTTTTCAAAATAACACGAACCAGTGTGTACAGCTGCTTTTATGGTGTGAAAATGAAAAATTATATGGAGAACTTCGAAGTGAACATGTATTTCCACAGAAATTTGAATTAGTAGAGGAAGGCCATCATTTTCAAAAAGAAGGAAATAAGTATTATCGTGTTTCCAAAATATATAAAGTAGCAAAAGACCGGGCAACCGGAGAGCAGATTGACAAACAACTCGTTTTGGACAATCATTCAGAAGTGATGTATGACTATGATTTGATTCCAAAAGAATGGATTCCATAAAAAGCAGGGGTGCAGTATGTGAAATGCACCCCTGTTTTTATGTTATGTTTTGAAAAATACACTTAGTAATTTGTGTTTTATTTACCCAAAATAGCAAAAACACCGCTTGGTTCCGCCAAATAATCACCAATATCAACCAATATTCCTTCGTACTTTCCATGAAAGTCACTGCCGCCAGTTAGAAATAAATCATACTTGTCAGCATATTCTTGAATGATTTTTTGATCCATCGGTTTATTGGCATGATGATGAAGTTCCAATCCATCCAACCCGTGTTTTACCAATTCTGGAATGATACAAAAATTTTGCTGCTGCCCGCTATGCGCCAAAACAGCGAATCCACCAGCATCTTTGATTGCACGAAGCGCTTCTAACGGAGATGGGTATAGAATGTCAAAGTCGCAAATTCCGCCATGTTTGAATGTAGTTTGATAAAATTTCCCAAACATATCTGGTGCTTTTCCTCGTTGTACCAAATCGTCCATGATATGCTGTTTATAGATGTACTTTCCATCTGCACGATGCAGCTGTTGCACATCGATTTCATAGCCATGTTGATTTAAAATTTCGATTTGTTTTAGAGAATTGGCATGGCGTGCTTCCAAAGTAGGATGTACAATCTGTTCTGTTACTGCTGGCTTTTGAATATTATACCCTAACATGTGAACGCGAAAATGATTTTTATAATCATATGCAGAAATTTCAATACCTGCAAGTACCTTCAAATGCTCCGTTTCCGGAATTTGTTTACACTGAGATAGCGTGTCGTGATCAGTGATGGCAATCGCATCTAATCCATTCTGTTTGGCTCGTGCAATCAATTCAGAAATGGTAAAACTGCCGTCAGAAACAGTAGAGTGCATGTGCAAATCTGCTCGAATCATGTAAACGTCCCCTCCGAAATATTAAAGACACGATCGCATAATCCATCCATGAATTCCAGATCGTGAAAAATTCCAATCATGCTGGTACCTTCCTGTTTTAGTTTTAACAGCATATCCTTAACCAGTATTTTGGATGTGTGATCCAGTGAAGCTGTTGGTTCATCCAGCAGCATCAGACGGGGACGTTTGACCATGGTATGCGCCAGATTAAGTCGTAGCCGTTCTCCCCCAGAGAATGTGTTTGGATAAATATCCCATAAACTTTCCGGTAAGCAAAAATAAGACAACATTTCTTCTGCTTTCTCTTTTGCACGAGTGTCATCCCAGCCTGTTTCCAATAATGCCTGCATGACATGTTCTTTTGCCGTTGTACGAGGCATAACACTTAGGAATTGGGAAACATAGCCAATCTCATGACTGCGTAGATACAGAATCTCTCGTTCTGAAGCATGTGCCAAGCTGATTTTACCGTAAGCAAGGCTATCATAAAGGATATCCCCTTCTGTGGGCAAATAGGTGCGATGAATACATTTTAAAATCGTAGATTTTCCAGCACCAGAACGTCCTACAATTCCGATAAACTGCCCATTTTCCAGTGCGAAATTAATATTTTCACAGGAATGAATTTCTCGCTGCGCATGATGCAAATAGAAATCCTTTTTCAAATTTTTAATTTCCAAAATACTCATATAGAGTGCCCCCTGTATTCCACTCTGGATGTCGTTTTCCCATCTACCAACACATGTGTTATCACTGGATAACCATCCAAAATATCCACAATGACAAGATCTGCTTTTTTTCCAACTTCAATGGTGCCATAGTCTTTGTCAATATGCATGGCTTTTGCTGGATTTCGAGAAACTTTATTTACCATGTCTGGCAGGGATTGTCCGTATTGGCTTTGCATGACAAACAGACTATGCAGCAATGCCTGCGGAAAATAATCCGAGCAAAGAATATCAACGCTGTCATTTTGAATGGCTTGTGCCGCAGACATGTTTCCGGAATGCGATCCACCTAACAAAATATTTGGTGCACCGGCAATGGTATAAAATCCCATGTTATGTGCAGCTTTGGCAACATCTTCTGTAATTGGAAATTCACTAATATCAATTCCTAATTGCTGATTTAATTGCAATTTTTCTACTGTATCATCATCGTGAGAAGCTACAGTGATATGATTTTTATGTGCAAGTTCTGCCAGTTCCTGCAATTGTTCTAAAGACAGCATCTCTTTCTTTCGATGATACTCTAACACTTCTCCAAAGGTTTTTCCTTCATTCTCCATGCCATGGTATTTATCAAGCGCTTCCCGATAAATTTCTAAGTTCCGATATTGTCCTTGACCTGGGGTATGATCCATAAAAGAAATTTCATGAATCAAGTTTCGTTCAATCATATCCTTTGCAATTGCAAAAGCATCCACGTTATCAATTTCCAATCGCAGATGAAAGCGATGATGGATTAAATGGCTGCGATTTTGAATATCTGCAATCAACTCTGCCATTTCCAATACACTTTCTTTGGTACGCAAGGGGCTTTTCCCAAACAATTCGTCTTTATACAAAGAGAAAGAATGATAAATGGTCGTAATGCCTAGCTGCAGCAACTCTTTTTCACATTCTTTTAAGGCAAGCTCAAACGAAAACTTTGCAGTAGGACGTGGAAAAATAAACTGTTCAATCTTATCAGAATGCACATCAATCATACCAGGAAGAATATACCGTCCATGTGCATCAATTACCTGATCAGGTAATTCACTTCGTCCTCCTATTGCGAGAATACGGTCTTGGTCCAGCCACAATGTCTTCCCTTCTATGATTTCTGTTGGGGTCACAATTTTTCCATTTTGAATTGCGATCATGTTTCTCTTTCCTCCTATAGCAAAGAATGTACCAGCTGTTGGGTGTAGGCGTGTTGAGGATCTTCCAGAATCTGATCCGTTAATCCACTTTCAATAATTTTCCCATCCAACATTACAACAGTACGGTCTGCCAGCATGCGAATGACTGCTAAATCGTGAGAAACCAGTAAAATGGAAATCCCATATTTTGCCTTAATTTTTCGAATAAGATCCAGTACTTTTGCTTGAACAGACAAATCTAATCCTGTTGTAACTTCATCCAGCAATAACAACGATGGATTATTTGCCAGTGCCTTAGAAATTTGTACACGCTGCTGCATACCACCAGAGAAATTCTTTGGTGCTTCTCCCATGCGGGAAGTAAGAATTTCCACCGCAGACAACAGCTCTTTTGCTCGTTCTGTCATATGTCCGGCACTGCGATTGCCAGCGGCAATCAATTTTTCTGCAATATTGGAGGCAGCAGAATATTCCATCCGCAATCCACGGATTGGGTTTTGATATACCATTCCCATGATGCAATTTTTAATATGGCGCTGTTCCGCAGCACTTGCCTGCCAAATGCTCTCTTCGCCGCTTTTATAATCCTGTAAATATGCTTCACCAGAAGTAGGTACAATATCAAAATATAGACTTTGCATCAGTGTAGACTTGCCAGAACCACTTTCTCCGACAATTCCCAGTACTTCTCCAGGATAGACTTCCGCTGAAACATCATTGGCAGCCCAAACAGTCCCACAAATGGTACAGCGGTTTTTTTCCAGATGCGTCTGACAATTTGGACATCCTTTTCCGTAGCGAACTGTCAAATGCTGCACTTGCAATACTGGCTTTTCTTCATGATTCACGAGAACGCACCTCCTTACAATAAGACGTATCTGAGCATTGATAAAACTTTTCACCAGTCTCAGAGTCAAATAACTCGTCCAAATAGGTATTGGTACTGCCGCATAGACGGCATCTTTTTCCATGGAAGTTTTCCCGTTCAAAGGGCACATCATCAAATGCCAGTGAGACCACATTGGTGTGCGGTGGAATTGCATAGATTTTCTTTTCTCGACCTGCTCCGAAAAGATAAAGGCATTCAGATTGATGCAGCTTGGGGTTATCAAATTTTGGAATAGGACTCGGATTCATAATGTAGCGATCTTCTACTGTACAAGGGTATTCTGTTGGAATGGTTACTTTTCCATATTTTATAATGCTTTCATATAACTGTAGCCAAATTGGTGCGTAATCCTTTTCCGCATGCATCTTTTTGGTTACCTCTTCTTTGGGTTCTACAATTCGAAGTGGTTCCGGAATGGGGACCTGCAATACAAGAATCTGATCATTACGCAGTGGCACTTCTGGGATGCGATGGCGAGATTGGATGAGTGTTGCGGCATGTGTATCCGTTGTAGTAGGGACATCGGTACAGAGCCCTACAAACTTTTTAATGTTAACCGCATTGACGCTGTCATCACTGCCTTGGTCAATTACTTTCAATGTATCAGATGGACCAATTAAGGAAAGCGTGAGCTGAATGCCACCAGTTCCCCAGCCTCGTCCAATTGGCAATTCTCTGGAGCCAAATGGAACTTGATAACCGGGAATGGCGACTGCTTTCAGAATACAGCGTCGAATTTCTCGTTTCGATCCTTCATCTAAAAATGCATAATTATAGTGTTCCGTCCGTTCCATTTATTGTTTCCTCCGTGTTTTTCTCACCGCATCCAATTTAGACTGGAAGGTAACATAATGTGGCAACTTTAAATGAGAAATAAAACCATTCATTTCCAAGCAATCGCCATGCATTAGTACAAATTCCTGATCTTGCGCCGCGTAATCGCCGCCTTGTTCCAGTTCCCGATCAATCACTGCCATTGCAATTGCTTTATTTTCATTTCTTCCGAATACTGCGCCATAACCACTCGCCAACTTTAGCTGATCTTTGTCACTGGCAGAATGAAAGGTTTCAATTTCTGTCAAAAGAATTTCTCCCAAATAGATAGATGCACCTTCTTGATTGGGGTATTCTATTTCCAGTTCCACGTAACCACTGCGAAGTTCCCCTACAGTTGGGTGTACTTGTCCGAATCCACGCAATACTGAATAGGCAAGTCCGGATAAGAAGCCTGTATCTGCTCGAGTCATAGTTTGCAAACGGGCACTGCGAGGCGCTGGAAATTCCAGTAAATTCTCAGTAACATCAAAAGGAGGGGTATTGTCTTCTGGATACCGATCCATTAGACCTTCCTCTTTTAACATATCAGATACTCTGCTATAGCGTTTCTGTGCTGCTGGTTCCTGTTCCTGCAAAAGTTGAAGGAAGTACTGATGAAGTGCAGCAGCATCTTCATTTTCTCGTTCAAAATGAATCAAACGATGGGTATAATCATAGGTTGCTCCAAGTATTTGTCCGCCTGGAATGTCTTTAAATGCTGCTGAGATACGCCGTATTACACGCATCTGATCGGTATGAACCGTCTTGGTATAATAGCTGCGTTTGAGGGTAGAACGATATGCACGCAACAAAAATACAGCTTCTTCTGTAGAACCTTCACATTGTTTCAATGCCAGGGCCGCATATTGCTTGGCATACAGACCGGACTCACTCATCACTTTATCAATCAAAAGACCAAATTTTTCGGCAATGGCTTCCAACTCCAAATCTTTTTCTGTTCCGCTGCGGTAATAATCCAGTAACCGAATACTAGCTGCGATAGCTTCTTCGCCGCCAGAAACTGCTACATATGCCATTAGGAATCCCTCCTTTGTACCAATCTGGGAATACAGCATACCTCTCCATCAGCTGTAACAAAAATGAGATCCACGCCCATGGGATATTCATACGCTTGTTGATCTCGCAAATCCAATGCTTTTTTGACAAGACTGGAACAATGAAATATGGTATCCCCGTCGATTCCAGCCCCATAAAGTGTGATGGCACATTCTTTTTCTCCGCTGTCTAGAATGAGCAGTGTTGCACTTTTATGCGGATCGATGAGTGTGCCACATTTTGCCTGCTCCAAAACAGTTGGGAGCATTTGTGCATGAGAAAGAAAGAGATAATCTGCTTGGGACAATGGTGCTTCTTGTGATAAGGTAACCAATTGCAAATTCTTTCGCAAGGCTTCCTCTCCACAAGTGGAAAAGGTTACTTCATTGTCCAACAAAGTCATGCCAAGCGCTAAAAATGCACTATAATTTCCGAATAACTTTTCTTTTTGTGCTGCAATGGAAACAACTCTGGTTGGATTGGCCATTGCTTCTAACAGAAGTCGGAAAACAGCTTGTGTGTCAAAGACTTCATCGAATTGATGCAATGTTTTCACTGTGCCACCTCCGAATCCATAGAGTGAAAATCCACTTTTGTTTTTTGAAACAAGGCATTTTCCTGTTCCATTTTTTGCCGTTGCGCTTGTTCCCACTCCAATAACAAGTCTTCATGAACAAATACACCTTTATTTTCCGCTGCATCAATAATTGCCATATGTAGCGCCTTTTCAAAATCATCCCCCATGGTAACGGCAGTTCCTACAGTATCTTCCAGTTGAACCACGGCTTCTGTGATGATGGTTTCCCCTAAATAAAATAGGCTGTTTTTTACCGGCTCTCGCATTTTAATCATAACAAGAGATTTTTCTGGCTTTTTTACAATTGTAAGGGAATATTGCTGTTGCAGTTCCTCACCTAAGTGAATCACATCCTTGCGATCCGCTTTCG
>FR899050.1 GCA_000437255.1 Ruminococcus sp. CAG:403
CGTTGCCGCTGTCATGCCAGCGGTTAGTGCTTTGTGCTCTGCCGTAAACGCCCGTAAATCCTCTAACCCACTGGAAAGTCCCTGTGTCAGCCAACTGAGTGCCGGTTCAAGTGTTTCTGTTACCAAGCTGCCGGCACTGCGTTTCAGCGATTCCAAAGAGGATGCAAAGTCATTATACCGAATCTCATTGATGGACTGCATGGCGCCTTCCACATCCTGATAAGCAGCGCTTGTGTTGTTTAGGGAAGTAATAACCTTCATGGCATTATCTTCACCAAGTGCGCTCCAAACATTGGAGGCAATGGACAGCGCTTCTTGTTGATTGGTCATTGCAGATAAATCCGCAATGACCGATTGAAATACTTCCTTTTGCGATGCAGTGCCGACTTGCCAGCGGACAAACAAATCTTGCGTCCGTTCAGAAAAGCTGTCGATATTTTCCGCAATACGCCCATCCGACAAAGAAATAGAGAATTCCTTTACAAAGTCGTTGACCTTGTCCAGATTATATGCGCCGCTGTCCAAACCGTTTTGCAAAACTGTAAACATTTCCTCTGCGGAAAATCCAGCCTGTGCCCATAATTGGGAGTATTCTGCAATGTTGTCTGTTAATTCTCCACTCTTGTCCAGACCATTTTGTGCACCGGTTACGATATAGTCAAACGCTTCTTCTGCGGTTAGCCCCATATTGGTCATTAAGGCGCTGACACCACGGAGCGTTTCATTGATATCACTATCGAATGTATCACAGAATACCATGGCATCATTGGCAATCAGCTCCATGGACTCGGTGTCCATTCCTTTAAACTGCTGATTTACCAGTGCAAGGCTGTCAGAAACTTCCTCTAAACTCTGCCCCATTCCATGCGTATAGATTTCTGTTACACTGTCTTTCATTTGCAGCATTTCTGCCGCGCTTTTTCCGGTTTGACTTTGTAGTTTGTTGAATGCTTGCTCTGCCTCATTTACATTGTCAATCAGTTCGTGGATTGCAAACGCACCCGCAACAGTAGACAGTGTATCTTTTAAAAGGTCTGCGGCATCTGACAGTGCATCCATGCCCTTTCCGCTTGCCTCGAACCCTTTTGCACTGCTCTGTGCGGAATCTCCTACCCCCTTGAATTCATCTCCCAAACCGCTTAATTTTGGATCCAGTTCATCTGTTTGATCCGCTATTTTTTTATAGGCAGTTTCGGCTTTCAACAATGCTGCTGCGCCGTCAACCTGGAATCCAAGCTTCACGATTGCCTCACGCAGCACTGATTTTACAGACGTATCGCATCACCTCCTACCCATTCGCCGTTTGAGATCTTGCTCTGTTTTTAGCTTTTCCCGATATCGTTCCTGCGCTTCTTGTTGAAGATCTAGCGCAGCATTGGCTTCTTCAATTTCGTCCCATGTCATGCGGTAAAAAACTGTTTCATAGTCAAATCCAGCATCACTTAGAACCAGCCGCCAGAGCGCCAGATTCTTCTTCACGTTCTCTCGAATTTGACTGTTCTTCCTCGATTTCACGAAATCGGCCGCTCATCACGGACGATGCGAAATTGACAACCGCCCGCAGCTCCTGCACGCTGTCAAAATCTTCAATCTGCAACCCGGGCGGATCTACAATTGCATTACTGAGCAGGTATTCGTAAAATCCAATTTCATTGGACTTATATCGATCAATTGCTTCTAATGCCGGTCGTACGCCATTAAACTGCGCAGTATACGTAACGCCTTTGATTTCCTTTGTAGCAGTATAGAACTTATTCTTTTCTCGTTTCATGTTGTTACACGCTCCTTAAATCATATCAATATCCATATCTGCAATGCAGATGCTCAGTGAAATATCAGACGCATCGCCTGTAAATCCAGGAATCTTGGAAAACATGGCGTAGTTTCCGCCCGCACGCCGTCCAGTTGACTTGTCCGTGCACCAAATTGGGAATAGCGTATGATTCTTAGCCAATTCCACCAACCGTGCATACTGTGGGCAGGAGATCTTTACCGGCAACGTGCATGTGCCGTTCTTTGCTGCATTTACAGCGAAAACAGACGCACCATCTAATCCTGTGCTGAGGGTGACAGAATCGTTGCTGTAATCGAATGTAATAGGGCTTTCCCCTAGCCCCGTGATATAAACACCATCAATTGTCAATGTGACCTTGGACGGGTCAAATACAACCGGCTGAATTGCATCCATAATCAGTTCCTCCTTTTTTACAGTTCCATGTTTACACTGATGTCTACGGTATCAACAGCGCCCTGCGCAGTAAAGGTTACCGTACCAATCTTATAGGCACGATTCGCTAGATCTTTCGCATCCACCTGAGAAACAGACGGGTAATCGACCGTGTACTGATAGGTGTTAGCTGCCTTTTTAGCAATCATGCCCTTGCTGCAACAGTCTGTCATGACGGATACCGCAGCATTTTCCAAAATTGAAATGCCATCATCATTGAACCGAACGATATCATTATCGTTTAATGCTTTCTGCGTAACAATAGTCAGCTGTTGCACCACATAATCTTCCGTGTCCAAGGTATCCAGATAGCGCTTGTTTGATGCGGATTTTCCGGTTGATGTGACAGTATCGCCGCTGCGCTCTACAACTGTGAAATAGCCATTCTTGTGCAACGTATCCAGTTCCTTTGCAGTCAATGCAACCGGCGCAATTCCGTTAATTACCATATTCCGATAATTAATGGATCCTGCGATTTTGCCTGCAACTGCGCCAACGACAGCTGCATTTACATAGTTGGTAGATGCCTGCGGATGATAAACCGCAACTGTTCTGGTATAATCCGTTAGGGTTAGTTTCTTTTGCTTTTCATCTGCCATTGTAATCGTTGCTGTCATGGTTTCAGATAAATTGCTGTGCAGGAATAGCAGTTTTCGCTGTTCCAACGACTCAATGTATTCCGCCAATTGCAGTTTTGCTTCCGGTTCCACAATGCCTACCAGCACCAGCTGGCGCCATCCCTTATCCAAATACGGGGACAATGCCGCTTCCATGTCACTGAATGTTGTTTTGTTTCCGATGCTGATAATGGCGATCCGGTTCGGCGGCTGATTCTGTTGGCAGATCTTATCGGCAGCTCCGTACAAATAGGTGTTCTTTGCCTTTTCTGTTTTTGCGACTCGTTCAGCTCGTGTGTCGGAATCCATGTAGCCTGCGGTTACATCCACAATCTGATTCAAATTGTAGCATTCCTTATAGCTGCAAGCAGCGTCCACGGCGCTTCCAGCCGCAAGAATTAACGGGAACCATGTTCCCTCGCTGCCGGCAGCGGATGTGATGTTGACGTTAACGGTAACATCTGATAATGCCATAATGCTTCATCCTTTCATTTTTTGATGTTCCATTTCCCATTAATGGAAACAGATTCGATGGTCGGTTCTTCAAGTGGAATGGTGTGCATCATACGAAATGTTACATCCATACCGTTTCGGTATTCAAATTGAATGGTGAGCAGGTTGTCACGACTTGTAAGGTCCGTATTTCCTGCAACGGCAATCCCATTTTTTCCGATTTTATCACGCCCTGCACGAGCAAAAAAGTCGTAAAGCAGCATCGACTTCTTGCGGCACAATCTGCTGTCATCAGATTGTACGGTAAAACTCCATGTTTGTTCCATAGGCTGATAGAGAACGCCGTTTTTTTGATCGCAATAGGTTCCGCCAACTGCACGAACAGGCGTAATAATGGTATACGAAATGTACGGATACGGCGGCATAGGTGCAGTCTGATTGGCCAGCACAACGGTACATCCCGTATATTGTGACAGTTCATTTACAATGGTGGATTCATAATCCTGGTCAATCATCGTGCTCCTCCTCTCGGCAAAACGGTTCTACCCATGCCAACCGGTAAACATACACGCCTGTTAATGCAGCATCGCTATGATCCCGGTCAACGACAGGTTTGTACATCTGTCCACGAAATTGCACCTGCACACGCTCCAGCACATGTGGAATTGGCTGGAGCATATATAAGATTTTATCTTCGGCAGCGTAATTTCCGCCGTCATTGCGGAATGCGGACCGATTCTTGGACAAGATTGCACCCTTGCACTTGCAAGGAGTGGTTTCGCCCGACTGATAAATGCCGCTTTTGTAGCTGCCGGGTTCTTGTACTAGCAACACGATATCTCGACTATACTTGCGAACCAGTCGCTTAAAGTGGAAGTATGGGCGCTCCATCAGTTCTTTCCCCCTATTTTATAGGTGATGCTGTTAATCATTTCTCCTGTTTGAACCAATGGATTGCTTTTGCTTCCACCTTCCAGTGCTTTTGTTGCTTCTGATTTCGGCGGGCTCTCCAGATTGATTGCAAATTCTCTGATTGCAGATGCCGCCTTTTCTCCAATGTTCCTCAAAAGCGTATCATATCTGGTGTTTTTTGTAAGGTACGCACCAAGAAGAATATCAATTTGAGATGCTATTTTTTCTTCTTCGCTGTCAAACCCTGCACGCAAAAATGAACGTTCTGGAATCACAATTTCTGTTGTGGATTCTTTTAAATGGATCCCATTGTGATGCAGCCACGCTCGCATTTTAGGCGTAACAGGAATATGGCATCCAAATTCATGAATACCCGCTAGATAGGCATGATCCCCAAAAGAACCAATTTCAATAGTCTTTCCGCTGAGTTTCCTTACTTTCGTTCGCATGAGCGGAAG
>FR899051.1 GCA_000437255.1 Ruminococcus sp. CAG:403
AGGAATCTGGTACCATTACAGTTGTTTGGTATCCAAATGAATCTGCCGAAGATTATCAGGCTGCCAGAGATGAAGTAGGAAAGATGATTGAAAAAGCAACGGGCAAAAAAGTAGAACAAAAGCTTACGACAGACTATGCAGTTGCTATTGAATCTCTATCCAATGGAACTGCTCAAATTGGCGCTTGCATGGGTGGTGAAGGCTATTGCCAAGCAAAGGCAGCTAACGATGCAGTGAATCCACTGTTTGTTCAGTCTGGTGAATCTGGAACATTGGAAGATGCGCTGTATTATAGTTTCTTTGCAGTAAACGAGGCAGATGCTGATGACTATAAGGATGGAGCATCTTACTCCATTGACAATATTAAGGGCAAACGTATGTCATTTGTATCAAACAGTTCTACATCTGGATTTAAAGCTCCAACAAATACCATCATCAGTCACTTTGCATCCGACAACCTGATCGTAGATGATTTGTTGGAAGGCGGAAGCGATGCATTCTTTTCTGAAGTGCTGTTTGGCGGCTCTCACCAAGGTTCCGCTTTTAATTTGCTTTCCGGAAAATCTGATGTTTCTGCATTCTGTGATTTGGAATTGGCTCCTTATGCAACCTGTACAGAAGGAACTCAAAATGAAGCAGGTGCTATTTATACCATCAATGATGATGCAAGTGCGCCATTTGATACTGTGCGCGGTGAAAAATACGTTGTTATTCAGTCCACCCCGGTACTCAATGGGCCATTTGCGTACAATGGAGATACTTTGAGTCAGGAAGACGTTCAAGCCATTCAGGAATTATTTACTTCGGATGAAGTATCCAATGACTCTTTGATTTTTTATGCAAAGGATTCTGGCGAACAGGGCCTTTATGAAAAAAAATCTGATAAAATGTGTTTTGTAACAGTTGAAGATTCTTGGTATGATCCGATTCGCAATATGAAGTCTTAATTGAGGCGTAAAGGAGAAGATCACATGCCAATTTTAGAATTTCAGCATGTCAGTAAAGTATACAATAATACAACAAAAGCTTTGGATGATTTAAGCTTTTCCGTAAAAGAGGGAGAATTTCTTTCGATTATTGGTCCGTCTGGCGCTGGAAAATCTACTGTTTTACGCTGCATCAATCGCTTGGTGGATGCTACAGATGGTAAAATCATCTACAATGGAAAAGACATCATGCACATTAACAAAAGACAGCTTCGAAATGTTCGAACCAAAACAGGAATGATTTTTCAACACTATAATTTGGTAGATCGATTGAGTGTAATGGAAAATGTTCTGCACGGCAGATTGGGTCAAAAGTCCACTTTTAGCGGAATGATTGGACATTACAGCGAATCAGAAAAGGAACAAGCATTTGCTATTTTGGAAGAACTTGGATTGGCAGAACAAGCCTATAAACGCTGTGATGCTCTTTCTGGCGGTCAGAAGCAGCGAGTCGGAATTGCACGAGCCATTATGCAGCAGCCTAAGCTGATCTTGTGTGATGAACCAATTGCATCACTGGATCCGAAAGCTTCCAAAACCATTATGGATCATTTGGCACAAATCAATCAATCCATGCAGATTACGTGCATTGTCAATCTGCACCAAGTCGATGTCGCCATGAAATATTCCCAACGAATCCTTGGAATTGCAGCAGGAAAATTGGTTTTTGATGGAACACCTTCTGAATTAACACAAGAAAAAATTCATGAAATCTATCAATCCAATGCAAAAGATCTGATGTTGGATATGCGGGGGGAAACAGTATGAATCAGCAGATACAGCGTGTATTCCAAAAGCGAAAGATCACATATACCCTTGCATTTCTGATCGTCCTTGGAATTTACTTTTTCTCCTCAGCTCTGACAGAATTTCATTTTACGCAGGGACTTGCATCATTTCCAAAAGCATTTCTTTGGATTGCAGAGAATCTCATTCCAGATGAACTAGCCGTGCGCCGCTTTCCAAAGATTTTGAATAAATTAATTGAAACAGCGTTGCTTTCTGTAGCCGTTACCGTTCTTGCTGCTGTATTTGCATTCTTTTTCAGTTTATTTGGTTCCAAAGTGACCGGATTTCATAGACTTCTGAACAGAGCAGTTCGAATCATTGCAGCCTTTTTTCGAAACGTACCGGACGTCGTCTGGGCAATGCTTCTGATGTTTTCTTTTGGACAAAACATTTTAACTGGATTTTTTGCCTTGTTTTTTACAACATTTGGCATGTTGACACGTGCATTTATTGAGACCATTGATGAAGCAAGCGCTTCTTGTATTGAGGCACTTCATGCCTCTGGTGCAAACTTTATTCAGACTGTTTTTCAAGGCATTATTCCATCAGTGATTCCGGGAATTGTGACATGGGTGCTGTATATGATTGAAACCAATATTCGAAGTTCCACACTCATTGGGATTCTGACAGCAACTGGAATTGGATATCTTTTCGATATGTACTATAAACGATTGGATTTTAGTTCGGCAAGTCTGGTTGTACTTTTAATTATTGCAATGACCATTCTAATTGAAATGATTTCCAATCAGGTAAGAAAGGTGATTTTGTAATGGACAACTCTGCAATTTTGTCTTCACAAGGCGTGAAGCAGCACTGTGCCAGGCGACACAAAAATGGTAAAATTAAAATTAGTGTGCAAAGCAAAAGTTCAATTGTATTAAAACTTTTGGTGGTTGTTCTATTGTTTTTAACAGTCTATGCATTCTATGCATTTGATTATAAAGAAATCCAACTTGGAGAAGCAATTGCAGCAACATTTCATAATATGAAAACCGTATTTTTGGAACCCAAGCTCTCTACTGGAACGATTCAGAATGTTTTATATCAGCTGCTCATTACACTTTGCCTTGGCACATTATCAACTATTTTTGGCGCCATTCTTGCATTTTTCTGTTCTCTGCTCTGCGCAAAAAATTTGGCACCAGCTTGGATTGCTAATCTTGTAAAAAGTTTTGTCGCATTGGTACGAGCAGTACCAACGGTACTATGGGTACTGATCTTTGCCGTTTCCGCCGGACTGGGAAGTGTAGCAGCTGTAATTGGCCTGACTTTTCACAGCTTTGCATACCTTACAAAAGTTTATGC
>FR899052.1 GCA_000437255.1 Ruminococcus sp. CAG:403
CCCGGCGTGGAGCTGCGGCAGCAATGAATTATTTGAAAAAATCCGTTAGGTTAGAGGGTGATGATCGCAGCTAGATTGCCGTCCTGATCTTCTTGTAGTTGCTCCAGCCGTTCGCAACGGGTAGAGGCATTTTCTGGAAAATCAATGCCTTTGGCTAAAGCTACGATGCGGTTTACCAAGTCAGTGTTATAAAGCACACCGCCCTTCCCAACAGCGAATGCGTTGGGGGCACCTTCTTCTACATGGACAATTGCAATCTTGTCTTTACCAAGGAGGATCTTCACACAGGACGGCTCCTCCAGTGCTGTGCAAAGTTCCTTATTTAACTTCAATCTTTTGCATCCTTGGGTACATATGATAGAAATGCACCCAGTTTGCCTAGCATCAGCGACCACCTCACTGAATTCACCCATATCGATGTAGCGTTCGTTATCATTGGTGATTTTTGCATACTTCTTTCCGGTTAACCCATTAACATATCTTGCCATATAAAAAATCTCCTTTAGTAAATAGTTTTTTTGAAATATGAAATACTGCTTTTTACATGTACATCACCCCTTTCTGCTATAACAATTATCACATTCTACGCCGCCATTGCCTATCCCAAATTTTCGTGGAAATTTTGCCGAACAAATGGCGGCTCCATCACCTCCTTTGCTACACACTATTATCTCATTCTGCACCACCATTGTCTAATGCAAGTTTTTGCGAATTTCTTACCGAACGAATGGTATGTCTCCTAACGCTGATTTATCAAAGTGGCTTAATACCCGTGCAGCAGCATAAACAGCACACAGATTTTTGTTCTTATGGAGTTCAGCAACTTTTGCATCGTAATCTGCCTTATCTGTGCATTCAACCAGAATGATCTTTTTTACAAACAGATAGGTACGGTATACCAGTAAAACTTCGTCCGTTTTCAAATGATCGAAGATATTTTCTGTTGACTTAGCACATTTTTTAAGCGCCTTTGCATAATCAAGCCACTGATTTATAAGGTCAGCCACATCATTCATCATTGCAAAAGGAATCCTCTTAAC
>FR899053.1 GCA_000437255.1 Ruminococcus sp. CAG:403
CTCCTTAAAATCGCCATCTTCCAATTTTTTCATTAACACGCTGCAGCGTTTTTCTCTTCGCCTCCTGTTCTCAAAAGTATCTTCCCGATTTGACAAATTGTAGATTTTTTTGAGATCAATAGGCATTTCCTTAAGTACTGGCAGTTCAACCTCCGGATCAAACTCGTTCTTTTCTGCATTTGCCATTAGACAATAAACCTCGTTGTGTAATATGGCGAATCTTTCTTCAATTGCCTGCTTTTTTTCCATGATAGGAACCTCCTTATTTCTGCATTGATTGAAATGCGTATATAAGGAACTGTTCCATCCGGAACTTCTCAAGGAGTTTCCATAGTTTATTCACGGATAATACAAAAAGTAAAGAAGCCATCAGTTCTTCATAGCAAAAAAAATCCCAGCCACAAAATGAAATTGTGACTGGGATTTTTATGTTCATTTGGACTTGTTTTATGATCAGTACTCTTCCGCCAACAGCATGGTGCAGTGCTCTCCATCATCAATGATGTACACCTTTGCTGTGACCGGCTTTTCTGCCTCCGCAATGTACGTCATTTCAAACTGCGGCTGCTCCGAGGTATGGTGCACGATCTGCAAACCGTTCTCCTCGCTAAGCCGAAACACCTGCAGGTAGTCTTTCGGATGGGGCATATTGTCCACTGCATTCCAAAGAAACATTTGCAAGTACAGCGGTATTTCCGCATCCACGCCTCGTGTCAGGTATCTGCCTTTTGATTTTTCAAACATATTCTTTGCTCCTTTACTTTGGAATCAAACATCTCGTACAGCTCGCCTCGCCGCATGGGAATGGTCTCCGTCAACTCCACTACGCCAAACCCCATATCCAGCACAATGTCAAAGTCATAGGGTCGCACATGAATTGCCTTTACAAACTGCTGAATGAACGTGCGGAACTCTTCGGTGTTTCTTTTTAGCTCTTTCCACTGGGTATGCAGGTACGCCACATCTTCATAGGCGATAGGTTCCAGCAGCTTTAGCTCATGCAGTCTGGTTTCCAGTTTTGCTTTCTCGTTTTCCAGCTGCTCTGCT
>FR899054.1 GCA_000437255.1 Ruminococcus sp. CAG:403
GTACTGGTTGTAGTTGGATTTGTAGAAGTTGTAGTTGCATTTGTTTTGGTTGTTGTACTTGTAACCGGCTTGGCAGTAGTCGTTGTCGTATTGATAGTTGTGGTGGTGGTAGTTGTCGTTGTTGTAGTAGTGGTCGTAGTGGTTGTTGTCTCCGCCACGATTAGCGCGGTACCAGTTACTGTTTCATAGTTGTCTGTATTATCCGGTGTAAAACGCCACTCCAGTTCATTTTCTCCCTCGATCAGACCTTTTTCCAGATTGGTAATCCATGTAATGACACCATCAACACTGCATTTATAACCCAATTCCGGCAAGCTGTCACCCACTATGTATTTCTGATCTGGGAGCACAGGTGTTACAGTCGGTGTTGCCTTTACAATTGTAACCTAGTTCTGGTAGATTATCACCCTCTGTATATTTCTGATCTGGAATCACAGGTGTTACAGTCGGTGTTGCCTTTACAATTGACCATTCTGCGGTTGCTTTCCCTGTAAAGTTACCTTTTCCTTGAATGGTCAATGTATATGTGCCGCTTTCAGTGGCGGTATTGCCGGTAATGGTATAATCGTCTTCTGTTAGTACCACGTCACCAACTGTAATGCTTCCAATAGATGGGGACTGCTCGGTTCCATTGTAAACAAGCTTTTCTTCTTTTAGTTTGATTTCCGCATCGGTCAGATCTGCCGGCAAAATCGTGAACGGAATGGTAATACTTCCTTCCCAGAACTTCTTACCGGTAATGGTTACAGTTGCTGTCCCTGCATCAATGTTGTCTTTATAAGAAATGGTATAGTCTGTGTCCTTGACAGCATGTTTCCATGTTACTTCCGGTGTCAACTCCAAACCAGTGTAAATTTGATCCGGGATTGCTTCCACCATGCTTTCTGTTAAAGTGCAGGAAGTCGGATGTAAGGTAAAGGTTGCTGTTGCGGTACCGATTTCAACATTACTTGCATAAGAAATGGTATAATCGATATCCTTTTGCAAGATTGTGTCACCACATTTCAGAGTCACATCCGGAGTTACTTCAGAACCGGTATGACTCTGAACAGGAATTGCCTCTACCATACTTTCTGTTAAGGTGCAGGAAGCCGGATGTAAGGTAAAGGTTGCTGTTTTCCCATTGCCGAGGTCATAGGTATAGGTTACATTTGCTTTTAAATCAGTTACGGTTAATGTATTCCCATCTACGGTCGCATTTGTCCAGTTGGATGCTTTGCTGACATCGAAAGTTCCAGGAAGCGTGCTGAGATCAAACGTGCCGCCAGTCAGAACAATCGAATAGGTGTTATTGGAACAGTCTAAATCTATCAATTCTGAATTTTGGCTCAAATCCAATTCGGTCAAATTATTATTGTGACAATATAACTCTTTCAGCGCTGTATTCTGGCTCACATCTAATTCTTTTAATTGATTGTCATAGCAACCCAATATTTGCAGTTCTGAATTTTGACGTACATCCAATTTGGTCAGATCATTACTGTCACAATATAATGTTTGCAACGCTGTGTTCTGGCTCACATCCAGTTCCCTCAATTGATTGCTGGAACAATTTAATACTTGCAATGCTAAATTTTGATCCAAATCCAGTTCTGTCAATTGATTGCCGAAACAGTATAGCTCTTTCAGCGCCATATTCTGACTGACATCTAGTTCCGTCAATTGATTGTCATAACAGTATAATAATTGCAACGCTATATTCTGCCGTACATTCAGTTCCTTCAAATTATTACCAGAACAGTTCAGCCATTGCAATGCAGTGAAATATTCCACACCCGTCAGATCA
>FR899055.1 GCA_000437255.1 Ruminococcus sp. CAG:403
TAAATACGCATTGGTAATGGTCATAGTTTATTCCTCCTATTTATTGTTTTTCTGCTGGAGCAGTTCAATTGCACGGGTCAACACGTCCGGCAGTCGAATGCCCATCAGGCCTGCGTTTTCCAATATGGAAAGTAACTCGTTACACATAAATGCAACGCAAACACCTGCACGCACATAATGAACGTCCAGTACAGCATCCAAACGAGCTGCTACCAATACTAGTAAAAGTACAACGCACTTTTTTGCCAGCCCTTTCCATCCGATTTTGCTGGAAAGTCCGCCGCCTTGCGTTTTGGGAGATTTACCAACCGCAGCCACAATCAGTCCGGTTAAGTAGTCAACCCCCATAAAAATCAGTAGGGACAACATAGCGGCGTCCCATCCACCGAACATCCATGCCAGCCAGCCGCCAACGGCGCCGACTAGCGCACAAATCCACTCTTTCATTTTTGCCTCCTTTAATTTACTAATTTACAAAATATGTTGCATCGAACATATAGGTTTGATCTGTCTGTTCCGTTCCGGTCGGAAAATCAAACCTAAAATAGGTCTGATCTCCTGTCGTTCCATTTGGCGTCATCTGAACCCCTCGGACATTTGTTTCTGGAATGTGATACAAATACGCAGGTGCACAAGATGTTGGAATGGTCAATTTCCCCGCTGTCGTAAGCATGATGGAGGTTGCACCCTTTGGACGATTGACCACAGCATGCATAGATGCAACCGCACCCATTTTGCGGTATGCGATGGTAACATTTGTTGTCACAGTATCGCCATTGACCGTTTCATCAAAATTCGCTGTTTTGGTCATCCAACCGGTATCGTCCACAGGTGCAACCCGGGTACCATTTACCCATATGATGCCGCCGGATTCCGCTGCGGTATCGTGGATGGTGCCGTTTACCGTATTGATAAGCCCCGTTGTGCTGGCACGCAAAATGCCAGGAACTGTACAATACCCCAGACACACCAAAGCCCCTCCGCTGCTGCGCACTACCGTCTCCGTATCGTTCGCAGTAGTGAACACCGAACCATCCAAATAGCACTGGCTGGCGGTTGTGACACGCAAGCATTCTGCGCCCCCGGTCGAAGTGAAATTCGCACGATAGCCGTAAACATGCGATCCAGTGGAAGCTGTTACAATCGGTGTTGTACCGTCTGCAACAACGGTTAACGCAGACAGCGTAAGGGTACAGCTGGTCAGATTGATTCTGCCGTTGAGTGTAGTATTTGCAGCAGATGCACCCACTAAGGCGATTTTCTTGTTTTCGGCGGTAATTGTACCAATGTCATAGGTTCCGGCGGCTAATTGTATTCTGATGTTGCTGTAAAATGGGTACTTATTTAGTGCTGCCGCAACTGTTTTCAATGGTACACTCACCGATGTCCCGGCATTGCTATCATCCCCCGTTTCCGCATTGACATAAAATGTCAGCCGCCCCATTGCGCCAGTCAAAATGTCAAAATAGGCTTTGGTTTCTGCCTGTACACCACTGATTTTACCCGACATATCAGAATAGAGCTGCTTTTGGGTGTCTGTGAACGCTTCATCTATTTCACTTTTTGTGTATCCAGGTACATACAACCCGTTCTGTGATGTTTTTAGCAGATTGTCCGTTGATGGGTCTAAAATAGCACTCCATGCAAGCTCTGTGCCTGTTTCAGTGGCTTTAGCAGTAATCTTTCCACCAATCCCAACTGTAGTTTTAGGCTTTGATTGCGTCCATTGTGTAACCGACTTTGACGAAATACTATCCAGCACGCTTTTGTTTGTGTGCATATGGGCATTCTCCTGCAACTTTAAAACGCTTCGTGACAGCTCATCCGGCACCTTTGTATAGAGCACAGCTCCTTTGTAGATTTGCTGCACATCCTCTAAAAAATATAACGTACCGGAATCCGGCTCCTGTAAGCTCTTGTACTGCGATTCTGTACAGGAAACAAAATGTATTTTTTTCTTTGCAGCCATCGTCTATTACCCCGCATACTCAACCGTACAAGAACGCCCCTCAGCCCATCCAGACCCCTTGGTAATCGCCCTATACTCAGCAACTGTTCCACCATATCGAATGATTGTTGCAAAGGATTGATTTCCTTCCAGTGCAAAGGCATGCTCTCCAATCTCTGTTACGCTTTTCGGAATGTAGATTAAATCTAGGTTGCACCCGTAAAATGCTCTAGCTCCAATCCTAGTAATTCCGCTTGGAATCGTTAAAACACCTTGCTTGCACATATAATGCACCCAGGCTCCGGAGGCGCCCGAAACATCAGAAATTTCGCCAGTACCTGTAACAGTTACTTTGCAATCCTCAACGCCGATGCACGTACACATACTGGTGGGACCACAAAAGCCAGCTTTTGTTACAAAACCGGATGCATAAAACAGCAAATCATCGTGCGTAACAGCTCCTTCTTGCAGCTCTTTAATGCATTTATACGTCTGATTTCGAAAATAATTTTCATGCGCTGCGGCCGGGTTGTCACCGCTCACATAGCCGGTTTCTGCAATTTGCTCCGGCTTGATGCAGTTGCGCTCGCCCCAAAACATGGGTTCTGAATAATTTGCCATAATCTTCTCCTTACTCAAAATCGGATCCGCAGGCAAGCCCGAGAGACCCGGATTCGTCAAATCCTGTTCCGTTTAATGCCGTGCTTTGTTCTTCCCCTACGTCACAATATTGGAAGGTACCGGGAAAATTTTCTGCTACGAGTCCAACTCCACAAGGCAGCATGGATTGAATCAGGTCTCGCAGTTCTGTGGAGGTAACGCCTAGTGTTTTCAGCCTGTCCACGGATACCCCGTGCAGCTGTACCATTGCAGATTGCTCCATATCGGAAAGAAAAATAGATCCAAAGTCAACTTGAAGTGCATCTGCAATGCGCTCTAATATGGTATCCTGGTTCAGATCAGAGAACAGCGTGGACAGCTGGAAGAGGATTTTAGATCGGTAAACCCGATCAGTTGCACCATTTCGCTGTACGTGATACATTGCGCCGATACGGTTTAAACTTTCGCTGCTGCATGCAGAAAGGTTTAAATCATCCAATAGGTTGTTCATGTCGGTTATAGCGCTTTGTACTTGACTAGCACCGATTTGAAACAGCCGATACGTATTCGTAGCAGTTTCAGATTCTTTGCCATTGACAGGCTTTGCATAAGAATCTGGCAAATCATACACTGTATTCATACCGCATCTCCTGTTCGTTTCACCGTTCCATCTTCTCCAATGGCATAGATGCCCTCTTTCCCGACTTGTACGGATACAGCTGTTTGCTGTATGGATGCGGTCTCTTTCGCCCCAATTGTCAGCTTTTCACCGTATCCGGCTGCTTCTCCGGTTGATTTTTGCAGGACGATGGAAGAAACATCTTCTACCGCTTCAATTGCAGCTACAGGCTGATAAAATGCAGTCGGCGATAACGATTCCCCCATTTTCAAATTGCCCGCCTGTTGTAGAATTGCCTGCACAATTGCCGGAACATCTCGTGCGATTAAGAAACCGGTTTTCTTTTGCACGGTAATGCTACAGGATACGGTAACAAATTTACCGTAGGAAAATCCAATGGTATGCGACTGATTGGCAACATCACGAATGGTAAATGTTTCCGTTCCGACTGCCGCAATGCCGACTGGCTTTTTTCGATAGATTGCATTTGCAATTTCACCGCCGGAATTTGTCGCTCCGGATACCACCACTTCAAAAGAATGCGGCGGTACAATGAACCCGGTTCCATCATTCAGATTGCTATTGGTGGCATTTTCGAATAACATGCAGTCTGTTACGCCACTGACACGCAAAACTTCTCCAATGATTGCCGCTGTTGTAGACGTTCCTGCGCCAGAAATGGATGCTTTCCAGCGTGCACGCAGCGCCATATCGGTTTCAATTTCCGCACCGGCAGAGACCAATTCAGGCTGTGTTATTGTAACATTTGCCACTTGTGTCTGATAAAATTGCAGGGTGGTTGGATTGTTTCCGGCTACCCCGGCAGTATCGCATTCTGCCGATAACTGTGCCGATTCATTTCCGGCAATCGTTACACGTTCCAACGTGTGGAACAGCACACCATCTGCATTTAACAACTTGGTCGCCTGCGGAATTGTAACTGATCGGGTACTGCTGTTTTGTGCCAGCACCCGAATTTCTGATCGTGTTGCCGTGTTGCGCTGTATGCCTGCAAACGGGCATAGGCGGTCTAACTGCACGCCGCTTGCCGTATCAATATATCTTGCTTGATAAACAGCTTCCAACGATTCTTGCAGCTCTGCATAGTCCGCAGTGTTTAATCGGATGTATTTTCCTAGAACACTTGTTTCTGATGTGTCCATATCCGCTCCGAATAATTGCTTTGCACGGTTGATCTGCTGCTCCAGCAATTCTGCATATGTCTGTCGCTGAAACCCTTGATCTGTCATGGGCATCGGGCAGCACCTCCTTTTCTTTCTATATGTTTGCGGTAAGCGCTGCTGCTTCGCCGCCATCTGCTGTTACCTGTACAGTAAGCGCTTTATTCTGAATCGAATAAGAAAAGCTTTGCAGGCGGTAATTGCTGTCTGTTTGCTGCATACCGTCTTGAATCGCTTCCGCCATTCTGGATGGTATCGGTTCTTTTTGATAAAACGCTGCATGATCGATTCCTTCCTCTGGATCGAATTTCCATTCGCCCTTGTTGGTAGAAAGAATCTGATGCAGAGTTTGTATTTTTTGTTCTGTACCGGAAACCAAATCCAAATCAGCTCCCAAAAGGACAAGATCTCCAGCAGAATTCAATCGAAAATCTTTCACGTTGTCCCCTCCAATTCTTCCCAGTATGCACCGCTGTCACTTGGCTCTGGATGCAGGGATTCTTCAAACGATTCCCAGTATAGGCTGTTGCTGCCGGGGGACGGATCCGGTAGATCTTCTCCCAATGTCCCGATCAGGATTCCATCCGAAAACGAATGGTGCCGGTCTTCAGCTGGCAGCGCATAGTTGCCTTTTCGTGCTTCTGTAATATCCCGTTCGGCAAACAGCACAATTCCAGTGCTTCCATCTTGCACGGTATTCACAAGATGGTCTGCGATTGGTACGTGATCCAGAGCGGCATGGGAGCGTACTTCCCCGGCTGCGGTCTTTAGGTATGTCAGCGGCTGCACCTTTGCCGTCCGGTCATCGTAAACCAACAGAACCTTACATAGTAGACAGGTATGCAGTGTCATTAGATTTTGCCGGATGATCTGCTGTAAAATTGCTCCATTCGATTGTGCCATTCTGTTTCACATCCTATCGTTCTACTACCAGAAGTTCCGTAATCATGGAATCTCCGTCATACGAATGCTCCCCTTCCTGCACAAAGTATACGCCCGATGCATTTGGGGAATTTAATTCCACACGTGTCCCAGTTTGCACACGATGATTCAGCAGTGCTTTTAGCTTCCAGCCTCGTATCGTGTCTTCAAACTCGCCGTTTTTCTCCTCTTTTTCATATTCATCTGTAGAAAGCAGCCCTGTTTCTGCTGACAAGCTGTATGTTTCTGCGTTGCTATAAGATAACGGCTGAATGTAAACACATCCCTTGCAAACATAGGCAGATACGCCGCAGATTCCTGCATATTTTTCAATTGCATCCATCAGGCTACCCTCTACGTGTACCTCTCGTTCAAACACATAATCTCGTATTGGTGCAAACGATACAATCGGGAAATTAAGTCTTGCACAGAGATCGTAAAGAATTCCCTGCGCTGTATTCCCCTCGCAATATGGAACATCTACTTCCCAGCCGGTCCTTCCTGCGCTGTCTGTCGCAGCAAGTGTAAGAATCCGGTCGGTATCCTCGTTTCGAATTTCCTTTTTAGAGACGGTACCGGAGAAAATGACTCCGATATCATCACCATATCCGGCTTTGATGGTGACCGCTCCGCCTTCTCGAATTTGATTGGTTGTATTGTAGGAGAGGTTGTACAGAATGATTTCCGCCTCGTTGGCTTCCGTGTTATTGTCAAACGGAACTGTAAATTCGCAGTCTAATACATCGCTGTCAATGGTAACGATTTCAAATTCAATATAAACGTGCTGCTGATACAGCCCTTTTATGGTTTGATCGACGATTTCCCCACCGATGGGCTTTCCGCACAGCATAGAGCTTACAGGTTGTTTGGTCACCGCTTGAACAATTTGACTCATTCTGATCGCTCCTCATCATCAATTGTCAGAAATACTGTTTCACCGAAATTCTCCCACGTCACCTCATGTCCTTGCCCGGATTCATCAATTGGTACAATTGTCAAAACCGGGAATGGATCCTGGTGTGGCAGAAACGAAAACAATGGGTTGCCGTAAATCAACGGTTCACCATAGACAATCGGGCTTCCCTGCGCATCGTATAGAGTGCAGGTGAACCGATCGCTTTTTTTATTATACTGCCATTCCAAGCTGAACTTTTTCCCACCCAAAACAATCTGGAATTGATAGGGGATTTTGTCTTTTTCCACAATAATCTTACTGCGCAATGCCATCCCTCCTATGGAATCCGAATTTGAATGCCGGGAATCAGAATTCGGCCGCCGTTGGAAGAAACATGCCCAGATTCTCTTGCCGCCTGCTCAATCGAATCGCTGTTTGCAGCATACAGGTCTGCGTATTTGCTATCGGTACCGTAATACAGCATTGCCAAACTGTATAAGGTATCCCCACTGTGAATTGTGTGATAGACTGTATGTGCATCCTTCTGAATTTGCTGTAGTCCAGATTTTACAGTTTTCCCGGCCGCAGCATCTCGATACGCACTTTTTGCAATCCGGATTTCCCGAATATTCATTGTGAACTGAATTCCACCGCTAAGATCTACAGCGCGGGATGTTTGAAACGATTCAATGACTGCGTTCGACAAAATTTCTTTTCCGATATATTTCACATAGCAGCCTTGTTTTTGCAGCAATTCCAATGCCGTTTTTACTGTTTCCGCATCCGTTCCAACCAATTTCCCTGACAAACTGATTTCCAGCGGCTCTTGTTTAACGTGATCGGTCAGCACGGTCCCGTCTTCTACTGGATGATCGGATATTGAAACAGACCGGCTCATTTTTTCGCCGTCTTCATCCAGAAATAAATAATATTGATTGATGTATGCCACGTTCCACCACCTTAAATCTGATATACAGGCGGATAGGCACGAATGATTTTAGAAAACGCATCATCTACCGCACCTTGCACCCATTGCTTTACCTTTTTCTGATTGGCATCGGTTGTTCCACCGGATAAATACAACGAAAATTGCGGTGCATAGGAAACCATATTGCTATAATTCCGCATGGATGTGCCTTCCATTGTATACCCGCCAGAAAAATCTGCGTAATCTGAAACAGCCCGTACAATTTTTTCGGTCTCCTGCGCTGGAAATACCGTGCTGCCTTGCATGCCAACAATCAACTCTGGTCCTTCTTCGCCGGCAAGGAATACGTTTGCGGCATCGGTTGTACCAGACGCATTGGCTTGTACTGCAACAGATCCGCTCACACCGCTTTCTCCAAACGATAGACTAGCACTGTTGAAAACGGATTGGACTGCATTTACAACGCTTTGCGCGGCGGACCGTGCAGAACCAACGTTGTTTAAAATTTCGCTGATATATCCTTCCATTGTTGCATTGGCTGAACTTTGCGCTTCTGGTCGTAGATTCAGTGCTGCAACATCTTGCCGCATTGATCCAATTGTATCATCCATCGCTTCGTCCAGCCCGGTCTGCCATTCCGCAGTGAGTTCTGCGGCTTGTTGCTGTGCGCTGTCTACTTCTCCGATGGTGTTTGCCAATTGAACGACAGCTTCATCGTTCCCGGATTGCAGATTATACACAATACTAGATGCAAGCCCTGCTGCCTCTTCTGTGCCAGATTGGGCATATGTCATCAATGCATCATAATTTTCTTGCGTAATGCCAAGGCTCTCTGCTGATGTGCTTTTTAACACTTCAAGATTCGAATTGTAAGCGTTCCAGAATTCCAGTTGAGAGTTCATTGCTGCTTGCGCCGCTGAAACAGTGGATTCTGCATCTGCTTGTGCGGTGTCAAATAGCCCAAATTGCCCGGAGAAACTCTCATAAGCAGCCTCATACGCCTCATCATAAGCAGCGCTCAGTTCATACAGATCATCGCCATACTTCGCCAGGATTGCTTGTGCTTCTGCCATACCCTCTGCTTGTGCATCCATTGCATCTGTTGAGCCAGTAGTTGCGTCTGTCAGCAGGTCTGTAGCATCTGCCCCATTTTGAAGTTCTTTCACCATGGAGCTATACAAATCTCCTGTATCATCAATAGTATTGCAATAATCTTTTAATGCCGAATCTGCACTTTTTAGCTCCGCCTCTGCTTGATCAACGATACTCTGCTGTGCACTGATTTTCTGCGATAACCGTTCTTCATATCCTGCATCCCAATTTTCATCAGATACGCTTTCACGATACTTATCAATATTTTCATATGCAGCTTTCAAGCTGTATAAGTCTGCTTTTGCATTTTCTAATACATCGTATGCATCTGAATAGCTATCCTGAAACTTAAAATCACTGATTGCAGTGATTGCGTCTTGATACCGTGCATCATTTGCAGCAGCAATGATTTGCTTTTTTAGGACTTCTGGATCAAATCCTGTTAGCTCTCCGGTGTCGTAATTGACCTCAATGTTGCATTGGAACGTATCGTTTAGGTAATCTGCATAGGATTGCATCACGTCCAAATCTGAATTTGTTTTTTCTGATTTGTCTTTTAGCGCCTCTAGCATGGAAACCGCACGGAAGCCATTAACCTGCATAGAATCAATTTCTTCTGCGGCGTTTTTATGTTCTTCCGTGAATGATGCAAGTGATTCGGAAGCATCATCTAATTTTTCTTGAAGTTGGGCAATGTAGCCTCCGCCTTTTTCATACTGCTTATTCAGCTTGTCCAAATCCGCTTGCAGGCTTTGGACGGTTGCGGAGTTGTCACCGTACTCTTTTTTTGCTTTTATCAGAGCGGAACGAGTGAGCTCTATTTCGCTCTGGCATTCTTCCATTGTTCCGTTGTAGTCCTCAATTTCATCTGTAGCGTTTGCAAATCCAGATGCAATTCCAACCAATCCT
>FR899056.1:0-5661 GCA_000437255.1 Ruminococcus sp. CAG:403
TCTCCTTCCCCTTTTGTCAAGTAAGTATTTTTATACAATTTCTTGTTCTTTTTTGGCAATATTAGCCATATCCGTTCAATACTATAGCCTTCCAACAATAAAAATACCGGTGTAAAGTTCACCAAATACCGCGATCGTGCTTCCCAAAGCAAGAAAAAGGAAAACACTCCACACAAAATAATCTTTAATAAAAGCTCTGCTCCGATCTTGTCCGAACGAATACCACTAAAAAAAGCAAGAAATAAAAAGAACAGCATTGTCTCATGAAAAATAGCACAATAATCAGAAAACGCTCGACTATGTAATACAAAATTACGAAGCGCATTAGGCGTTCCATTTCTTAAATAGGTTTTAATATAGTAGGTACCGTCTCCCCAAGTATATGCCAATTTCTCTCTTACATGTTGTATCATTCCGGCAGCTCCCATTTTCTGAACTCGTTCTTTTAACCGAATCCAATCCGCCTCTTTTTTCTGCTCATAATCTCCACTTTGTTTGGTATAGAAGAAGTCTTCCTCATGATAGCCGCCGTTTCCTTCCAGCCCCATCATTATCCAATGGATGGTTGGAAACTGATACGCCTGCAATTCCTCTTGATCTGTAATCGGAACTGCGCCCAAAACCCCGGAACAGATTACAGCGCCTATTCCCACAAAACTCAAAAAAGCAGTTGCCTTTTTCCAATTTTTCCGAACGCCCATACAACAAGCATACAATAAGAACGCCGGAACCAAAATAACAACGCTTCCCTTTACTTTATAACCAAGCGCAACAAGCACACCACATGCGACCAATCGAGGCAGCCACTGTTTCCATGTTGATTGCTCCATTGCTTTTAAAAACAGATAAATAGCACCCATCACAAGCGGCATGCTGGAAGAATCTGTATAAAAGTAAGGCGTGTAGGTATAAAATACCGAAAACAATCCGCCTAAAATGGCACAAAACAGCGGTGTCACTTTGTTGCGAAATATCATTTTTGCAATTCGGTACAAGAAATGATAGGAAATTGATAACCCGATTACATTGAGAAAAATCGGCACTGCAATTGACATGGTTCCAGTCAGTGCGTAGGAAATCCGATAGACGATCATCAACCAAATTAACAGAGCATGATTATTGGGATAGACTGCAAAATAATGCTGATGCCGCTCCGGCAAGTCTTGATAAAGATCGGCACGATCACCGGTCAGACAAAACCCTTTAGCAGCAGAATTCAAGTAACTCAAATCATGAATGGGCGGTGCATACAAAAAATAGGCACAAAGAAGCTGTGCCACAAAAACAACTGCTGCAATTCCCAAAAAGATATGGTCAATTTGTTTTCTGGTTTTTTCCTGCAAAGCGTGCTGCAATAGACTAAACCCACCCACCAAAACTACTGCAAAGACAATGGCAAGCAGCAAGCGCGACACCTGAAAAGATTTTATAAACACAGAGGCAATCGCAAAAGAAAACAAAATTGCAAAAACAAAATTGGCTATCTGAAAAACACGAATACGCACAGCATTCCCTCTTTTCATCCTAAAATATCCTGCATCACTTTATTACGATGCTATCATACCATACTTCTTCTAAATTGTAAAGAAAAGAATCTGTAAAAGTATTGCAACTACCATCATAAAATCGATTTTCTGTTTTTTGTTTTTCCAATAAAAATTCATCTTTTTTTGCTATCTTCACGAGTTGCACTCATTCGCTTTCTTTTTCTTGTACTTTTATATCCTTGTATTTTTTTGATCAAATCCAAGTTGCTTTTTGTGTAAAATCAATAATTTTTTTTTGATTTCCACTTGACGATTTGACAGCAAAGGAGTATAATAGAAGAAGCAATGAGGCAGACTGGGAAAGATTCACTTCTATTGGGAAGAAGAATAGCCTGCTCATGCACCTATTTTTATCATGGAAGGAGACGTTGTGCCGGGGAGAAACCAGAGCATTTTCACTTCAGAAGTTGTCCGCATAGCATACGATTTGTTACCAGCCTATGTCGGAACATGCTTCCACTGCCCGAGGTACAACACAGCATAGCATATGAAAAATATTCTTTTTGCAGCATCTGAATGTGTTCCGTTTATTAAAACCGGCGGTCTTGCCGATGTCGTAGGCGCACTGCCAAAGAATCTGAATCCAAAAGAATACGATGTACGTGTTATCTTGCCAAATTATACTTGTATTCCATGGGAACTGCGCAGCAAATTTCAATATGTCACCCATTTTTACATGGATTACGGTCAGCATACACAAAATCTGCACGTTGGCATTATGACATATGAATATGAAGGCATCCGCTTCTATTTTATTGACAACGAAGATTACTTTAAGTGTGATCATCCATATAGTGATTCCATACAGTGGGATATCGAACGGTTTATTTTCTTCTCCAAAGCTGTTTTAGCGGTTATGCCGGTAATCGGATTCCATCCAGACATCATCCACTGCCATGACTGGCAAACTGGTATGATTCCGGTTTTCCTGCGCAGCACCTTTGCAAGCCACAGCTTCTACTGGGGCACCAAGACCATTATGACCATCCACAACCTGAAATTCCAGGGTGTTTGGGATATGCAGTGCTTTGTATATCACACCAATTTGCCTTCCTATATGTTCACACCGGATAAGCTGGAATTCAAGAAGGATGCCAACATGTTAAAGGGCGGCTTGGTTTATGCAGACTACATCACAACAGTTAGTGAAACATATGCAGAAGAAATCAAAACCCCCTATTATGGAGAACAATTGGATGGACTGCTTTGTGCACGTTCCCGTTCTTTGCGTGGTATTTTAAACGGCATTGACTATGATATTTACAATCCGGAAACCGACCCGAAGATTTCGGTTCACTACAATGTTTCCAATGTTGTGGAACAGAAAAAACAGGCAAAGCGAAACTTGCAGGCAGAGTTGGGGCTTCCAGTAGACGATTCAAAGTTTATGATTGCCATTATCTCCCGTCTAACCGACCAAAAGGGCTTGGATTTGGTAGACTGGATTGCAGACCGTATTACAGACGAGTTCACACAGTTTGTCATCATCGGAACCGGAGAATCTCGCTATGAGAATATGTTCCGTTACTACCAGGGAAAATACCCGGATCGTGTTTCTGCCAACATCTTTTATTCTGATCCGCTGGCGCACAAGCTGTACGCCGCAGCAGACGCTATGTTGGTTCCGTCTCGGTTTGAGCCATGTGGTCTGACACAGCTCATCTCCCTGCGATATGGTACCGTTCCGATCGTGCGGGAAACCGGCGGTTTAAAGGATACCGTAGAGCCATACAATGAATATGATAAAGTGGGAACCGGTTTTACTTTCCGTCACTACAATGCAGATGATCTTTTGTATACCATTAACTATGCAAAGAAAATCTATTTCGATTTCCGTGATGACTGGAATGAGATTATCACACGTGGCATGCAGAAGGACTTCTCCTGGAAGAGTTCTGCACGGCAGTATGAAGGCATGTACGACTGGATTCTGCGTGGCATGAAAGACTAATACATACAGCAAGTAACCGAAAAAGGCTGCCATCTCGAAACGAGGTGGCAGTCTTTCCTATTACATGTGCTATTTATTGGTTCATTTTGGCAAAGCGCTGTATTTTCTTTTTCTTCGTTGAAAGGATTGATCTAATTTTTACAATATAGGCATTGACTTTTACGATGAAATCCCGTACAATAAACAAATATAATGTTTGCAATATCGATATTATATCCACTATTTTTTATATGATAAGGGAGGCTCTTATGACAAGCAGCGAATTTCAGCAAAAGATCAAACGTGTTTTGATCACAGAAGAAGAAATCCAAGAAAAAATCAAAGAAGTCGGCGAGCAAATTAGCCAAGAATACGAAGGCAAACCCTTGCTTCTCGTAAGCATCTTAAATGGTGCATTTGTTTTTATGGCTGATCTCTGCCGTGCCATTCACATTCCATGCGAAACTGCATTTATGTGCGCCAAAAGTTACTACAATGGAACGGTTTCATCCGGCATTGTCAAAATCACAATGGATTTGATGCAGGACATCAGTCAGTACCATGTCATCATTGCAGAGGACATCATTGACACTGGACGCACGCTAAACGATGTGATGAAGCTCTTAAAATCCAGAAATCCGCTTTCTCTAAAAGTGGTCACACTGCTGGACAAGCCGGATCGTCGTTTGGTTGATCTGGAAGCAGATATCTCCTTGTTTACCATCCCAGACTTATTTGTCATTGGCTACGGACTGGACTGCGGAGAAATTTACCGCAATCTGCCATATATTGCGGAATACGATGAGGAGGATCTTGCATAATGTTTGAAAAGATATTTCATTTAAGCAAGCATCAAACCAATGTCAAAACAGAATGCATTGCCGGTGTAACCACTTTTATGACAATGGCATATATTCTAGCGGTCAATCCCAACATCTTAAGCTCTACTGGAATGGATCCAACAGCCGTTCTACTGGCAACCTGTCTGGCTTCCTTCCTTGGAACCATGTGCATGGGCATGATGGCAAATCTACCGTTTGCACTTTCCGCCGGGATGGGATTAAATGCATTTTTTGCCTATACCGTTGTCGGAAACATGGGATATCCGTGGCAAGTCGCATTGTTGGCAGTCTTTATAGAAGGCGTTATCTTCCTAATTCTTTCGCTTACCAATATTCGAGAAGCGCTGTTTAATGTCATTCCGCTTTCCTTAAAACAAGCTGTTTCAGTCGGAATTGGTGTTTACATCGCCTTTATTGGTCTCCAGAATGCAGGCGTTGTGGTAAACAATGATTCCACCTTGGTAACCATTGTTTCCTTCCCGGAAAACTTTCACACATCTGGCATCTGCGCTCTGCTTGCAATCATCGGAACGTTCTTAACCGCTATTTTATACATTAAAAAAGTAAAAGGATCCATTCTGATTGGTATTTTGGGTACCTGGATTCTCGGAATCATCTGTCAGCTAACTGGTTTGTATACCGTTGACGCAGATGCAGGCTTTAACAGCCTGATTCCGACTTTCGCCATGACCGACTTTTCCAAACTGGGCGAAACCTTTGGACAATGTTTCCACGCAGACTTTGACAGAATTAGCATTTTAAACTTTGTTGTTGTTATTTTCTCCTTCCTGTTTGTGGATATTTTTGATACTCTGGGCACTCTGATCGGAGTCTGCACCAAGGCGGACATGCTGGATCAAGACGGCAAACTGCCTGCTATCAAACCGGCTCTGCTGGCGGACTCCGTTGCAACAACAGCAGGTGCTGTAATCGGAACTTCTACCACGACAACCTTTATTGAATCCTCTGCTGGTGTTGCTGCCGGCGGAAGAACCGGCTTAACCGCAGTGGTAACAGCTGTTTTGTTCCTGATTTCCACCTTATTTGCACCGATCTTTATTGCAATCCCATCCTTTGCGACAGCACCGGCGCTGGTCATCGTTGGATTCCTGATGTTCAGCACCATTACAAAAATCAAATTCACTGAGAATGCATACATTCAGGCAATCCCAGCTTATTTGTGTATTCTGGCAATGCCGCTGTTCTACAGCATTTCCGAAGGTATTTCCATTGGGATTATCTCCTATACCTTGCTGCATTTGGTATGCGGAAAGGGAAAAGAAGTCAAGCCATTGCTGTATATCCTAGCGGTTCTGTTCATTCTAAAGTATATTTTCCTATA
>FR899056.1:5746-25015 GCA_000437255.1 Ruminococcus sp. CAG:403
CCGTTTTTTGGAATCGTCTATTATGGTCAGAAGTCACTTTTTTGATAAAATCGCTTTCTGTATTCTGCCGGCGTATCACCCATTTCTTTCTGAAAACATTGAATAAAATGACTCTGCGAAGAAAAGTAATAATATGCCGCCAGATCGGAATAGGAGATTTCCGAGGTAGTAAGCAGTTCCGCTGCCGCATGAATCTTTTCCGAGAGAATATATTGATGCAGTGTCTTTCCTGTTTCACGATGAAATAGCGTGGAAAGGTAACTGCGATTTAATGAAAGCGCATCTGCAAGCTGTGCAGTCTGAATGGGTTCCTGCAAATGCATCGAAATATATTCCATCGCTTTTCGGACATGCAAAGAACATGCCGGCTCTTTGCGTGCATTCTGCATGCGCTTGGTAAAATCCAGAATCATTTCATTGTACAGCGTTGTAATGGATGAAATACTTTGAAGATTATCCATCTTTTGAATGAACAAGTCACTCAGAGTATACGCTACTTCCCGATCCAATCCTTGTTCCACACAAATTCGAGTAATCAGCGCAACTGCAACCACAAAATGATACCGTGCATTTTGCAATGCATTGTTGGAAAGCTTCCCGTAAGATGCGCCGCTATAGATCTGCTCATTTTTCGCATCCATCAGATATTGAGATACTTTTTTCACATCACCAGATGCCACTGCATGATAAAACTGAAATTCCAAGTGATATTCCAAGTGCTGCATTTGTGCTTCCCGCCGCTGAAACAACTGCTGATGCAGATCTCGATTCATACTCATATCGATCACTTCCTTTTTCTTATCATACAACATTTCTGATAAAAAAGCAACAAAAAATATATACCCTTTTGCAAAATGCGGATATAATAAAACCATCCTAATGGATAGATATCCGAAAATCAATCTTATAAAAATACAGAAAGGAACGATCAATCATGCGTACATTTGATGGATTTTTGCACGGCGTAAACCTCGGAGGCTGGCTCTCTCAAACCAACGATTTCTCCACCGCTCATTTTGAACAATTTATCACAGAACAAGACATTGCCTACATTGCTTCGTTAAACCTGGATCATGTTCGTGTTCCAATTGATTATATGCTGCTGGAAGAAGAAGACGGCACCAAGAAGCAGGAAGGCTATCATTACCTGGATCAGTGTCTGAGCTGGTGCAAACAGTATGGTTTGCACATGATCATTGATCTGCACAAAACCTATGGCTACTCCTTTGATCCACTGGATAAGACGGATAAAGTCATTTTCTTCTCCGATGCAGCTTTACAGGAACGCTTCTTCGCCCTCTGGCGCACCCTTGCAACCCGGTATGGTGCTGAACACGATGTGGTCGCATTTGAACTGCTGAACGAAATTGTGCAACCGGAAGTGTCAGATGCATGGAATGAAATTGCCCTGCATGCCATCCAGGAAATCCGAACCATTGCACCGGATACCTGGATCATCTTCGGTGGCACCCGATACAACAGCGTGGTCAGTGTTCCAGAACTAGCAGATCCGCACGATGATAAAGTGGTTTATACCTTCCACAGCTATGAACCGCTGATCTTTACCCATCAGGGTGCATATTGGGTAGATGGCATGCCGTCTGATTTCCGCATTGCTTATCCGGAATCTGTGGAAGAATACCGCAAGCAAAGTACACGCCTCACACAGGAATTAGCGGGTGCCATTTTCTCAGAAGGTCTGCAAAAGATGGATACTTCCTTCTTTGAATCCCTCTTTTTACCGGCATTGGAATTTGCCGAAAAGCGCAATATTCCATTGTACTGCGGCGAATATGGCGTAATTGACCTGGCAGATGATGCCTCCAAAATCAACTGGGCAGCAGATATCTGTTCTGTTTTCGACCAATACAAAATTGGCAGAGCATACTGGAATTACAAAGAAAAGGACTTTGGCATTGTTAACATTCCGGAAGATGCAGTACGAAGAAAACTGGCAGAAAAATTATAAGAATTTGCTTCTTTCAAATTCTCGATTTTTTCTTTCCCATCCTCTCAAAAAAGTCCGCAAGGTACTCCCTTGCGGACTTTTTATTTTTACTTGATATTACTTTACGAAACAGCGTGCTTTTCCAGCCAATGCTTTGCATAAGAACAAGTTGCTGTCACTGTTCCATGCTTTGCTTGAATTTGCTCCACTGCCATCTGAACCAACTGCCCGGCAATTCCCTGTCCTCGCAGCGAATCATCTACAACAGTATGATCGATACAATAAACACCCGGTTCTACTTCTGGAAATGTAATTTCCGCTAAAACCGTCCCGCTTGGATCGGCATAATAAATACGCTGTGCTTCCACTTGATACTGCATCAAATTCCCTCCTTCCATTCTATGAAATCGCCTTCCTGCAAGTTCTGTTCCCGTAACACACGATCGGCAATCGAAATCCACTGTTCTGTACCTTTCTCATCCTGAATCTGAACACGGCACATTGGCTCCTGTCCTTCCGGAACCCCTTCACAGCCATAATCCTCTTCATAAATGTTTAAGATTTTATACTGCATATTATCTGCTCCTTAGGATTTCTTTTTTCCTTTAAAATATAATCTGCCATGCAATGAAAAAGCATGGCAGATTGTTTGTCTTTATTTGGCAAGTTTATGTGCACCGCTTCGGAAATATGCTTTCGTATCGGCAGCAATAATACCGGACAACGCCAGCAATGCAATGATGTTCGGAATTGCCATCAATCCATTGAAGATATCCGCAATGTTCCAAACAGCTTCTACCGTCAAATAAGGCCCAATGAAGACTGCTGCAATATACAGCCAACGATAAACCAAGGTAACGGTTTTATGAGAGCCGGTCAGATAAGCCAAACAACGTTCTGAATAATAACTCCAGCCCAAAATTGTTGTAAACGCAAAGAAAATCAGGCAAATCATCAAAACAAAAGAAGCGACTTCATTCGGAAACGGAAGTCCATGCTGGAAGGCATCCATTGTAACTGCAACACCTTCTAAGCCCTTATCCCAGCTTCCAGCCAAAACGATCGAAAGACCAGTCATGGTACAAACTACGATGGTATCAATAAAAGTACCGGTCATAGTAACCAAACCCTGACGAACCGGTTCCTTAGTCTTTGCAGCAGCTGCTGCAATTGGCGCAGAACCCAAACCAGCTTCGTTGGAGAAAATCCCTCTGGAAACACCCTTTTGCATGGCAATTAAAATGGTTCCCAATGCACCGCCGGCAATCTGCCGCACACCAAATGCACTTTCTACAATTTCTACAACCGCAGCAGGAATTTTTGTGATATTGCAAATAATTAAGATCAAACAGAACAGAATGTAAAGAACTGCCATAAACGGAACAACGACCTGCGAAACACTTGAAATTCGCTTTAAACCGCCAATTACAACCAATGCAACAAACAGCGTTACAAACAGTCCTGCTACAACAGTGGCAATGGTGTAATCCTGTCCAAACAAATGAAACAGAACATGCTCTCCGTTCGGGTCAAAGAAATTGTTGGCAGCGGAAGTAATTCCGTTGATTTGCGTAATGGTACCAATTCCAAGCAGACCAGCCAACACGCCGAAGCATGCAAATAATTTTGCCAACCACTTCCAACGTGCACCCATTCCTTTTTCAATGTAATAGAATGGGCCGCCCAGGTATTGTCCATTTTTATCCACTGTTCGGTATTTAATGGCCAGGAATCCTTCTGCATACTTAGTCGCCATTCCCAAAAGAGCTGCAATTTCCATCCAGAACAGTGCGCCCGGGCCGCCTGCAACCAATGCCGTTGCAACCCCTACGATGTTTCCTGTTCCGATGGTCGCAGAAAGAGCGGTACACAATGCACCAAAGCTCGTCACTTCTCCTTCGCCGTCCTCTTCATTTTTCACCATAAATTTCAGCGCTTTTCCAAGGTGACGAATTTGCAGAGCACCGACTCGAATGGTCAGCCAGATTCCGCATGCCATAATCAACACGATGAGTGGGATTCCCCATACCCAGCCGTCTATGGTTTCGATCCACTGATTGAATTGATCCACTTTTTCTTCATCCTCTCATAATTAAAAAATACAGGGTACGGAATGGTCACACTCCGTACCCTGCTTACAACTTGTTTTATACCGACTTATTTTACTTTTCTGGTATAATCCGGCAGCAGCATCGGAGAAACTGCTGTCGCAGTAATTCCGGCCTCATCCAGTTCCTTCTGGAAGCGGTCAACATGATCCAAGGTCAACTTACCAACTGTTACAGTCTTTGCCTTAGCAGCTGCATGCACACCAGCATTCCGACCGAATACGATAACATCCAGCAAAGAGTTACCCATCAGACGGTTTCTGCCGTGTACACCACCAGCAGCCTCACCGGCAACAAACAGGTTCGGTACGTTAGTTTCACTTGTCACATCTACGTCTACACCACCGTTTTGATAGTGCAGGGTCGGATATACGATAATCGGCTGTTTCCGAATATCAATACCATATTTTCCAAACATCCGCAGCATAGCCGGGATTCTCTTTTCAATGGTACCAGCGCCATTCTTCAGTTCGATCATTGGTGTATCCAGCCATACGCCCTGTCCTTCCGGCGTATTGACCTGATTGCCACGCTTACATTCCCGAATGATAGAAGCAGCTGCAACGTCACGTGTTTCCAGCGGATGCATGAAAACTTCGCCGTTTACATTAACCAGCTTTGCACCCAGAGAACGTACCTTTTCAGTTACCAGTGCACCAAAGATCTGTTCTGGGAATGCTGCACCAGTCGGATGGTACTGCAAGGTATCCTGATACAGCAGCTTTGCACCAACACGATATGCCAGTACCAAACCATCTGCTGTTGCACCGTAGTGGTTTGAAGTCGGGAAGCCCTGATAGTGCATTCTGCCTGCACCGCCAGTTGCAACAATTACAACCTTTGCCTTTGCAATCAGAATCTCACCCGTTTCCATATTCTGGAGTACAGCGCCTGCACACTGTCCCTTGTCATCCAGGATCAGTTCAATTGCAGAAGTGAAATCGATTACCGGAATCTTACGGTTCAGAACTTCATCTCTCAAAGTACGCATGATTTCTGCACCAGAATAGTCCTTTGCAGCATGCATTCTCTTTCTGGAAGTACCGCCGCCGTGTGTGGTAATCATATTGCCCTCTGCATCCTTATCGAATTCAACGCCCAGGTCATTCAGCCACTTAATACAAATCGGTGCATCGGTAACCAGCTTGTAAACCAGTTCCTTCTTTGCAGCGAAATGTCCGCCGCCATATGCATCCAGGAAGTGCTGTGCCGGGGAATCGTTCGGCTTATCAGCTGCCTGAATACCACCTTCTGCCATCATGGTGTTTGCATCACCGATTCGCAGCTTGGTTACGATCATAACCTTTTCGCCAGCCTTATCTGCTTCAATTGCAGCAGATGCGCCAGCGCCGCCGCCGCCGATGATCAGAACATCGGTCTCATAATCCGGGCAGGAAAGATCCGGACGCTGATCCAGAACACGGCTCTTGCCCTGCAACAGAGTAATCAGTTCCTTCGGTGCCTTTTCACCCTTATTCGGGCCGACCTGCAAAATACCAAACTGATCATCCCGATAGTCCGGATGATAGGTTGCCAGGAGTTCGTCCTTTTCCTCTGCTGTCATTCTTCTGGGTTCCAAAGCTGCATTTGCTTCTCTTGCAGCTTCCACCTTTTTAATGGATTCCAGCATTTCTTCTGTATACATTTGCAGTTCCTCCCCTTACTTTTCGATCTCTCTTGTATTGTACTTTTCACGGATTGCAGCATCATCCAATGCCATCATAGCCTGGATTGCTTCTTCGCACTTACCGCTTTCAATTTCTTCTACCCGATCTTTCAGGTGCTTGCATTCCGGTGCAATGTACTTTCCGTTCAGACGTCTTGCCAGCATTGCAACCTGCGGATGGGAAATTCCAGCCGGGCAGCGTGTGGAGCAGCAGCCGCACATTACGCAGTCGAAAGACTCTTCTGCGCACTTTTCATATTCTGCACGCTGTGCATAGGCAATGTACTGCATAACGTTCAGACCCTGTGTACAGGCATTGGTACAGGAATTACAACCGATACAAGAATAGATTTCCGGATAGGTCTCCATCATAATCTGTTCAGTCGGACGAATTTCTTCAATATCATAAGTTTCCTTAATCAGCGGGAAGAACGGCAGCTGTGTCAGTGTCATACCTTCCTCAACCTGTGTAGAACATGCCAGGCAAACCTTCAGTTCCCGGTCTCCTCTTACACGATATACAGTTGCACAGGCACCGCAGAAACCATTTCGGCAGCCACAGCCACGAATCAGTTTATAGCCAGCGTACTCAAACGCACCCATGATGGTCAGGCTGGCAGGTACCTCGTACTTTTTGCCCATAATGAAAACATTTACCATCTGTTCCATGATCATTCTCCTTTTCCATTAATATTCATCCGGAAGCTCGCCCAGTTGATCATAGCGGAATACCGGACCGTCCTTGCAGACATATTTATTTCCAATATTGCATCGACCGCACTTTCCAATTCCACACTTCATACGAAGTTCCATGGTGGTGAAAACTTGTGTTTCGTTAAAGCCAAGTTCTTTCAAGCCGGCCAATGTAAACTTGATCATGATGGGAGGTCCGCAGATCAAAACGGTACTGTTCAAATCTGGGTTCAGTTCTTTTACGAAGTTTGGAACGAAACCAACGTGGCCGTCCCAGCCTTCCTGTTCCCGGTCGATGGTCAAATCTACTCGAACATTCTCATCTGCCATCCATTCATCGATGATTTCCTGATAGTCAACCAGGTCATCTGCGGAACGGGAACCGTAGATGATATGGACGTTTCCATAATCCTCTTTCTTATCCCGTACATAGTTGATAACGGAACGAAGCGGAGCAAGACCGATACCGCCGGCGATGAAAATCAGATTCTGCTTCTTGAGCACGGTATCAACCGGGAATCCGTTTCCATATGGCCCACGAATGGTAATTTCCTGACCGGGTTCCATCATATGCAGCCAGCTGGTCAGGCAGCCGCACTTCTTAATGCTGAATTCCATAAAGGCTTCATTGGTTGGAGAAGAGGTAATGGAAAACATACCTTCTCCGACACCCGGAATCGAAAGCATTGCACATTGACCAGGAATATGTTCAAATACCTTCTTACCGTCCAAACCTACTACACGGAAGGTTTTTACATCAGGAGTATCCGTACGAATGTCTGTTACCACACCAATCTTCGGAATCAAAGCTTCTTCCTTCATTATGCCTCTCCCTCCAATGCTTTCATTACTTTCACAATATTCATGGAAATCGGGCAGCTGCGCATACATCTTCCGCAGCCTACGCAACCGAAGGTTCCATTGTTATTTGCCGGATAGTAAACCAACTTATGCATAAACCGCTGACGGAAGCGCTGCATCTGTGTCGGTCTTGTGTTGCCGTGTGCACAGAGCGTAAAGTCGGAATACATACAGCTATCCCAGCAGCGGAACCGCTGAATGCCGTGTCCGGTGTCATAATCCCGAATGTCATAACACTGACAAGTCGGACATACAAAGGTACAAGTACCGCATGCCAAACAAGATTCTGACAGGCTTTCCCACTTATCGGAATCAAACAGTTCCTTCAGCTTATCACCGCCAAAGGCATCGGTAGACAAACCAGCAAGCGGCAGCTTTTCCAAAATTCCCTGAATGGTCTTTTTGGTTTCTTCTGCGGCATCATCTGCGGCATCTTCCAGCAGATCCAACGCATTCAAAAAAGCAGTTCCCTTTTCGGTATTTGCCTGCAACAGCAAATCGCTGTCTGTCATCCAGCAGGTAACATCTCCGCCAGCCGGTGCAGATGCATCAATGCCAAATGCAGAACAGAAACAAGTTTCCGTCGGACGATTGCAAGCCATGGTCATAATCAAGCCGTGCTTTCTTCTTTCTGCATAAAAAGTATCAATCGGATCTGCCAGGTAAACGCTATCCAGAATCGGGAAGCTTGCTGCGTCACAAGCGCGCACGCCAAAAATAACGAAATCTTCCTTCTCTGAGCGGATATCTTCTACTTCAATTTTCTTGCCTTCCATTTTAAAAGCAGCCATCTGCTCTACCTGCGGAAAGAAGAAGTCTTTTGCACTGCGTACCGTATTGGTTGCACGGCTGTACTGTGTACCAGTTTCCCATTTCTTATAGGTTGCACCCTTTTTGCCGTCATCTACCGGCAGGTACAGGGACTGTGTTGCGGCAACTGCTGCAAACAAATCATCCAATTTTGCCAAAGAAAGCTTTTTCATTACTTGCCGCCCTCCCTTTCATATACAATGCTGGGTTCGCAGTCTTCCTGTGTATAGCTGATCAGCGGGTTGCGGCTGCCAGCTTCTGCACCAGCCTGATATTCACCGTACAGTTCATTGATATCCTTGATGAACTTCCGGTTCAGCAAATGCAGCGGAATGTGCTGCGGACATACTCTCGAACATTCTCCACAGTCGGTACAACGTCCTGCAACGTGGAATGCACGAATAATATGGAACATATTCTCTTCGAAGGAGTCTGCTGCGGCTTTCTGGGAAATACCAGACTTCGGATTGTCGAATACACAATTCTCACAGCTACATGCAGGACATACGTTCCGGCAAGCATTGCAGCGAATACATCTGGACAGTTCCTTCTGCCAGAATGCATACCGTTCGTCCGGTGTCATGGCTTCCAGCTGTGCCACCTGATCGAACCGCTTGCTGTCTGCATCTACTTCACCATTTTCGCCCAGGATTTCATCACTGATTACAATCTTCTTGCTCTTGCAAGTGATGCAGCGATCATCCATAATATCTGTTTTCTGGAAAGCGGTGTCACCATACAGCGTGTGAACAGTAACTGTTTCTCCTTCTGTTGTGATGCTGGTTACACCTTCTACACCATTTTCCCGAATCTTATTTTCACTTACCTTGCCATCACACGGAACACCGATGACATAGATGGATTCCCGCTTTACCCGGTGCTCTGTCAGCAACTGGTTCAAGCTATAAGAATCACAAGGTTTTACAAAAATCAAAGTTTTTCCTTCTGCACGAGACAGCTTGATCAAATACTTTGACAAATTGCTGGCACAGAAATCATTATATACAAACGCCTTTTGCAGTGCTTCTGCAGAATCAAATACAGCCGGTGTAGGATCGTATGCAAACTCACCGTTTTTCCAGCCCAGTACACGAGATACCGTACCGTCTGCCAGCAAGGCACAAGCACGTTCTATCATTACTTCTTGCATCTCAGATCCTCCAGTCTCTTATTTTCGCCGAGCGCCTTTACTGTTGCAACAAATTCATTCATCGTTGCAGCAAACTTTGCGCCTTCGGCTGCGGATACCCATTCTACCCGTGTCCGCTCCTTTTCAATGCCCAGATAATTGAGCATGGAGAACAGCAGCGTCATTCTTCTACGAGCATAATAATTTCCGCTAGTATAGTGACAGTCACCCGGGTGACAACCACACAGGATCACGCCGTCAGCACCACGCTGAAATGCACGAAGAATAAAAATCGGATTTACTCGACAGGAACAAGGTACCCGAATGATCTTGACATCAGCCGGATAATCTGCACGGTTGGTGCCGGCCAGATCGGCGCCGGCGTAAGAACACCAGTTGCAGCAAAATGCTACAATTTTTGGTCTAAATTCATTGTTTACTTGCATATTGCATCTACCTCCGCCATAATCTGACTTGTTGCGAAGCCCTTCAGATCCATTGCACCGGACGGACAAGTTACCGTACATGCACCGCATCCTTGACATACTGCTTCATTAACAGTTGCAACACGACGAAGCAAGGTAGTGCGGTTCGGTCCTCGGAATTCCTTTTCTTGGTAGGTGATGGCGCCGTATGGACATACCTTTTCACAGCAAGAGCATCCATTACACATCATTTCATTAGAGTGTGCAACGCATGGGTTGCAGGAGAGCTTATCCTTAGCCAGCAAGCCAATTACCTTAGAAGCAGCAGCGCCAGCCTGTGCAACAGTTTCCGGAATATCCTTCGGGCCCTGGCACATACCAGACAGGAACACACCTGCTGTCGGAGATTCTACCGGACGCAGCTTTGCGTGTGCTTCGGTAAAGAAGTCGTTGGTATCCATACTTGCAGTCAGCATGGTAGCCAGCGGACGAGCACTCTTATCCGGTTCAATCGCAGCAGCCAATACAACCAGATCTGCATCAATATGCAGCTGTTCATTGGAGATCAGATCGGAAGCCTGTACTTCCAGGGTGCCATCTGCCTTCGGCATAACCTTGCCGACCATACCTTTAATATAATGTACTCCATACTGTTCAACAGCACGACGATAGAACTCATCATAATTCTTACCTGGTGTACGAACATCAATGTAGAATACATAAACATCCGTATCCGGATATTTTTCACGGCAATACATTGCATGCTTTGCTGTATACATACAACAAATCTTCGAGCAGTATTCCTTTCCGCATCCAGATGTATCACGGCTGCCGACGCACTGTACAAAGACAATCTTCTTCGGCTGCTTGCCATCGGACGGACGCTGCAAGTGACCTTCTGTCGGGCCATCTGCCTTCAGGATACGTTCAAATTCCAAAGAGGAAATAACATCCTTGCTCTGCGAATAAGAGAATTCATCATAATTTTCCAGACTAATCGGATTATAACCAGTTGCAGCAACAATTGCACCGTATTTCTGCTCAACAAATGTTTCCTTCTGGCTGTAATCAATTGCGCCGGCAGAACAAAGCTTTTCACACAGACCGCACTTGCCCTTTGTCAGCTTTAAGCAGCGAGTGGAATCCAAAACTGCTACATTCGGAATTGCCTGTGCAAACGGAATATAAGCAGCGTGACGATTGTTCATACCCAGATTGTACTCATTCGGTACATTCTTTACTGGACATTTTTCGGTACAAACGCCGCATCCGGTACACTTGGTCTCATCTACAAAACGAGCCTTTCTCCGAATTTTTACCGTAAAGTTTCCAACGAAACCAGTAACAGCCTCTACTTCACTATAGGAATAAATGGTAATGTTTTCGTTCTGTGCACATTCTACCATTTTCGGAGTCAGAATACAGGAAGAACAGTCCAGTGTCGGGAATGTCTTATCGATCTGTGTCATCTTACCACCGATCGTCGGCTGCTTTTCTACGATATCAACCGGATAACCTGCTTCTGCAATATCCAGTGCAGTCTGAATACCAGCAATACCGCCGCCGATTACCAATGCACGCTTGGTAACTGGACTTTCGCCAGCGATCAGCGGGGTGTTCAGCAGAACCTTTGCAATGGCAGCACGTCCCAAGACGATTGCCTTTGCTGTTCCGGCTTCAATATCTTTATGAATCCAGGAGCACTGTTCCCGGATGTTTGCAACTTCCAGCAGATAAGGATTCAAACCAGCAGCAGCGACTGCCTTCCGGAAGGTTGCTTCATGCATTCTTGGAGAACATGAACATACCACAACGCCTTCCAGCTTATATTCCTTAATTGCATCTTTAATAATGTTTTGGCCTGCCTCTGAGCACATATAGGGGTAATCGGTTGCAAATACAACGCTCGGCTCCTTGCCAAGTGTTTCTGCAACAGTCTTTACATCGACTGTACTCGCAATATTGGTACCGCAGTGGCATACAAAAACGCCAATTCTCCGCATTGCCTATGCCTCCTTATTTGCTATATTTTCTGAATGCGCTGACGATTGCCTGCTGCGGCAGATCCTCGTCCAGCTTTCCAGGGATGTCGTCGGAATGCAAATGATTCTGTCCCTGCTGCCGTACAACAGCAAGCCGTACCGCTTCAATCAGCTTTGCAGGTTCCACGCCACGTGGGCAGCGTTCTACACAAGCAAAACAAGACAGACACATATAAATGGATTTCGACTGCATCAGCGGTTCAATATCACCTTTTTCCACCATATAAACAAACTGGTGCGGATGATATTCCATTGCATCATAAGAGGGACATGTGCCGGAGCACTTTCCGCAGCGCATACACTTCAGCGGATTGACGCCGCTGGTGGTCAGCACCTGTTCTTTCAAATCAGCCATCTCATACCCTCCTTATTGCAAGCCGAGTGCTTGTGCAAGCAGCTCAGTAAAGTATACGACCGGAAGCGTGCTGCCAGAATTTTTCTGGAGATTATACAGACACAGGGGACAGGCTGTGATGACCATGTCTGCACCAAAATCAGCTGCACTGTCCATTACCTTTTTGCTGCGGGACTCTGCAACCGTTTTGTCTTCCAATGTCAGGTAACCACCGCAGCACTCATTCCGCAGCGGATAAACAACCGGTGTTGCACCAATTGCACGAATAAAGTCTTCCAGGATCTTCGGATTTTCCGGATTATCCATCTGCATCACCTTTCCAGGACGAAGCAGCAGGCAGCCATAATATGCTGCAATCTTCTTTCCCTTCAGCGGATTGGTTACCATGGAAGCCAGCTTATCAAAACCGATTTCATCCCGCAGAACTTCCAGATAATGCAGAACCTTTGTTTCTCCCTGATAGGGTTCTTCCAGTTTCAAATAATTATTTGCCTTCATAGCCATGAAGTCATCCGTAGCGACCTGATTGTTGACCTGCTTGATTACATTATGACAGGCAGAGCAAAGGGTCACTAAGGACTGACCCTTTGCCTTTGCAGAAGCAAGTGCACGGATGGAAGAAAGCTTTGTGGCAATTTCATTGGTTGCCATCGGGTATACACCGCCGCAGCACTGCCAATCCGGAATTTCTTCCAGCGTAAAGCCCAGCGCTTCTGCGGAAATCCGTGCATACCGATCCAGCTCTTTCGCTTTTGTTTTCAGCGTACAGCCTGGAAAATAACTGTATGTCATGAGCAAAACGACCTTTCTTTACTAGTTTTTCAAAGCGATGTTATACCATCTGTTCCGGATGGAATACTTCATCAAACCGCTCTGCTGTCAGGAAGCCCAGTTCCACGCAAGCTTCCTTCAGCGTGATGTTATCCTTAAATGCCTTCTTCGCAGTTTTTGCAGCATTTTCATAACCAATATACGGATTGAGTGCAGTAACCAGCATCAGAGAGTTATGCAGGTTGTAATGCATCTTCTCCTTATTGGCACGGATGCCAACGGCACAGTTTTTATTAAAGGAAACGATTGCCTCTGCAAGCAGACGAGCAGACTGTAAGAAGTTGTACATGCAAACCGGCATAAATACATTCAGTTCAAAGTTGCCCTGAGAAGCAGCCATACCAACTGCAACATCATTGCCCATTACCTGAACTGCAACCATGGTAACCGCTTCGCACTGTGTCGGATTTACCTTACCCGGCATAATGGAAGAACCCGGTTCATTTTCCGGAATGGTGATTTCTCCCAGACCGTCTCTCGGGCCGCTTGCCAGCCAGCGAACATCGTTGGCGATCTTCATCATATCAGCAGCCAACGCCTTCATCGCACCATGTGCAAATACCAGTTCATCCTTGCTGGTCAATGCATGGAACTTGTTTTCAGCCGTCTGGAAATCCTTTCCGGTAATCTCGGATACAGCCTTTGCAACTTCTACGTCAAAGCCCTTTGGTGTATTCAGACCTGTTCCAACTGCGGTACCGCCCAGCGCCAAACGCTTCAGATACGGCAATGCAGACAGGATCATTTCCTTATCCCGTTCCAAAGAAGTTCTCCATCCGCTGATTTCCTGACTAAAGGTAATCGGCGTTGCATCCTGCAAATGGGTTCTTCCGCTCTTTACAATGCCCTCATGCTCTTTTTCCAGACGCTTGAAGGTATCGATCAGCAGATCCACAGCCGGAATCAGCTTATCCTCTAAGATCAGAACAGCTGAAATGTGCATTGCAGTGGGGAACGTGTCGTTGGAGGACTGGCTCATATTAACATCATCATTGGGATGCAGCAGTTTTTCGCCAGCAATTTCATTTCCGCGATTGGCAATGACTTCATTGGCATTCATATTGGACTGCGTACCGCTTCCGGTCTGCCATACTACCAACGGGAAATGCTCATTCAGGCTGCCGGAAATCACCTCATCACAAGCCTTGGAAATTGCCTCCAGCTTCTGTGCGGTCATTTTCTCTGGCTTCAGCTTGTTGTTTGCAATTGCAGCAGCTTTTTTCAAGATCCCAAATGCGTGTGTGATTTCTCGAGGCATTGTTTCGATTCCAACGCCGATGAGAAAATTCTCATGGCTGCGTTCTGTCTGTGCAGCCCAATACTTGTCGGCGGGAACTTTTACTTCGCCCATAGAGTCGTGTTCGATCCGATACTCCATTACCATCTCTCCTAATCATTATATTTCGTTTGCCGATTTTCACAGTCGTCTCTGCAAAAATGCAGCGTTGCGCGAATTGCAGCAGCTGGTATTCCAAAATGCAGCCATTCGGCATTCGGGAATCGGGTTCTGTCCGCATGGTGCAACTGCCCGTTTCTGCAAACCGATTCCCTCATCGAACGATGCAAACGTTGTCATTCAGCCGCAAACGGGCGTGACACACCGTCTTGTCCGACGGGTGGACAAGAATCTGCATAATTCGATATTTTTATCATTATACCATAAGAAGTGGGATTTTTCAAGTAGCAATTATAAGAAATATATAAAAAACTTTATCAAAAATTTTTTCAAACATATCCTTTAACAATAAAAAACAATTCCCAACCAAACGCTTAAAGAATCACTGATGGCAGAAGAAAATCCATTTTTTCTGCATTTGCCACAGTTGATTTTTGCAAAGAGCAGACTGAAAGCATTTCTTAAAGGGAAATGGTACCGCCGGCAGCTGTTCTGTTCTTGGACGGCCCGGAAATGGCATCCAATATCACCTGTTTGGGAATGCGTTTGCCATGCAGCACACTTGCCAAGCCAATCGGACAGGCATCCCGTAAATCCCGATGCAGCAGCCAGGCGCTTGCGCCGCCCCGCTTCACCAGCAAACACTTCTGAATCTGATTTTGAATGGTGTCCGCATATACACCGATCAAAAACAACATGTGATCATTCGGTGCACGGCCTGTCAAGTACTGCACAGCTGCTGTCATAACACGTTTCTGTTCGTCTAGGATCAGCGTTGGCAAGGCATTTTGATCCTGCGAGGTGTAAATGTGCAAAAAATAGGTTTTGTTCGCCTCGATATAATTCAAAAGCAGCAGCAGCACATCTTCTACATCCCGGTATTCCTCTTTTTGCAGAATCTGTGCAAACTTCACATTGTGCACCCAGCTGACCAGTGCATACTTATCGGAAAAGTAATGATAAAACACCTGGCGAGTCATTCCGCACTTCCCTGTAATATCCCGAACAGAGATCTCATCCAGGTCTTTTCCCTCTAACAATTCTTGTACCGCAGCTGCTAAGCGGTTATAGGGGTTCTCTGTATGATGCATACTTTCACGCTCCTGTCAAGTTTCACATATTGAAAAGTGAAACTTGTATTTTTTCAATGTTGTGCTATCATTATAATGCAATATATGCAATATGTCAACTCCTAAAAACACTATATCTTGTGGTTGCAGGTGGTTTTGGGATCTAATAAAGCTTCCATCAGAACAGTATATACGATTGATCGAAGCACGAACATTTGTTCTTATCTCGAAAATGAGAACATGCAAATGGCAGACAGGGAGGAACCGTCAGAATGAAAATCATTAAACGAAGCGGAAAAGAAGTTTTGTTTGATAAAGCAAAAATCGAAGCGGCTGTAAGCAAGGCGAACATCACCGTGATGGAATCAGAACGGCTGAGCGAAACAGAAATTCAAAAAATCGCTGCGGAAATTGAAACTCGCTGCAACGACGCCAATCATGCAGTCGATGTAGAAACCATTCAAGACTGGGTGGAACTGGAAATCATGCAGTACGGAAAATATTCCGTTGCAAAAAATTACATCACCTATCGCTACGAACGCAGCCTGCTGCGGCAATCCAATACCACAGACCAGAAAATTTTAAGCTTGCTGAATTTTGAAAATGAAGAAGTCAAGCAGGAAAACTCCAATAAAAATCCAGTAGTCAACAGTGTACAGAGAGACTATATGGCAGGAGAAGTCAGCAAAGACATCACTGCACGTTTCCTGCTTCCGCATGACATTACAGAAGCGCATGAAGAAGGAATCATCCACTTCCATGATGCAGATTATTTTGCACAGCATATGCACAATTGCTGCCTGGTCAATCTGGAAGATATGCTGCAAAATGGTACTGTCATCAGTGAAACCATGATTGAAAAGCCGCATAGTTTCTCCACGGCCTGCAATATTTCCACACAGATCATCGCACAGATTGCAAGCTCTCAGTACGGCGGTCAGAGCATTACACTTTCTCACTTGGCGCCCTTCGTGCAAGTAAGCCGTGAAAAGTACCGCAGAGAGGTCAAAGCAGAATTTGAACGGCTTGGAAAGCCCGCCACAGAAGAAATCATCCATGCAGTTGCGGAAATGCGTGTACGGGCAGAAATCATTCAGGGTGTACAAATGATTCAATACCAAGTCATCACCCTGATGACAACAAACGGACAGGCGCCATTCGTCACTGTCTTTATGTATTTAAATGAAGTAGAAGACGGACAGACCAAGGACGACCTCGCTGCAATTATTGAAGAAATGCTCAAGCAGCGCATTCAGGGTGTAAAAAATGAAAAGGGCGTTTATATCACGCCTGCATTTCCCAAGCTGGTTTATGTCCTGGAAGAAGACAACATCCGGGAAGGCAGCAAGTACTGGCATCTGACACGTCTTGCTGCACAGTGTACTGCAAAGCGAATGGTTCCGGATTATATTTCCGAAAAGATCATGAAGCGCTTGAAAGAGGGAAATTGCTACCCCTGCATGGGATGCCGTTCTTTCCTGACTGTTTACAAAGATCAACCAGATCATTATAAATTCTACGGCAGATTCAACCAGGGCGTGGTAACCCTGAACCTGGTAGACGTTGCCTGCTCTTCTGAGGGCAATATGGAGCGATTCTGGGAAATTTTTGATCAGCGTTTGGCACTCTGCAAGCGTGCTCTGATGTGCCGACACAACCGCCTGAAAGGAACACCTTCCGATGTTGCGCCAATCCTGTGGCAATACGGTGCACTCTCTCGCTTGAAAAAAGGTGAAGTCATTGACAAATTGCTGTATAATGGCTATTCCACCCTTTCGCTCGGCTATGCAGGACTCTGTGAATGTACCCGTTACATGACCGGAAAGTCTCACACCGATCCAGAAGCAACACCGTTTGCCCTGCGTGTGATGCAGCATTTGAATGACACTTGTCAAAAGTGGGCAAAAGAAACCAACATTGATTTCAGTTTGTACGGCACACCGCTGGAATCCACCACTTATAAGTTTGCACGCTGCCTGCAAAAGCGATTTGGCATCATTGAAGGTGTCACCGATAAGAATTACATTACCAACAGCTACCATGTACATGTTACAGAAGAAATCGATGCTTTTGATAAGTTGACCTTCGAAGCACAATTCCAGGAACTCTCCCCCGGTGGTGCCATCAGCTATGTGGAGGTACCGAATATGCAGCAGAATATTGATGCCGTACTGGCAGTGATGCAGCATATTTATGAGCACATCATGTATGCCGAGTTGAACACCAAAAGCGATTACTGCCAGATTTGCGGCTATGACGGAGAGATTCAGATTGTGGAAGATGACGGTAAACTCATTTGGGAATGCCCCAATTGCGGCAACCGAGATCAAGATAAGATGAATGTAGCACGCCGTACCTGCGGTTACATCGGCACACAATTCTGGAACCAAGGCAGAACGCAGGAAATTCGGGATCGTGTGATGCACTTATAAAAGAAGGTATCAACATCATGTATTATGCTGCCATTAAAAAGCGTGATATTGCCAATGGAATTGGTGTACGCGTTTCCCTCTTTGTATCCGGCTGCACCCACCATTGCAAAAACTGCTTCAATCAGGAAACCTGGGATTTTTCTTATGGAACACCCTTCACCAAAGAGACAGAGGAACTGCTCCTGCAAGCGCTGGAGCCTTCCTACATCCACGGACTGACGCTGCTAGGAGGAGAACCGCTGGAGCCTTGCAATCAGGCTGCGCTGCTGCCGTTTTTGCAAACCGTTCGTGCACGCTATCCGCAAAAAACAATCTGGTGCTACACCGGTTATATCCTGGAATCGGATCTGCTTTCATCAACCGGACGAGCGTACTGTCCAGAGACGCCTTCCCTTTTATCTCTAGTGGATGTATTGGTCGATGGTCCGTTTGTAGAAGCACAGAAAAACATTCAGCTTGCATTCCGTGGCTCAGAAAACCAGCGGCTGATTGATCTTCCCAAGACGCTATCCGAAGGACGTTGCGTCTTATGGGAGGCAACGCCATAAGGATGCTATTGCAATATCAATATACAAAAAGGCTTCTGTATCCATTCAACTGATACAGAAGCCTTTTCTTTTCATCTAAAAGTTTAACGATAATAAATTGTATCTTCTTGCAAAATGCTGCGCAGCACATTGAAATAGGGTTTCAAGGCGTGATAAATCTCCTTTACCTGCCGTCCATCCCGATAGTCACGGGAAAGTAAATTATTCAGGGAAAGTAAATTGTCAGCTGCTGCCACTGTAGAACAAATCCGATCATACTGCTTGGGATCTGTAATGTTTTCCAAAATTTCAGAAACCTTGTCCAGCATTTGAACCGGATAAGGATACAAAGTGCCTGCCTTTGGAGCAACCGTTTGCTCTGCTGTGGACTTTGTTTCCTCCGCAGGCAGTTCCAGTTCCTCTTCCTTTAAGCCCTGCTTGGCATGTGCAATGGTCGGATAGAGCTGCAAACAAAACGCACGATCCTGTAGATACTGTGTAAAGAAGGAAAGATCCAGATCAAAATCATGGTCTTTACTAATAATGTATAGTTCCAACTGTTCCCGGCTGCCCAGCAAATAGCCAATATACATGGAAAGCTGCAAATCCAATGCATTTTTTGCCGCATTTTTCCGAGAAGTTTCAATACATACCTCCATCAGACGCAGCGATGCCTTGCAGGCAACGAGCCGCTTATGCAGGTCGAATGTCAAACCGCAGCGATTTTGCGTATAAAAAATAGCCACTTCATCCTGTTCGCTCAATTCTTCCAGTCCATCTAACCCATCTATATATACATTCTCATAATCTACTAAGTAAACCGCCATAATTTCCTCCAACTGAATCCATTTTCTATTATTTGATCCGATTGCCGTCTCATCCTATACATAATAAAAAAAGAGAACGACAAAGCGTTCTCTTTTTGGAGGCGCCATCCAGATTTGAACTGGAGATCAGGGTGTTGCAGACCCACGCC
>FR899057.1:0-5053 GCA_000437255.1 Ruminococcus sp. CAG:403
GCGACAGCTGAGAATCCGAAGCTGTTTCTTCATACAGCAATTCGGCAGAAACCAATTCGTTTTGCTGAATCTGCCGATAAATAGTGGTCGGTGCCCAGCGGTAAAAGAAAACGGTTCCCGTTACATTCAGCAAGCAAACGCCAACCACAATCCACTTTAAAACAACAACAGCCTTCTTCTGTTTCTTGTGCTGGTTTTTTTCCGGAACCAGCAAGGGAATTCGATGCATGGCACAGCGGCATCCCTGACAGAATTTTGCTTTACGGGGCACTGCACGACCGCACTGCGGACAGTGACTGTTATACAGATACCGCTTTCGAATGCGGAAAATTTCTGCCACCAATAGCAGCAGAACCAGCACGCTGCATCCGATTGCAGCCACCCAAAGCCACTGATGGGTTACATTCTTTGCCGTTTCATCCTGTCCGGCACGGTATTGCAACTCAAATGTACCGTCTCCATTGCGGTCTACCTTTAAAACGGTCTTTCCGGATGCATCGGTATTGGTTGCAATGAGCGTATCTTTCGTGACAGGAATGTCCTGGAAGCTTCTCAGATCGGAGTAAGCACCATCGGCATCTGCAAAGCCAATTTCATAGTTCAGATTTCCGCTGGCACGCCCCTGCAAGCAGATTTCATAGGCGATATCATCCCGCAGACGCAGGACTTTGATTTCGTTGTTTTCGCCGTCAAATCCAAGTGTTCCGAAGGAGGTACGCAGATGTTTGTCACCGTCTGCGGAACTGAGCACTTCCCCGTTGTACCGCACCACTACATCGACCAAATCTTTTGCCCTACGAGACTTGGAGGATTTGGAGCTGGATTCCACTGGGTCTGATTCTAATGTTAAGTTGCTGAGCGGCGTTATGGTTCCGGCAGAGGAAGCCATGCAATTCGCATAGGTGCTTTCCACCTGCATGCCGTCTTCCTCCTGCTGCTGTGCATCGGGGGCCTGCTCCGTGTCTGCATCCGCATCAGAAATGCGAATGTACTGATACGTCTCACCGCCTACCTGCCGGGCAATGTCGTCAAAAATAGGCTGCACATCTGATAAGCTGGAGATTTCATAATGATACCCGGTGGTGGCAATGGCATTCATCAAACTGCGACAGCTTCCGATGTCTGCATCGCCGTTCTCGTGGAAGAAACCAAGGGAATAAATGATGATCGAATCATCCTTTAGCTGATTGGCTTGCCGAATGATGGGGCTGTTGAAATCACCGTCATCATCCGGGCCGTCACAAGGTGCGCCGTCGCTCATCATTACCATGATTTTTTGTACGGCGTTTGTCTGGTCTTCCAAAATGGAGGCAGCAGTTTCCATCCCCTCATACATATTGGTTCCGCCGCCGCTTTCAATTTCACGGATTGCTTCTTTTAAAGCCTCCCGGTCATTGCTGGCTTTCAGCAGAATGCTGCTGCTCGTCTGATAGGTAATCAGGCTGATTCGGGTATTGGGATTGGCATCCAGTACCGTATCCACAAATGCCAGCGAAGCATCTCTTGTCTCCTGAATCGGGGTACCATTCATGCTGCCGGAGTGATCCAGCACCAAGGTGACTTCCTGTGCCGGTGCCCCAAAGTTCGTGGGGATTTTTCCTTCTGCCTGGTAAGCGTCTACCTTCTGTCCAGCTGCATTGTCATTGATCAGAATGGAAACCTGCTTGGTCAGTCCGCTGTTGTTCAAATCGGTCAGATATGCCACATAAACACCAGCCGGCAAGTCCGGCAGTGTGTAGCTGTCCCCTGTTACATCTTCCTCCACCACGTCTTTTCCATCGCTGTTCCGGTACAGAACCAGGTGGTAATTCTGATACGGCTGGTTCAGGTTGTCGTAGACCTTCAGCGTTGCATTGGGAAGCAGGGAGTAGTCATAGCAATTCTTTATGCCGACCTGATCCAAAGCATCAATGACACACTCCAGCTGCCCATCGGTCAGCGGTGTGGCAGTTCGCTTGTTGGTTTGCTCCTGCGCATCGGCATTCATTTCCAGTGCCTGCTGTTCCACCAGCATCCGGAAGGTTTCAAAATTAGAGGTACTGGTCAAACCGCTTGTCATGTAAAAATAAAGATTTCCGATCTGTTCTGTGGTCAGAGCTTCTGTCCCATTCACACCGGTTGCCATCAGGTAAGCGGCATGGGAGACAATGGTTGCACCATGGTGACAGTCTGTTGTGCCATCCACAAAGTTTTTTGCATCCGTCAGGGAAGAACCGGTCGGTGCCTTTGCATTTCGAACGACATTCTCCCAGTCACAGGAATTGTTAAACTTCTGATCGTCTGCCCAATCCTCTGCAAATTCGGCAAAGGAGTCCGCCAGTCCTTCGGAAATTGCCAGCTGCACCGACTTTTGCCGTCTGTCCCGAGAGGAATAATTTCCATTCGTCAAGTTGCTCAGGCTATTTACCACACCGTGTGTATACTCATGCGCCATGACGTTTTGCTCACTGGCATAGGTGGGCTTCTTGGAATCGCTTCGCTGCCCAACTGCCATGAAATCGGTTCCGTACATCGCCGCATTATCCACCAGGCTTTGAGAAGACATCTTTTGAATATTGACCACAATGGTTAAGCTGGCATTGGGATCATTGGTAATGCCGTCCCGCTGAAAGGCACGCTGATAGTAGTCATAAATTGTTTGCAGATTGGCGAGTGCATCGACACCGCTTGTATCCGGTTTCTGTGACTTCGGATTCCATTCAATCAGCTTCATGTCCTTTGTATCATCTTTCATATTCTTGGCAGTGGCACGGTAAGTGGTCATATTCCGATCCGTATCCTTCAGCAGATACTTCTTATCGGAGTCCTTCCAGAAATCCAACTGCTGCGTCTGCTGCTGCCCCTGCAAGGACTGCTGGTGCAGCATTTCATATTCGATCTGGTCGTAGTCTGCCTTTATGTCTCCGGTGCTGACATCCACAAACAATGTAGTAAACGGAAGCACCGCATCCTGTTCGGAAACTGCAAACGCATACCCCACACAGGGATCTCCCTGCTCCAGAAAGAAAATCTTTTTGCCCAGACTCTTAAACGTGCAGGCATCCGGGGAAAGCTGATAGTTGCTCTTGATGTACTTTTCTGCATACTCCCGTGCATCATATTCCCCCATGCCGGTCGCAGTCTCTACACCATCCAGCTGCGCATGCGTTCCGGATACAGAACGCACTTCTCCAGAGGCATTGACAGTCATCCGCAGCTCATACCCGTAAACCTCTACACCGTTATAATACTGCTGCATCGTATACGTACCGGTATAGGCATTCGACTGCACGGACGCAAACCGATACTCCTCCTGCGCATGATAAAGCCCCAGCGCATTCTGCATCTCACACAGCGTATCCAGTGCATCGTCTTCATCGGCAATGATGTACTTCTCCTTGCGGCTGCTGTTCGGGGACGGCGTATAGTGAATGGTTCCGTCCTGCTGCGACTGCCGCTGTGCCCTTCGGATGGCGTTCAATTCCTTTTGCAAAGCAGCCTCTTCCGGTGTCTGTGCGGAAGCCATTCCGGAAGCCGCAATCGGTTTCCCAAACAGCGTATAAGCGCAGACCCCATCGGTTGCAAGCGCTGCCACCAGGGAAAGCAACAGCAACCCGGTCAGGAACCGCATCCGGCGGCGTGGCTTTTTGTACAGCTTCCCTACAGCCATACTCGGTTTTGGGGGCGGATTCTGCCCCTGCATTTGTAACTTTTTCTTTTTCTGCAATTCTCCTCACCCTTTCCCGTTCTATGACGGAAGACTTTGCCCTTATTATACCACATTCCCCATAAAATGACAATGTTTATGCCAGCATTTGAAAAAAAGAAATCCGCAGGTGGGTTCCTGCGGATGGTTTCAGCCGAATCGTTTGACGGCTTGCTTTTATAGTAAATTTAAGTTTCGAGCTGCCAGCAGCGCTTCGGATTTGTTGGATGCTTGCAGCTTTCGATAATTTTCCTGTGCATGGTACTTCACCGTACGAGGATTCATATGCAGTGCCTCTGCTATTTTGGTGATGGACAGCCCGTCTGCCTGCAACCGCAAAATCTGAAGTGCCATTTCAGAAAAGTTTGGAATTTCTGCAAATTGGTGCCCCAGATAAACCGGATAGCGCCTTGCCATCTTTGCTGTTTCCGTATACAGCTTTTCCAGCCACTGTACCTCGATTTTCTCATCCTCCGCACACATCCGCTTCACCTTTTCCAGCAGCTCCAGTGCAGCGGCACCTTCCTCACTGACGATTCGGATGAAGTGGTACGAACCGATTTCCCGCAGCGTTTGCAGGAAATCCTCCTGCCAGGCAACGCCGAGCCGGCTTCTCACAATGGCAGTCAGCACGCCAACCTCCATCCGAATATACCGGCGGTCATTGACTTCCGCATAGAATTTGATCTTTTCCAGTAGGGCAAACGCCTGCTTGTATAACCCGGCGGCAATCTGGCACCGTACCTTGGTCAAATACCGGTAGCGATCCAAGGTATCAAACTCCTTGTTTTCATCGGGAGCCTGTTCCATCCATGCTTCTATGGTCTGGGTATCTCCTTCATAGAGCGCAATCCGGCAGCGCAGGGCTTCTAGATTGGACAAAATCTGTACTATTTGCTCTTTTTCCACTTTTGTCTGAAAGCTGTACAGCAGTTCCTTTGCCGTTTGGCTGTTTCCGTCTGAGAGATACAGCCGTACCTGTACGCCAACTGCTGCAAATGCAATCTCCAGTCTTCCGTCTGCCTCTGTCTCCAGCTGTGCCTTGGAGAGATGCGACAGCACTTCATAGGGATCCTCTCCTTTTTCATAGAGACTTTCTCCCAGCGCCGCATGAACCAATCCTTTTCCGTAGTGTCCCAATACCCGTTCCACAAGCTTTCCAATGGTAGCGGCAAGTTCCCGATCCCGCTTGCTCCAGTGACAAAAGTCCTTTCCGCCATTCATGGTCGAGGGAAGGTTACTGGTCACCGAAAGTTCCGGCATGTGAACCCCGTGTTCAAACATCAGCGCCGGAATCTTTTGCAGGATTTCCAGCAGTCCGGCACTGCCACGATGCGGCAGGGAGATATCCAGGTACGCCAGCTGGGC
>FR899057.1:5080-5591 GCA_000437255.1 Ruminococcus sp. CAG:403
ATTTCCCGCCGCAAGCTTCCTCTTTCCTGTTTACACGCCTGTGACAGCTTTTGGTACCAGTATTCACTTTTTTCAATGTCCATCACCATGGAATACAGCATGCTCATGCCGCCCATTAGCAAGACATTTTTTTCAATTTCGGATTCCTCCAATTGGAAGTAAAACCGGCGCATTTCAAAGTAATGCCCATTTCCGGGATGCTGCTTGGCATTGCGAATCAACAGGTTGCGAATGCCGCTTTTGCTGCCGCAGCGTTCGTAGAGTTCCAGCGCCATCAAATCCTGCCCCTGCAATTCATAATAGACGGCTGCATGGTGCATGTACTGCCGCAGCTCTTCCGTACCCAGTTTCTTGTTGGCTTGGTTGCGGAGTGCCTGCAACAAAATCGGACGAATGTAGTAAACATCATGTTCCCGCTTGATAAAATTACCCGTCTCCATTGCCCGTTCCAAAACAGAAGAAACCCTTGCATTTCCGGTAATCATCTCCGCAAGCGGAAGCGTAAAGGAAT
>FR899058.1:0-4629 GCA_000437255.1 Ruminococcus sp. CAG:403
AAGCAAATGGTACCGGCTTTTTAAAACATCATCAGGAGAGTGATTGATATGACAGACGAAATTATGACAAGTATCACAGATAATGTGTACGGTGTCTGGTTCTTAATTGGTGCGGCACTGGTATTCTTTATGCAGTGCGGATTTGCAATGGTGGAAACCGGCTTTACCCGTGCAAAAAATGCCGGTAACATCATCATGAAAAATTTGATGGACTTCTGTATTGGTACAGTTGTTTTCATTTTGGTTGGTTTTGGTCTATTGTTCGGAGAAGACTTAGTGGGAATTATCGGAAAACCAGGATTTGATATTTTCTCGGATTATGCAAACTTCCCTTTCTCTGATTTTGTATTTAACTTGGTATTCTGTGCAACGGCCGCAACAATCGTTTCCGGTGCAATGGCAGAACGAACCAAATTTTCGACCTACTGTATCTATTCCGCAGTCATCTCTGCGGTGATTTATCCGGTGGAAACACACTGGGTATGGGGCGGCGGCTGGCTGTCTCAGCTGGATCTTCCGTTCCATGACTTTGCAGGTTCTGCCGTTATTCACATGGTCGGCGGTCTGTCAGCACTGATCGGTGCAACCATACTTGGCCCTCGTATCGGTAAATTTGAACGAGATAAGGATGGAAAGGTGACAAAGGTAAATGCAATTCCTGGTCACTCCTTAACCATTGGCGCATTGGGTGTATTCATTTTGTGGTTCGGCTGGTATGGATTCAACGGCGCTGCTGCAACTTCCATTGACCAATTGGCTTCCATCTTTGTAACAACCACCATTGCTCCGGCACTGGCAACTGTTACTTGTATGATTTTCACATGGCTGAAATATGGTAAGCCGGATGTTTCCATGTGCTTGAACGCTTCTCTGGCTGGCTTGGTTGCCATTACAGCTGGATGTGATGTGGTAAGCGGATTGGGTGCAATCATCATCGGTATTGTCTCTGGCTTCTTGGTATGCTTCGGTGTATGGCTGCTGGATCACAAGCTACATGTAGATGACCCGGTTGGTGCTGTAGCGGTTCACATGTTCAATGGTCTGTGGGGCGGTTTGGCTGTTGGTTTATTTGCCACCACTTCTGCTCCGGATAACAGCGATTATACTGGTCTGTTCTATGGCGGCGGATTCAAGCTGTTTGGCGTTCAGCTGCTGGGCTGTGTCTGCATTCTGGCATGGACTGCGATTATGATTACCATTACATTCTTGATTCTGAAGCATACCATTGGCTTGCGTGTTTCCGCAGAAGAGGAAATCACTGGTTTGGATGCAACCGAACACAATCTGCCTTCTGCTTATGCGGACTTTATGCCGTCCGTTCACTCCATTGCATTCACCAACATGGAAGCAGAAAAGGTTGGCGTAGAACCGATCCAGGCGGAATACATCCAAAAGCCGACCGATGGCAGCGCTGCGAAGATAACAAAGGTTGCTGTTGTCTGCAACCCGGATAAGCTGGATGCCCTCAAGGCTGCATTGGCAAGCATTGGCGTAAATGGTCTGACGGTTACACAAGTTCTGGGCTGTGGTGCACAAAAGGGTAACACCGCTTATTACCGTGGTGTTCGGATGCAGGGTACAAAGCTCCTGCCGAAGGTAAAGGTAGAAGTCATCCTTGCAAAGATTCCGACTTCCGTTGTGGTAGACACCATTCAGAAGGTTCTGTACAGCGGTAAGATTGGTGACGGCAAGATCTTCGTTTATGATGTAGAAGATGTTGTAAAAGTACGAACCGGCGAAAGCGGTTATGATGCACTGCAAAACGACGGTGATGAATAATTCGTGATCTCCCAAATAAGGTTCCTATAAAAATGAACGGGCAGGAAATCTGTCCGTTCATTTTTTTGTTTGATCAGGATTCTGATAATTCCTGTTCAAATAAACCGTGCTTTGTACAATACCATAAAAGTGTTCCATGCTTAAAAAACGGAATTCTTGTTTCAAGTCCCCATTCCGGATACTGTTTTTTGATGAACAAGGTATCACCAGTCAAAACAGCAACAAAAGAAATATAATGATCTCGCTGCATGGCATGGTGTGACGTAATGTACCATTCCCCATCGCTCTTGGTTACGATAAGACGATCCGCTTGCTCGGCATGCTGTATTTGCAGCGGCAGACACGTTTTCCCGCAGCAATTTACTTCTGCATCATCGGCTGAAAAAAGTAAATTTCCGCAATCGGCACAATGATAGCACCGCAATTTTTTGAGATTACCGCTACTTTTCTCATTTTCCTCTAAATCCCCTCGCAGCAGCGCTTTCGTGCTAACCTGCAAGACTTTTGACAGCGTAGGCAACAGCGAAATATCTGGTACTCCGCAGCCACGCTCCCATTTGGAAACTGCCTTATCGCTTACACCAATTTGTTCCGCTAAAGCAAGCTGTGTCATATTTTGCTTGATTCGCAGCATTCGAATCAAAGCGCCTGTTTTTACTTGATCCATAAAAGCACCTCCTACCCTCTTATTGTACCTTTTTTTCAAGAAGTACGCAAGAAACGATCCGTAGAATGATTCCCTTTCCAGTAAAACTTACAATTGTTTTATGATCCCTGCATCAAAAAAAGACCGGAAGCAGTTTCACGCTGCTTTCCGGTCTTTTTGGATAAAAGAAATGCTTTCTCGTTATTCTGCCAGCAGAATTGCACTGAATGCCTGATCCAATTCATCCTTCTGTGCAGCAGCTGCTTCCTGTGTATCAGCTGTTGTGGTATAGTAAGCCTTGATCTTTGGCTCTGTTCCAGACGGACGAATGACAACCTTTGCACCTCGTTCCAATACAAATGTTAAAACATTGGACTTTGGCAATGTAATTGCGGTAGTTGCACCATTGGTATAATCAGTAGAAACACTGGTCATATAATCATCAATTTGCAGAACAGCACGACCATCGATTTCCTTCGGCGGATTTTCCCGCAGTTCCTGCATGATTTCTGCCATTTTCTTCATGCCAGTTTCCCCTTCAAAGGTGAAACTATGCTGCGCATTGGCATATACCCCATATTTCTTGTACAGGTTTTCCAATGCCTGAATCATGGAAATTCCCTTTGTACGGTAATAAGCAGCCATTTCACAAATCAGCATGGATGCAACAACAGCATCCTTATCCCGTACATAGGAGCCTGCCAGATAGCCATAGCTTTCCTCAAAGCCAAAGACATACCGATTTTCTTCACCCTTCTTTTCCAAGAAGCCAATTTGTTCGCCGATAAACTTAAAGCCAGTCAGTACATTGATGACTCCCACGCCGTATTCCTTGGCAATTGCATCTACCAAGTCCGTGGTAACAATGGTCTTGACACAAATAGGATCCTTCGGCATGGTACCGTTTTCTGTCCGCTGTGCACACAGGTACTCCAGAAGCAGGGCACCCATTTCGTTACCGGTAATCAGTTTATAATCCGCTCCGTTTGGAACAGCAATTCCCACACGGTCACAGTCTGGGTCTGTTGCAAGCAGCAAATCCGGTTTTACTTTCCGGCAAACATCCAATCCAAGCTGCAAAGCTTCCCGAATTTCCGGGTTCGGATACGGACAGGTGGTAAAGTTTCCATTCGGAAGCTCCTGTTCCTTTACAACGGTTACATCGGAAATACCAATCTTGGACAAAATGGTACGAACCGGAATATTACCTGTTCCGTTCAGCGGCGTGTAGACAATTTTTAAACCGCTGTCCTTGCAAAGATTGGTGTTGATACCCTGCTCCAGCACCTTCTGGTAGTATGCTTCAATGATATCCTCTGTAATATAGGAAATGGTACCCTTTTTCAGCTCTGCTTCAAAGTCGTTGTGTGCCACATCGTGGAACATATCCAGTGCATTGATCTGTGCCAAAACGGCATCCGCTGCTTCAATGGTCATCTGACATCCGTCACTTCCGTATGCCTTATAACCATTGTATTTGGCTGGATTGTGGCTTGCTGTTACCATGATGCCTGCGCTGCAATGCAAAGCACGAACAGCCCAAGAAAGCATTGGTGTCGGCATCAGCTGCCGATAAATATAAACCCGAATGCCTGCGGCAGCCAATACTTCTGCTGCTGCCTTGGCAAATACGTCACTCTTAATGCGGCTGTCATAGGAAATGGCAACGCTTGGTGATGCAAACGATTCTTTTACATAATTCGCCAGACCCTGTGTGGCACGCCGTACAGTATAAATATTCATTCGATTGGTTCCGGCACCAAGTACACCACGCAAACCGCCGGTTCCAAATTCCAGATCCCGATAGAAGCGATCGTTAATGGCTTCTGTATCTCCTGCAATCGATTTTAATTCCTGATGCAAATCCGGATCATCATTTGCAAGATCCAACCATGTTTGATATAATTCCATTTCGGTCATAATGCTACCTCCATTGATCGAATTTGATTTTCAACAGTTCCTATTATACCATAAATGAAAAATACATGCAAATGTTTTGGCAGATTTTCATAAAATATTAAAAAAACAGCGACGAGCTCCTCAGGCATATCACCAAAAAGAGCCCCTGTATCTTCATACTGTCAAACAAGCCTTGTATAGTTTCAAAAAAGTACCATATCCTATCCATAGCACGAAAATCGGCTCTACACAAAGAAAAAAGGAGGAATGAATATGCCTGCCAAAAATCGAATCCGTGTGCTCTA
>FR899058.1:4750-14456 GCA_000437255.1 Ruminococcus sp. CAG:403
AACCGTATCCTGTGGAACAGGGGTGATTTATGACTGCAACTTACAAAAGCTCGTCAATGACACCCAAAAGTATGTTGCCGTTGTCCAGCCTTCTCCGGAAGGTGTCGCTGCTGTTTTACCGCATGTTTTGGATCGAAAAGCCTTCTATCAATCCATTGCATATGGAAAGCCATTCACTTGTTTGGTGGATACCGCTGCCATTGATTCGGAAGATGTACGTGTATTTACCGTACCCATTCGAAACGGTACCCATCAACTTGCACAGCATCTCATCGGCTATCTGCAAAATGGAGTAGGTGTTTCCGGGCTGGAAGCTGCTTATGATTCCTACTTGCGCAGCATAAGTGCAACTGCTTCTGTCACTTTTTCAGTAGATGGATCCGGCGCTGTTCTATCCGGGGAAAAGAAACAGGTGCGGCAAGGCGGACAAGTTTCCGCCGGATTGGTCACGACACTGCATAAAACCATTCAAACCATTTGCGAAGAGGAAGGTGCCGCTTTGGAAAAAGGTGTGGTTCTGGTGATGGATTGCAGCAATGGTGATGTTCTAGGCCTTGCAAGCTTTCCAAACTATGACAGCACACATTTAGAGGATGCCCTTCAAGATCCTGACAGTCCTCTGATTAACCGTGCCTGTTACGCCTACAATGTCGGATCTATTTTTAAGCTGGTAACTGCCGCCGATGCCAAATCAGAGGGATTGGCAGAAGGATTCCGACAGTACTGCACAGGTTCCATCTCCGTTGGCACGCAGCTGTTTCGATGCCACGATACACAGGGGCACGGCTGGCAAACGATGAAGACCGCTATGATGCACTCCTGTAATCCCTATTTTATTGCATTGAGTCAGAAGCTGTCTTCGGAGAAACTTCTGCAAACTGCCAAAGCTTTTGGATTTGGAGAAGCCTGGATGCTGGCGGATGGCATTCCTGTTGCCGGCGGTACCCTTCCCACACGCTCTCAAATGGATTTGCCAGCAGAACAAGCCAATTTCTGTTTTGGGCAAGGCGTTTTAACAGCAACACCCCTTCAAATCGGACGATTTACGTGTGCCATTGCAAACGGCGGTATGCTGCCCACACCACGCTGCATCAAAGGAAAAACCAAAGATGGCATCACGCTTTATGAAACAACAGAACCTGTGATGCGGCAGGCGGTTTCTTCCGATTTAGCAGCTTATCTGCAATCCCTAATGGTTTTCGCTGCTATGGAAAACCCGGACTTCCAAGGCAAACCGGATCACATGTCTGTTGGTGCCAAAACTTCCACCGCACAAACAGGACGCTATGACGAAAATGGAGTAGAGTATTGTCATGGTTGGGTGACTGGTTTCTTTCCGGCAGAACAGCCACAGTATACTGTTACGGTACTCGCAGAAGACGGCGGATATGGAAATGAGGCAGCTGCCCCAATTTTCCGCTCTGTAATTGAACGCATAACAGAAGAACTATATCTAGAGGATGTCTCCTAATTCATATAATATTCATATGCAGAGAATGGAAAACGCTTGCATGTCCCTCCAAAACGTGTTATACTATTTTATTATGGCTTTGCTATAAAATTTTTCATTTGGAAAGAAGATTGTATCATGACAAAGATTACCATATTTTCCGGTTTCTTAGGCGCTGGAAAAACAACTTTAATAAAGAAGCTGATCGCAGAAGCTTATCAAAATGAAAAGCTGGTTCTCATTGAAAATGAATTCGGAGAAATTGGCATCGATGGCGGATTCCTGCAAGATGCTGGAGTTGCCATTACAGAAATGAATTCCGGTTGCATCTGCTGTAGTCTGGTTGGTGATTTTGGTGCAGCTTTGAAAAAGGTACTGGAAACCTATGCACCAGACCGCATTCTGATTGAGCCTTCTGGCGTCGGCAAGCTGAGTGATGTCATTCGTGCCGTACAAAATCTGCACGAAGAACAGGTTACACTGGATGGTTTTGCAACAGTTGTCGATGCGAAGAAGTGCAAAATGTATCAAAAGAACTTCGGTGAATTCTTCAACAACCAAATTGAATATGCAAGCTGTATCATTCTCAGCCACACGGCTGGACTGAAAGAAGAAAAACTGGATGCCAGCGTAAAGTTGATTCGTTCCTGCAACCCAGCTGCACCGATCATTACGACCGATTGGGATGCATTGAGCGGCGCACAGATTATGGAAGCCATCAATCAAACAGATACGCTGGATCATGCCTTAGAAGAGTTGCTGGAAGAGGCACAGGATCACGATGAGGATACATGCTGTGACCATGACCATGAGCATGAACATCATCATGAGCACGAGCATCATCACGATCATGACCATGAACACGAGCATCATCACGACCACGACCATGAGCACGAACATCATCACGATCATGGCCATGAGCATGAACACCATCATGATGGTTCTTGCAGCTGCGGACACGATCACCACGATCATGATCATCACCATCATCATGCTGATGAAGTGTTCCAGAGCTGGGGCGTTGAGACTGCAAAGCACTTCACCAAGGAAAGCATTACAGCAGCTTTGAATCAGCTGGATCAGGCAGACACTTACGGAATGGTTCTGCGTGCAAAGGGAATTGTTCCTGGGGAGGACGGTACCTGGATTCATTTCGATTATGTACCAGGCACACCAGATGTTCGTACTGGAAGTGCCGGCACCATCGGACGGCTTTGTGTCATTGGCTCCAAGATTCAGGAAGCTGCTCTGGCAGAACTGTTCCACGTTTAATGGAGGGCGTCAACATGGCAAAGCAACCACAGCAAGCGGATGTACCGGTTTATCTGTTTACCGGATTTTTGGAAGCAGGCAAAACCAAGTTCATCCAAGAAACATTGGAAGATAAGCGCTTCAACAACGGAGAAAAGACCATGCTGCTGCTCTGTGAAGAAGGCGAAGAAGAGTATGACATTGACCTATTTCCCTGCAAAGAAGTATATCAGCGTGTCATAGAGGATATCTCCGAACTGAATCCGCAGCATTTACAGGAACTGCTGACAGAATGCGGTGCACAGCGAGTGGTCATCGAATACAATGGCATGTGGCAGCTGCAAACGCTGTTCAATTCCATTCCAGATAACTGGACTGTCTATCAAGAAATGTTCTTTGCAGATGCAACTACCTTTCTGAACTACAATGCCAACATGCGCAGTCTGGTTGTGGACAAACTCAACACCTGTGAATTGGTCGTCTTCAATCGATTCCAGCCAGATATGGACAAAATGGAATTCCATAAGCTGGTGCGTGCCATCAGCCGCCGAACCGATATTGCATACGAATATGCAAACGGAAAAGTGGAATACGATGAAATTCAGGATCCGCTTCCGTTTGATGTCAATGCAGATGTCATTGTCATTGCAGATACTGACTATGCACTCTGGTACCGAGACTTGATGGAAGATCCCAAGAAATACGATGGAAAAACCGTAAAATTCAAGGGAATTGTTGCCCATGACCGCACCTTTCCACCGCAGACCTTTGCTGTCGGCCGTCATGTTATGACCTGCTGCGCAGAGGATATTACCTATCACTGTGTTGTTGCACAGTGGAACGGTGCCGATGCCCTGCAATCCCGTCAATGGATTCAGGCAACGGGTAAAATCAAAGTGCAGAAGCATAAGCTCTACCGTGGAAAAGGTCCTGTTCTCTATATTACAAATGCCTCTCTCACTACTCCGCCGCAACAGGAAGTGGCTACTTTCTATTAAGGCGCAGAAAGGACGTGCCCCCTATGCAGCTATTAAAGGGAAAAACAGTTGTTCTTGCCGTCAGCGGCGGAATTGCAGCTTATAAAATCCCCAATCTTGCACGCATGCTGATCAAGCAAGGCGCCCGTGTGCAGGTTGTTATGACAAAAAATGCAACACACTTTATCACACCGTTTACCTTTTCCACGCTCACCAAGCAAAACTGTTTGGTGGATACTTTCGAGGAACCGGTTTCGTATAGTGTAGAGCACGTTGCACTTGCCAAGCAAGCCGATCTTGTTCTAGTGGCGCCTGCCACCGCCAATGTCATCGGTAAGCTGGCAAACGGTTTGGCAGATGATATGCTGACTACAACCATTTTGGCATGCACCTGCCCCATTCTGATTGCACCTGCTATGAATCACAATATGCTGCACAATCCTATGGTAGAGGAAAACATCCAAAAACTCAGCCGCTTCTATACCATAATTCCACCGGAACATGGCATGCTGGCAAACGGGGATGATGGAGACGGTCGTATGCCAAGTGAGGAAGTGCTGTTGGATTATGTGCTCCAGGAACTTGCTTTTCCAAAGGATCTTTCCGGACAAACTGTCTTGGTTACAGCCGGTGCAACACAGGAGCCAATGGATCCTGTTCGCTATATCACCAATCATTCCACCGGAAAAATGGGTTATGCCATTGCACAAAATGCTGCTCGAAGAGGTGCATCCGTTACACTGATCAGCGGAAAAACGACATTGCCAGTTCCTCGATTTGTACAACAATTTGTACCAATTGTTACCGCAGAAGAGCTGCACCAGGCAGTGGTGCAACATGCCGCACAATGTGACCTTGTAATTATGTCGGCAGCTGTTGCAGATTATCGACCTACCGTGGTGCAGACTGAAAAGATCAAGAAGCATGATACCGTTAGTACCCTGTCTCTGGAACGCACCGCAGATATTTTGGCAGAGCTGGGACAAAACAAGCGTCCCGGACAATATCTTTGCGGATTTTCGATGGAGACGGAATCCCTTTTGGAAAATTCCCGAAAAAAGCTGGAGCAAAAGAATCTGGATCTCATTGTTGCCAACAACCTCAAACAGCCAGGTGCCGGATTTGCAATTGACACCAATTTGGTAACCCTTCTGACAAAAGAAGAAACCGTTTCACTTCCCCTGCTTTCCAAAGAAGCAGTAGCGGAACAGCTTTTGACATTCATACAAAATCATCGTGCTTAACGATTCATAGATGGAATGAACGTGTACCCATTGCAGCAAGTTCTGCATCCGGTGCACGTTTCTTTTTTCCTAGTTCTCCTAGGAGAAAAGAATTTTTCCACATTTTTCCAAAATCCGTGCAATCTTCCTTGCATTTTTTTACAAAAAATGCTATAATAAACTTACGAAATGAATTTTTACGATAAAGAGCCTGTTTCGTATTTTTCTGCGGCATGCTCGAAGATGGAGGTCATACGATGATAAAGCCATGTAATCCAAATGCAAAATTAGAAACCAAATGCCTACATGCCGGATATACACCGGAAAATGGAGGCCCTGGTGTTATGCCAATTGTACAGAGCACCACTTACCGCTTTGATTCCACCGAGCATGTTGCAGATTTGTTTGATATGCCCATGGAACCGATGTATTCCCGATTTGCCAATCCAACTTGTGACGCAGTTGAACAAAAAATTGCAGCATTGGAAGGCGGCGTTGGCGCTATGCTGACTACCAGCGGACAGGCAGCTTCCCTGCTGTCGATCCTGAATGTTTGCAGCGCCGGAGACAGCTTCCTCGCAGCTACAACGATTTACGGCGGAACGGTCAATCTGTTCGGTGTTACCCTGAAAAAGTTAGGCATCGAGTGTATTTGGGTGCATGCAGATGCTTCTGAAGAAGAAATCCAAAAGGCATTTCAACCCAATACCAAGGCGGTATTCGGAGAAACCATTGCCAATCCAGCACTGGCTGTGTTTGATATTGAAAAATTTGCTGCCATTGCACATAAGAACCATGTTCCACTGATTGTGGATAATACATTTGCAACACCTTGTCTGTGTCAGCCCATTCAATTTGGTGCAGATATTGTGGTACATTCTACAACCAAGTATATGGATGGCCATGCATTGCAGGGCGGTGGCGTCATTGTAGACAGCGGCAACTTTGACTGGGAAGCCAGCGGCAAATTTCCAGACTTTACGCAGCCGGATGAAAGCTACCACGGCGTTGTATACACCCGTGAATTCGGAAAAATGGCATATATCATCAAGGCAAGAATGCAGCTGATGCGAGACTTTGGCTGCTACCCGTCCGCACATTCTGCATTCCTCTTGAATCTTGGCTTAGAAACACTGCCGATTCGTATGAAGCAGTACTGCGAAAATGCAACTGCTGTTGCAAAATTCCTGGAAACTTCTGATAAAATTGTATCCGTAACTTATCCCGGACTGGAAACCGATCAATACCATGCACTTGCACAAAAATACCTGCCAAATGGCACCTGCGGCGTTATTTCCTTCTCCATTAAGGGCGGTCGGCCGGCAGCCGTACGGTTCATGGATGCGCTGGAACTCGCCAGCATTGAAGTGCATGTTGCAGATATTCGCACCTGTGTACTGCATCCGGCTTCCGCAACGCATCGTCAGCTGACTGAAGAGCAGCTGGTTGCAGCTGGTATTGACGGCGGTTTGATTCGTCTGTCAGTTGGTCTGGAACATGTGGATGACATTCTTGCAGACGTTAAGCAGGCATTGGATCGTGTATAATTAATAAGAATGAAACGAAAACCAGCTGCACGGAATACTTCCGTACAGCTGGTTTTTTAGAAACTAAGAAAAAATTTTTCGAAGAAAGAGCCCAGCAAAAGACTGCACCTGCATACCCCAGTAAGCCAGTGTTTCCGTCAGGCTGCAGTACTTGTCTACCAGAACAATTACAACCGTCTCTTTATATCTGGGAAGTGCCAGATTCAGCGGAAACATATGCTTGCGAATCATATCGCACTCTTTGGGGTTCAAAGAAAAATACCGTCTTGCATTTTCCAATGCAATTTTTGCATGAATCAAACCGTGCCACTTATGAGAGCGATCTGGAACATGCCAATCATATAAAAACAAGTCATGCAGCATACCTGCTCTTGCTGCCGATCGATAGTCCAGTCCCAATCGCTTGCAAATGATATAATTTCCATATGCCACCCGCAAACAATGCGCATAGCAAGAAGTGACCCCATGCTGTGGATATCGTTTCATCTCGACTACCACCGGATGCTGCTGAAGGTCTGCAATACAGAGCCAAAATGCTTCCTCCTGCAAATTCTACCGCCGCCTTTCTGTGTATCATTTTCCAATCCCCTTTCTTTATTATACTACGCAGTGATTCCAGGTGCAAGATTTATTTTTGATAAAATCAGCACTCTATTTCAGTTTTTGTTGCATAAAAAGAAAAAACGTGCTATAATGAAGGCGTGCTGTATTTCGAACAGTCTGTTTTGATCTGGAACCAACCGGCAGGCGGACGCCTAGAAAATAGCAACAACATGCAGAAAGGATATAAAGTTATGAAGAACACAATTGCAACGCTGCAACAGCAGAAGCAATCAGGAGATAAAATCACGATGCTTACTGCCTATGATTATTCCATTGCAGCGCTGTTGGATCGCTGCGGCGTGAATGCCATTCTGGTGGGAGATTCTCTCGGAATGGTAATGCTCGGATATGAAAACACACTTCCCGTTACCATGGAGGATATGCTGCATCATACCAAAGCCGTTTCCCGTGGTGCAAAACATGCGCTTGTCGTTGCCGATATGCCATTTATGTCTTACCAAGTCAGCGTGGAACAAGCCGTTATCAATGCGGGCCGGCTGATCCAGGAGGGCGGTGCACAAGCTGTAAAACTGGAAGGCGGTGCTGCCGTTTGCGACCGAATCACTGCAATCAAACAAGCCACGATTCCGGTAATTGGTCATTTGGGACTGACACCGCAATCGATTAACGTATTTGGCGGATTCAAAGTACAGGCAAAAACCGCAGAACAAGCCAAGCGCCTGGTGGAAGATGCCCTGCGCATTCAAGAAGCCGGTGCAGATGCACTGGTACTAGAATGTATTCCGGCTCCGGTCGGCACCCTCATCAGCGAACTGCTGGAAATCCCAGTTATTGGAATTGGCGCAGGAAATGGCTGTGACGGTCAGGTATTGGTTTATCAGGACATGCTGGGACTCTTTTCTGACTTCGTTCCAAAATTTGCGAAACAATTTGCAGATGCAGGCGCCGTCATTCGAGAAGGCGTTACACAATATATTGCAGAAACCAAATCTGGTGCATTTCCTGCAAAGGAGCATACATTTTCCATCGCACCGGAAGAATTGGAGCAGCTGCGTGCTGCCTATCATAAGGAGGCAAACAAATGAAAATCTTAACCACAATTGCACAAGTACGGGAGCAAGTACAGGCATGGCGAAAAGCCGACGAAACCATTGGACTGGTTCCCACTATGGGATACCTGCATGAAGGACATGCCAGCTTAATCGATGCATCGCATCAGCAAAACACCAAAACTGTTGTCTCAATTTTTGTCAATCCCATGCAATTCGGAGAAAATGAAGATTTTGACAGCTATCCAAGAGATCTGGAGCACGACGCTGCTCTGGCAGAAGCACATGGCGCAGATGTTATCTTCCATCCAGAACCGGAAGAGCTTTATCCGGCTGGATTCTGTTCTTATGTAGATATGGATATTTTAACAAAGGAACTGTGCGGGTTAAGCCGCCCCATTCACTTCCGCGGTGTCTGCACGGTTGTCAGCAAACTCTTCCACATTGTTACACCGGATCGAGCTTACTTTGGCAAAAAAGATGCACAGCAACTGGCTGTTATTCGCCGTATGGTAACCGATCTGAATATGAATCTTACCATCGTAGGCTGCCCGATCATCCGGGAAGCAGACGGTCTTGCAAAAAGTTCCCGCAATACCTACTTATCCAAAGAAGAACGTGTTGCAGCACTGGTTCTTTCTCAGGCGGTTGCCATTGGAAAAGAGTTGGTTCGGCAAGGTGAAACCGACTGTCAAACCATCCTTTCCAAGATGAAAGCACACATCGAACAGGAGCCGCTTGCAAAAATTGACTATGTCAAACTGGTAGACGCTGCTACCATGCAGCAGATTCCGACCTTAGACCGTCCTGCTCTGTGTGCTATGGCTGTTTACATCGGCAAGACCCGACTCATTGATAATTTCTTTACAGATGAGGTAGAATCCGTATGACCATTTCCATGCTAAAAAGTAAAATTCACCGGGCTGTTATCACACAAGCCGAGCTCAATTATATTGGCAGCATCACCATTGATGCCGCCTTGATGGAGGCAGCAGGTCTGATCGAATATGAACACGTCCATGTTGTCAATATCAACAGCGGAGATCGGCTGGAAACCTATACCATTGCCGGCCCTGCCCATTCCGGCATGATTTGTCTGAATGGTGCAGCGGCACGGTGCGGACAAAAAGGCGACTCCATTATTATCATGTCTTACGCCAATGTCACACCGGAAGAAGCCAAACAGCAGAAACCGCACGTGGTATTTGTAGATGAAGAAAATCACATTCTGCGAAAAACACGCTACGAAGCACATGGTGCATTAGAAGATTTACCGGACACAGAGGTACAGGCATGACATTAGCAGTTGATATCGGAAACACCAATATTGTCATTGGCGGATTTGTGCAAAATGAATTTCAGTTCATTGAACGCATCTCCACCAATCGTCAGGCAACCACATTGGAATTTTCTGTTTCGATTCGCACTATTTTACAGCTGCATGCTGTTGATGCCTCTGCCATAGATGGTGCCATTCTTTCTTCTGTTGTACCATCGCTGACCACCGTTCTTTCTCATGCAGTACAGAAAACAGTACAGGTAACACCGCTGATTGTATCACCGGGCATCAAAACAGGTCTTTCCATCTGTGTGGAGCATCCTGAACAAGTAGGCAGTGACCGAGTGGTTGATGCCGTTGCGGCAG
>FR899058.1:14480-32682 GCA_000437255.1 Ruminococcus sp. CAG:403
CAGCAGCCTATCCTCTTCCCGTTTTGGTCATTGATATGGGAACGGCAACAACCTGCTCTGTAATTGATGCACAACACCGATTTTTAGGCGGCATCATCATGGCAGGTATGCAGACTTCCCTGGATGCATTGGTGACTCGCACCTCTCAGCTGCCTAAAATTTCTTTTGATCCCCCCAAGCAAATGATTGGCACCAATACCATAGACTGTATCAAAAGCGGTCTGCTGTATGGAACCGCATCTTGTTTGGACGGAATTATTACACGAACCGAAGAAGCACTCGGGACACCTGTTACCACCGTCATCACCGGCGGATTGGCACATCTGGTTCTTCCATACTGTAAACAAACGCTGCACTATGACCCGGATTTATTATTAAACGGACTCATTTTGCTCTATCAAGCCAATCGAAAGCAATCGCCACCTACTAAGTAAGGAGTTGCATGATGGAATCTTCACGCTATCAAGTACGAGATCATTTGACCGATCGCAGAATCGGCACTTCAGCCGTTAATATTGAACATGCCCAGCTGCTGTTCGATACCACCTCACAAGCTGCATTGCTGCGGCTGCAATTGCAAAATGTCAGCAGTCAGCCCATCTCTCAAATTACCATTCGCTACATTGCCTACGATGTAAACGGTGTTTTAACCGAAACCAATAACTATACAGCTTCTCTGAACAGTGTTGGATCTGGACAAAGTTTTGAATTAAACGATCCTATTCCGCTGCAAAATGCATCGGCTGCCTTCATTGAAACACTGGTCATTGGCGTGGCTTTTGCAGACGGAACGTTCTGGAACGCAACAGAAGCAGAAATCACAGCTGCCATTACACCCCCAAGTGCACGATTCCAGCAGACTGCGTCCACACAACAGCAAGCCCCTTACGCACAACAACAAAATCCGTATACACAGCAGCAAAGCCCCTACATGCAGCAACAAAATCCCTACGCACAGCAGCAAAGTCCTTACATGCAGCAACAAAATCCGTATACACAACAGCAAAATCCTTACATGCAGCAACAAAATCCCTATACCCAGCAGCAAAATCCTTACATGCAGCAAATGATGTACACGGATCCACGCCCTAAAATCATCAGCAACCTCAAAACGCAAACCATTCTTTCCTTTGTTTCTGCTGCTGCTGGTCTCCTCATAATTCTATCTGGTATGAGTTCCATTGTGTTGGGAGAAAGTATCTCTGATGCCACCACGATTTCAGGAATCATCTATATCGTCGCTGGAATTTTGGGCTTCATTTTCTCCATTGTTTTTGGTGTCCTCACCATGAAATTTCGAAATCTTGTTCAATCCCAACCACTTCAGTCCCTGCATCAACAGGCAAGCCGACATACTGTCATCAGCGTTTTACAAATTGTGCTGGGTGCATTGTTCAGCGGTGGTATCTTCGCAATCATCGCCGGAATTATGGGAAATTCCGCAGCCAGTCAAGTGAAAAAGTCCTAAAAACGGGCGGTGTTGAAATTGAAGGAGCAACTAAAAAAATACTTCTCCACAGTCGCCGGAATCTTAACCGTGTTGATTCTGGGAGCTCTGCTCATTTACGGAGTCTTTCACTTTGATTCTGTAAAAAACGGCTACACATCCATTATTAACATTTTAAAGCCCATTTTATATGGCATTGCCATCGCATACATCTTAAAACCACTCTGTAAACTTTATGAATCCCTGTTTCATCGCATACTTTGCAAAATCAATGCACAGAAACGGGAAAAACTGGTGCATGTACTTGCCATTGCAGCAAGTTTGATTTCCGGTTTACTCATCATTTACTGTCTGCTGATTATTCTGCTTCCCAAACTATTGCAGAGTATTCTATCCATCATTACAATACTGCCGGATACTGCTCAGCGAACCATCAAATGGCTGCAAGAATACTTTCGGGGAAATCCCACTGTTTTGCGGCATTTGAATGATTTTTCCGATACTGTACTGCCCAATGTGCAAACTTGGTTGAAAGAGGAATTAATTCCATCTGTTCAGTCCCTCGTCAGCGGCATTTCCAACAGCGTCATCAATGTATTTGCCTGGATCAAAAATATTTTAATCGGCATCATTGTCTCTGTTTATTTGCTGTATGGCAGAAAAAAGTTTGCTGCACAGGCAAAACTCTGTCTCTATAGTATCTTTTCAAAGAAACGGGCAGACTGGATTTTAAAAGAAGCCACCTATGCCGATCGTATGTTCAGCGGATTTTTAAGTGGAAAATTACTGGATAGTGCAATCATTGGTGTCATCTGTGCCATTGTCTGTTCCATTTTGGGAATTCCAAATACGGCTTTAATTAGCGTTATCATTGGAGTAACCAATATCATTCCATTCTTTGGCCCATTTATTGGCGCCATTCCATCCGCTATCTTGATCTTAATTGAATCCCCAATCAAGTGCCTTTGGTTTGTCATCTTTATTATTATTCTCCAGCAAATTGACGGAAACATCATTGGACCAAAAATTCTGGGCAATACAACTGGTGTTTCCAGCTTCTGGGTATTGTTTTCCATCCTGTTATTTGGTGGACTTTGGGGATTCCTTGGTATGATTGTAGGCGTTCCGCTGTTTGCAGTTATTTACGATGTGCTAAAACAAGCTGTTTCGTATGGACTCAAAAAACGCGGACAAGAAGAGCTGCTCGATGCCTATCATGCAGCTACCAAGCAATCCGATGCACAAAAAAAGAAACCTTCTATTCGGCAACGTATCACTACACTGCTGCAAGCGAAATCCAAAAAATAAAAAATCTGCTGCACCCAGCTAGGAAAATGGGTGCAGCAGATTTTTTTATTCTATTTAAGCCGATCGCCACTTTATGCCGATTCTGCCGTTGTCAGCGAAATTTCCTGAAATGCCTTTGCATGTTCTACACCTGCAATCCGCAGCATCATACAATCCGAAAGATCTCTTCCCACTGCCAAAACCACATAACGGTCATCCGCTTGCCGATTGAAAACCGGATCCAATCCAATCCAGCGAGTTCCATCGTAAACCTCTGCCCAATGGTGCAGAAAGGCAGTTTCTTTCTCTCCGTTTTCCGGTTCTGCACAGCAAAATCCTGTTACAAAACGTGCAGATATTCCTGCCCGGCGCAAACAGCTCAAAAAGAGATGCACATAATCCTGTGCCGAACCGGTTCGCTTCCGAAATGCTTTCTCTGCACTGCACAGAATCTCTGCTTCATTTTTTTGATAAGTCATATGATAAAACAGTACCTGCATCAAGCAAGCTGCCTGCTTGCAAATGGACTGCTCACAATAGTTAAGGCAAACAGAAACCGTCTGCTGATAAAATGTTTCCATTTCCTTGGTCAAAGCTGTCAACGGCGATTGCAGCGCATAAATCCGCTTCGGCGCACTGCATTCTCCCTTTTCATAGTTACTGAACACAATTCCAGAGGTTTCATAGGTGAATTCTGTATGCTGTCCGTATGCACTGCCCACACACAGCGCATTGCCGCAAAAATCATGCTGGATACAGTATCCCTCTGTCGGCAAAATTTTGGTATGAATTCCGCAGACCTGCTGTGCATTGCTGCTGCGTGGCGTGATATGCAGGGAAAAATACTGCCGATCAACCGGCCGGTCATATCGAATAGCAGCGGTTAAAGTATATGCAATTCGTTTCATTTTGGTTCTGTCTTCCTTTCTGTATCTACAATCCAGGTATCCTTCCATCCGGATTCATTTTGTGCTTCAAATCGTGTCACGCCGCCCTGCCAGACACGGGTCTGTTCTCCGGTTAACACCACGGCATGTACACAACTTGATCGGGTACATGCAATGGCATTTCCCTGTACATAGGACATCGGTGCTGGAAAAACCTGTTCCTGTGCCAAAAACCGCTCCGGGTTGCGCTGCACCATACTCTTGATTTTCTGAAATTGTTCTTCCCGCAGATGACTGCCATTGCAAACAAGTTGTCCGCTATGACTATCATACAGCATCAGATTCTTCAAATTTTTTAACACATAGGCACGATCTTTTTTTTGCGTTGGCAAATAAGTCGGCACACTGCGCAGAATCGGACGTTCCTCTAAATAAAATGAAATGATCTGCGGCATATAATAATAAAATAGATAATCATTCATCAATCCGCTCCCCGGTGCATTGAGAATTGCCACATTTCCGGCACGATACGCTGCCATTAAACCTGGTACGCCAATTGTACTCTCCGCATCAAAGGTAACCGGATCCAGCAAGGCATCCGGAATGCAGCGATATAGCGCACCCACTCGCTTTTCTACTCCATTTACAAAGCAATAGAGCACATCCTGTACAACAGACAATGCACTTGGTTCCACAGCTAAACAACCTGCCTGCTTTGCCAAATACGCCAATTCTAACCTTGCATCTGGATCTGGATGCGACAGCAACACCACATTTTCTCCGCCGCAATTGACAGCATCCATCATCTTTTGAAATTGACCGATCAACTGTAAACTGTCTAAAACAGAAGCGCTTTCCAGCATGGCGGGCGCACACTGCTTGGTCAAAGCTCTGGCGAGCAAGGCGTGTCCGACTCCACGAAGCTGTAAACTATCCTCTTTTAAAACATACCAGGCACCGTCTGGTTCCTGTAACAACTGCATCATAACAGCTTGACAATAAACCGATCCCGGTGGAACCAGCTGCTGACACTGCGGACTGTACGCCTTTGCGGAAAAAACCAGTTGATCCGGTACAATCCCAGCAGATAAAATGGCACCTTCTCCATAAATATCGCTGAGAAACAGATTCCACGCCTGGACACGCTGTATCAATCCTTGTTCCAGAAGAGAAAATGATGCTGCTGAAATCTGATTGGCGATTCCATCAAAATGCGAAAAATCCGATTGCGACGCATAAGACGCTGCCTCACACTGCTCTTGCTGAAATCGTCGCAGCAGGGCGTTCATTTCCTTTGTAAATCGAATCTGCTGATCCAATTTCTGCCTCCTAACCAAAAAAAGGCGCAATACCCCTATCGGAGTAAAGCGCCTTTGCTTTTTGTCAATCTATTTTTCTATATTTTAGCATAAAAATAGCAATTTGTAAAGATAAAAAAGATTTTTGCTTCTAAATTATTTGATTTTTTAAGTATTGTATTCTGATTCTTTGGAAAGAAAAGAGAAATGCAATTTGCTGCCGAAATTTTCAATTGAAGCAATCAAATTGTCAAATAGCCTGTATTGGTTCTTGCCGTCTGAAGAATTGTCTTCTGATTCAATCACATTTCAACAAATATGGAAAATTGAGCGCCCTTTTCCCTTTATTTTTTGTACGTTTTATGCAGATTTTCATGAAAGTGATGTTGACATTTTTTAAATTTCGTGGTATACTGAAAAAGCAAAATGGCAACTTACGGAAAGAAGACTGGCACCCGTTTCAGTTCCATGGATTCTTCTTTTTCTGCCAACTGCATACGTTTTGTCCCTTTTCAAACGTATGAACTACGCATTCCTGAAAGCTGCTTTTCCAGAATGAATTTCCGAAAAAGTGCGCCGATTGATGGGAATGCGTTTGTATTAGCGTACGTTCCTATAAAAATGAACCGTACGTCTTTTTAAAACTGCTCTTTCTAAGAGAGCGGTTCTAAAAATCAAGCATACATAAGGAGCTAAAATCATATGAATGATGAAACCAAAAATCCAGAGACTGCTCAAACAGCGGATTCGGAAGACTTGCACAACCAGAATCCACCGCAGTCTACTCCAGAAGATGCTGTACTACCAGCTACGGAATCCCCTGCCACTGTGGATTCTAATTCCACAGACTCTACAGAAACATCTAATTCTTCTGAAGCAGAATCGCCTTCTGATGCTGTACAGACAGATGCAGTTGATTCCGACTCAGCAGAGCCCAATACTGATGGCATCCTCTTAAAAGAATCATCCGGCTTTCAGCTTCGCACCCTCCTCCAGCAGGGAAAAGCGTGGGTTCGCCAAATCAGCTGGCCGCATTGTATCATGCGGTTTGCCGGCATCTATTTTCTCATTTCTGCTTTTTTTGCTGTTTTCTACTATTCCTTTCACGGAGATACTTCCTATCGACCCATTTTAAACTGGCACGAATTCCGAGACTGCATTTCCCTTCGCAATCTGATTCTGCTGGCAGCAGGTGCATATGTTCTCTTCTCCCTGCTCAAATTAAAATTCAAGCACACCCGACTGGACAGCAGTTTACTAATAGTCGGACTGGTCTCCTTCTCACTGGTAACCCTATGGCGAAATGAAAATATCTATTACTGTTTTGTCATGATTTTAATTACAGCCGTTTCCAGCTATATTGCCTTACAATATGACCGAAAATGTGCCACGAAGAAACTCCCGTTCTGGGTGACTTGTATTTTGCTGCTGCTATTAGCAGGCGGTGTTGCATTCTGTGTAGCAAGTTCCACCATTTATCAATACAAAATGTATGGCACTTCCTGCTTTGACATGGGTATTTTCATTCAGATGTATCATTCCATGATCAATGATCTTTCTGTTGTTACAACCTGCGAACGAAATGAATTTTTGTCACACTTTGCCATTCACTTCTCCCCGATCTACTATTTGCTGCTTCCGTTCTACTATTTCTTCCCACATGCAGAAACATTGCTCATTGCGCAGGCTGTTCTCATTGCAGTCGGTGTCATTCCGCTGATGGGCATTTGCAGACAGTATCACTTTAAAAATGCAACAACGCTCTTCTTTGGAATTACCTATTTATTCTGCTCGGAATTGATTGGCCCCTGCTACTATCATTTCCATGAGAATGCCTTTTTACCGCCGCTTCTGATGTGGCTCTTCTATGCCATTGAAAAGAAAAAGCCGATTCTGATCTATTTCTTTATGGTACTGGTTCTGTTTGTTAAGGAAGATGCCCCGATTTACATTGTATGTATCGGTGCTTATCTGCTATTCCAAAAGAACAAAACAGGTATTCGGAAGCACGGTGCCATTATGGCTGCCATTGGCGGAATTTACTTTGCCGTTGTAACTGGAATTATGAATCGCCATGCAGAAGGCGTTATGACCTCCCGTACATATGGCAACCTGATGATTGATCAGGATGCCGGCTTTGGAGAGATCATCAAAACTGTTTTAATGGACCCCGCTTACTTCTTCAGTCAGTGCATCCGAGAAGAAACTTTCCTATTCTTCCTGACGGTTATGATTCCACTTGGCCTGATGCCGTTTTTCACCAAAAAATTCTCGCACTTGTTTCTGGTACTCCCCTTCCTGCTGATGAATCTGGCAAGCGGATATCCATATGCTGCCAACATCGGATTCCAGTATGTCTTTGGAACCGGAACCTGTCTGGTCTATGCAACCATTGTAAACAGTGCCGATTTCCGGTCACGCAAACGGCAGTATGTGGCAGCATTTACCGCAATGGCATCCCTTTACTGTGCAACCACATTGTATTCCGGAAAGGTAGCCGGCAATCGAGAATCCTACCTGAATAATCAGGAACGCTATGAAAAGCAAGATGAGGTTCTGGAGAGCATTCCGGAAGATGCATCTGTCGTATGTGATACGTTCTATGTACCGAAGCTTGCCAATCGAGATGAAGTTTATGAAATGAATGATTGGTTTGCAGAAAATCCTTCTTTCACAGATTTTGCAATCATTCGATTGGATATGGACTATGACTACAATGAAACACAGCGAAACAAATTGAAAGAAGAAGGCTATACCTACTATGCTGGCATTGATTCTGTCATGGAAATCTATGTCAGCCCCACCTATGAATTTGCAAAATAAAGAATGCTGTTGACACACAGGAAAACAGCTTCTGCATAACAAGGGATGAAAAAAGAAAAAGGAAAGGATGAACGCAAATGCAAGATAAAATCTCAATTATTATACCCTGCTACAACGAACAAGAAACCATTCCGCTCTTCATTCAGGCAATGGATCAGGTTTATCACCGCATGCAAGAAGCATACAATGTCAGAATGGAGTATTTATTTGTAGATGATGGCTCCAGAGACAATACCTTAACCGTTATGAAGGAAGCAGCTGCACAGTATCCGCATGTCAGCTACCTGTCTTTCTCCCGCAACTTTGGAAAGGAAGCTGCTATGTTTGCCGGATTGGAACATGCAGACGGTGATTATGTTGTCATCATTGACGCAGACTTGCAGGATCCACCGGAACTGGTAGAAGAAATGTATACCACCATCAAGAATTCAGATTATGATTGTGTCGCCTCCAGAAGAGTCAATCGAACCGGAGAATCCAAGATCCGTTCCTTTTTTGCCAGAATGTTCTACAAAGTCATTCGGAAAATCTCTAAAACCAACATTGTAGACGGTGCACGAGACTTCCGTATGATGACCCGTCAAATGGTAGACTCTATCGTTTCTTTGCGGGAATACAATCGTTTCTCCAAGGGAATTTTCCAATGGGTTGGCTTCAATACCAAATGGATTGCCTTTGAAAATCGTAACCGTGTAGCCGGCACCACCAAGTGGTCATTCTGGGGATTGCTGCTCTACGCCATTGAGGGTATCATCGCTTTTTCTACAGCTCCCCTTGCACTATCTTCCGTTATGGGCATTGTGTTCTGTTTCATCGCCCTCATTATGGTATTGGTTTTCTTCTTCCGGGCATTGATCTGGGGGGATCCTGTTTCCGGATGGCCGTCACTCGCCTGCATCATTTGTTTTGTAGCAGGCATTCAGCTCTTCTGCAACGGCATTACCGGCTTGTATGTATCCAAGACCTATTCCGAAGTGAAGAAACGGCCACAGTACATCATCAAAACACATCAGATTAGCAAGGATCAACAAGAAGCGGAAGCAAAGCAGTCTGATTCTCCTGCATCCTAATCAACAAAATCAATTAGAAAAACGGACATACTGGAACTTACATCCAGTATGTCCGTTTTTTGTTGTTTTCCATTTAATTACAAGTTAAGACTGCTCGGAAACAATTTGAAAGGAAGTATCGGTTGTCTTACAGCACATTACAAACGGTACCATTTTCTGCAATCGCTGATAACATGCCAGCTGTGCAGAGGTCGATTCAAACATTCCAAAAACAGCAGCGCCACTTCCGGTCATCACACTACATGCGGCTCCCAGCTCCCGCATGGTCTGCTGAATGCTGGAAATTTCCGCATTGGAAATTCCCTGCTCAAACAAATTGCTACAAAGCGGAGCCAACTGCACAAGCAGTTTTCCCTGTAGAATGCAATGCTTCAATTCCTGTACATTCGGATGCTGTAAATTGCTGCATCCATCCAGTTTCTGATAAGCAGTTTTTGTCGAAACACCAATGCGTCCCTTTGCCAGCAGCAGCAAGGTTCCTGCCTGCGCTGGCAATGCTTTTAAGCGCTCTCCGATTCCATCGGCAAATGCAGTTCCGCCATAAAAGAAAAACGGAACATCTGCGCCAAGCTGCAACCCCCATTCACACAATGTTTCCAGTGGAATTCCTGCATGTGTCAAACGATTTAATGCATAGAGCGTTGCGGCAGCGTCGGAACTGCCTCCCCCCATTCCTGCCTGAGAAGGAATGAACTTTCGCAAGAAGATGGAAACGCCGCTTTGCAATCCAGTCTTCTCCAAAAAGAGGGCAGCTGCCTGATAGACCAGGTTTTTTTCATTGCACGGAATGGCACGAAGATTGCATTGCAGCTGAATCCCCGGCTTCGGCACCAATTGAACTTGCAGTGTGTCATAGATCGAAACAGTCTGAAAAATGGTTTCCAAGGTGTGGTATCCATCTGGACGCTTTCCGGTAATATCCAGTGCCAGATTAATTTTAGCAGCTGTTCGTATGGTAAGCTGCCTCATACAGATGCATCCTTTTTGTGTCGCTGTACGAACGCTTCAATCCGTCCCAATGCCTCCATCAAATGTTTAATAGAATAAGCATAGGAAATTCGAATAAAGCCTTCTCCGCTTGCTCCAAACGCATTACCTGGAACCACAGCCACTTTTTCCTCTTGCAGCAGTTTCTCACAGAACGTTTCACTATCCATTCCGGTACTGCGAATGCATGGAAATACATAAAAAGCACCTTCCGGATTGAAGCAATGCAGTCCAATTCGGTTTAATCCATCTACCAGCATCCGGCGGCGCACATTGTATTCATGCACCATTTTCTGCACCTCATCGTCACAAGTCTGCAAGGCTGTAATGGCTGCATACTGGCTGACAGTCGGTGCACACATGATGGCATACTGATGGATTTTCAGCATCTGCTGGCAAAGCGGCTTTGGCGCAGCCAAAAATCCCAGACGCCAACCTGTCATGGCAAACGACTTGGAAAAGCCATTGACCAGAATGGTACGCTCCTGCATACCCTCCAGCTCTGCAATGGAGCAATGCTTTCTGCCATACGTCTGCTCGCTGTAAATCTCATCGGAAAGTACCACAATATTGGTCTCCCGCAAAACGTCTGCAATCTGTTCCAGATCTTCCCGCGTCATAATGCCGCCAGTCGGATTATTCGGAAACGGAAGAATCAGCATTTTGGTCTTTTCCGTAATGTGCTCCCGCAATTCCTGTGCGGTTAACTTAAAATGATTTTCTTCCTTGGTTGGAATGGCTACGGCAACTCCGTGCATCAGCTCAACAATTGGGCGGTAACAGACAAAACACGGTTCCACCAAAAGCACTTCATCCCCTGGATTGACGACGCTGCGAATCGCAAGATCAATGGCTTCCGATCCGCCAACCGTAATCACAATTTCATCCTGCGGATGGTAGGTCAGATTGTTTTTCCGTTTTAAGTAGTCTGCAACTGCCTGCCGCAAATCCATCATACCAGAATTGGCACTGTAAATAATTCGTTTGCGTTCCAGTACATCCATCGCCGTTTTCCGAATGGCCCATGGTGTTGGGAAATCCGGTTCTCCAACGCCCAAACTGATAACGCCTTCCATGGTAGATGCCAAATCAAAGAATTTCCGTATTCCAGATGGCTGCATGGCTTTTACCTGATCCGACAGGATCGTATCATAATTTATCACGGACCAACAAAGCCCCTTTCATCCGGCTCCTCAGTTTCAATGAAGATGCCTTTTTCCTTATATTTTTTCAATACAAAATGGGTGGCTGTGGAAAGTACACCATGCAGCGGTGCCAAACGCTGAGAGACAAACAATGCAACATCTTTCACATTATCGCCGCTGATGGATACCATCAAATCATAAGCACCGGACATCAAAGAGATGCTCTCTACCTCATCATACTGCATAATGGTATGTGCAATTTCTTCAAATCCACAATCCTTTTGCGGGGTCACACGCAGTTCAATGATGGCATTCACCCGATCGTCATTCGTCAGTTCTTCGTTGCAAATGACACTATATCCCTTAATAACGCCATCCTGTTCCAGCTGCTTAATTTCCGCCGCCACTTCTGCTTCCGTTTTTCCCAGCATAACCGCCAGCTGTGCATCGGAAAGCCGGGCGTTCTGTTTCAACAGTGCGATCAATTCATTCATAGATAATCCTCCTGTTCTATCACAAGCAAACTGCACCCATAAAGGATACCCACCATCTTGTGATGATCCATCCATTGGCTATGAGATACGATACTCATCGTTTTTGATCTGATTTCCAATTACGACAGAGATCAAATTGATATGGCAGTAAACTGCGGCTGGTGCCGTTCGAACCAGCAAAGATACCGAAATCCAGCTTCTTTTGCCAGCTGCATGCCATCTGAAAGATGGCTGCCTAGATCGGCTGCACAATGTGCATCGGTTCCAATGGTGAGAATCTCTCCGCCCAGTTCCCGATACAACCGCAGCAACTCCAATGTTGGAAACGGCTTTCCATATTTCTGCCGCAAACCGGATACGTTCAGTTCAATGCCCTTTCCCGCCTGAATTACTGCGGAAAAGCATTGCCGTATCTGCTCTTCATAAGCAGAACAAGGAACTGAAAAGCCATGTTCCCCTTCTATGTATCGAAGCGGATAGGTCAGATGTCCCAGCACATCAAACTTCCCCCACTGACAAATGGTCAGCAGCTCGGAAAAATATTGTTCCATCAATGCTGGAATGGTTTCCGGCGTATACGTCAAACTGAAAAAGTCTTCCTGATCTGAAAGCTCATGCAGCGAACCGATCACAAAATCCAAATCCGGATGCTGCACCACACGATCTGCCAACGCAAAATCTGCATTGGCTTGTCCCAATTCAATGCCGCAAGCAACCCGAAGCGTTCCTGCAAATGCTTGCTTACATTGGGAAGCCGTCTTGACTGCTTTTTGAAAGACCGCTTCATAATCAAAGAACTCCCACTCATTTCTTGGCTGACACTGATAGGTCTCCTGTGAAAAAAAGCGATTCAATTCCACATGATCGGTAATTGCCAGTCCATCCAGATGATTGGCAATTGCCTGATGACACAATGTAATGGCGCTGCCGAAGCCATCGGGAGAAGTTGCAGTGTGGGTATGACAATCCATGCGCATACCGGATGCCTCCTATCCAAATGAAGTTTTTCTGCCATATCTTTCATAGCTTCTTTTTATTATACCATACCTTTTCCAAAATTACCAGAACATTTTATAAAAAGTTCTCTCCAATCCTCTCTCTTTCTTTTATGAAGTTATCGTAACTTTTGTCAAATTCCGCTGAAATATATTGACATGCCTTTCAAATCGAGTTATAATAAATAAGTGTATAAAAAAATGCATATTCTCTGCATCCATACACAGAAGATGTCGATTGGCACCAATTCGATGGCGTTTCGACACTTGAAGCATTATATTGAAATCTAAAAAGAAGGAATTATAGACATGTTATTGGATCGTTATCTGCCTCGTATCGAATTTGATAGCTATGAGGACTTTAAGACAAATTATCGGGTCAACGTCCCGGAACACTTCAACTTTGGATTTGACATTGTAGATGAATGGGCCAAGCAGGAGCCGGAAAAAAAGGCGCTGGTTTGGTGCGACGATGACGGAAATGCACATACTTTTACTTTTACAGAAATTTCTGAGCGCTCCAATCAGGTCGCACATTATTTTGAAAGCCTCGGCATTACCAAAGGAACCGTTGTTATGCTGATCCTGCGCCGCCGCTGGGAATACTGGGTGTGTGCAACTGCACTGCATAAAATCGGTGCAATTTTGATCCCTGGTTCTCTTCAACTGGCAAAGAAAGATTTGATTTATCGTGGAAATAGCGCAAATGTTCATACGATGGTTTGCCTGGATGATCCTTATGTCATTGAACAAGTAGAAGAAGCACAGCCGGAAGTTCCGTCTATGGTTCATAAAATTCTAGTAGGTGCACCAAAAAAAGGCTGGCATAATTTTGCTGCGGAATCAGCAACTTTCCCAACAACTTATGAACGTCCTACCGGAGAAGCTGCCAACAAGTGGGATGACATCGCAATCATCTACTTCACTTCCGGTACAACTGGTCAGCCGAAAATGGTACAGCATAACCATGCGCATCCGTTGGGTCATATCACCACTGCAAAATATTGGCAGCAGGTACAGGAAAATAAGCTGCACATGAGCGTATCCGATTCCGGCTGGGCAAAGTTCGGATGGGGCAAAATCTATGGACAATGGATCTGTGGCGCTACAATCTTTGCTTATGATATGAAGAAATTCATTCCAACCAACCTGTTGCAGCATATGCAGGACTATAAATTGACAACCTTCTGTGCACCGCCGACCATGTATCGGTTTATGCTGCAAGAAGATGTTGCCAGCTATGATCTTTCCAGCATTGAAACCTTTGCAACAGCCGGCGAACCGCTGAACCCGGAAGTATTTGAACAATGGAAACGCTTGACTGGAAAGGAAATTCGGGAAGGGTTTGGTCAGACAGAAGGTTCTGTTTTGCTTGCAAACTTCCCGTGGATTACACCGAAGCCAGGTTCTACCGGAAAGCCTTCTCCGTTGTATGACATTCATCTGATTAAAGAAGATGGTACAGAAGCAAAGGCTGGCGAGTCCGGCTCCTTAACCATTTGCAATTTGGATCATGCTTATCCAGTGGGTCTGTTTACTGGATACTATAAGAATCCGGAAGCAACTGCTGCAACCATTCACGACGGCTGCTATTGCCCGCATGATGTATTCCAGCCGGATGAAGACGGCTATTATTGGTTTGTTGGCCGAAACGATGATGTAATCAAGTGCTCTGGCTATCGAATTGGGCCATTTGAAGTAGAAAGTGCATTGATCGAACACCCTGCCGTTCTGGAGTGCGCAATCACAGCAGCACCGGATCCCATCCGTGGTCAGGTTGTAAAAGCAACCATCGTTCTGACAAAGGGTTATACCCCGAGCGATGCTTTGACTAAGGAACTGCAAAACCATGTAAAGCATACCACTGCTCCCTATAAGTATCCTCGTATCATTGAGTACGTAGATGAATTGCCAAAAACATTGGGCGGTAAAATCAAGCGTGCACAGATTCGAAAAGGCAATTATGATCAAATGCAGTAAAAAATAATATGTTCTTTTGCCACATTCTTCGGAATGTGGCATTTTTGTATATCTAATGTAAAACTTCGCAAAAGGTGTTGAAAAATAATGTGCAATATGCTATAATATAATTAGTTTGGAGCAAAAATACTCCACATTAAAAAGGAGGGGAGTTCTATGTTACGATTTCGTCAAATAGCGACTGCCGTGCTGCTCGCACTTTGCTGCTGTTTCGTCAGCGTTACGCATTGTTTTCCTGTTTCGATACACGCATCAGCAGCCACGGATCCCTCTGCATATGTCAACGAAACCATTTGCCTATTAAATGATTTTCGTAAAGAAAACGGACTTGCACCGCTTCAAACAGCTCCCGCTCTTTTAACGGCTTCCAATCTCCGTGCCAATGAAATTACGACATTTTATAGCCACAATCGTCCAGATGGTTCCAGTTGGTTTACCACACTCCGTGATGTTGGATTAAACACCACCGATTGCAGTGCCGGCGAAAATATTGCAGCTGGATTTCCGACACCTGCCCTTGTCATGGAAGGATGGGAAAATTCAGAGCACCATCGGGAAGCAATGCTGGATCCCGTTTACACTTATGTAGCAGTTGGATATGCACATTATGAAAGCGACCCGGAACGCTACTGTGATTACTGGGAAATGCTTCTCTATACCACCAATGCTCCCATTTCCAATGGATATGCTGTCACAAGCACCACAACGCAGGCCACTACCACTACTACAACGACAACAACAACTACTACGACGACAACCGTTACCACCACAACCATGGAAGATACGCTTTTAATTGGAGACGTTGACCTAGACGGCAGACGTTCTCTCGTTGATTGGGTGCTTTTAAACAAGTACATCATGGGCACCATGCAGCTTTCTGATATTCAGCTCTATCTGGCAGATTGTGACCAGGATGGCACCGTTGGTGATACAGATTGCACGCTTTTATTACAATTCCTTCTAAAACAAATTTCAACCCTTCCATAAAATAATAAAAGAATGGGTCGCTGCACAAAATGTTGCAGTGACCCATTCTTTTATTTTTCGTTGTCCTTCTTTCCTGTTTTGGCTTTTAATCTCTGTAAAGATTCCTGTATCTTTTCCATTAATTCTGATACACGACCGGTATACTGCCGTTCCAATTTTAACTGTGGGAACGCACGATGCAGCCGAACCGTGCGTTTGTCCTTTTCTGCATTCAAATGTGCGTATTTCTCTTTCAGTTCTGCAATCTCTGTACGATACCGCAGTTCCCGTTCCAATTGTCCAATTTGAAAATCCTCTTTGCGCTTTTCGGTTCCTTTCGCCAGTGCAGCGCTCTTTTCCATTGCATTCATGGTCCAATCGGAGAGTTCCTCTCCCACTTTATCTGACAACTGCCGAAGCTGTGCAGAAATTTGACGCAGCAAACGCAAATTATGCCGTACATGACAAACTTGAATAAAGGTATAAATACAGTCTGCCAAAAAGGCTGCGCCCAACACACCTACTACTGTATAGCCAACTGGAAGCGGAATCCAATTGACAAACTTTTCTACCAGCGGATGGAACACATGCACAATTAACAGACAGGCAAATCCCCATAGTAAAGACATGCGAACGCATATATACCCTTTGATATTGAACGGTTCTTTTGAATAGTCCCACCATTTTTCATGAAATAACAATTCCAGAACCAAACCGGTTAAAAATTCCAGTGCGGAAGTTAAGAATACTGATCCAAAGAACAACAACAATAAATTATCCTTTAATGGGGTTAAACAAAAAACAACCAGGATGACACCAAATCCATAAATGGGACAAACCGGACCGTTTAAAAAACCTCGATTTACAAAGCGGCCTCTCGTAACAGTAAAAAAGATGACTTCCGCTGACCACCCGAGAAAGCTATAAATCAGAAAAAACATTGCTTCTGTATACAACAAGGGAATCACACTCCATCGATTTATTTTTCTTGCTTTTTTTTCATAAATATGGTATACTTTTTACATAAATGAATTTATTGAACACGTAGGTGAAGGTTCTATGAAGAAACTCTATTTTATTTGTAATTTACATTCCGGAAAAGCTGCTCTTTCTGGTTCTCTTGCTAAAATCATTGATTTATTTACTGCCAATGGATATGAAGTAACCGTTCATCCGACTCAGCATGCAGGAGACGGCTGTGAAAAAGCAAAACTTGCCTGCCAATCCGGCGCCTATGATCTGATTGTCTGCTCCGGCGGAGACGGCACGCTGAACGAAATCATTCAAGGATGTATGACCAGTGGTCAGATGCTGCCTATTGGCTATATTCCAACTGGTTCCACCAATGATTTTGCTCGTGGGCTTGGAATCCCAAAGCATATGAATGAAGCAGTTCTAGGTATCATCCATGGACATCCCTTTTCCTGTGATATTGGAAAATTCAATCAAAAATATTTCACTTATGTTGCTGCATTCGGTGCCTTCACAGATATTGCATATGAAACCCCACAGCAATTTAAAAATGTTTTGGGACATGCTGCTTACTTGCTGAATGGGATTGCAAAGCTTTCTAAAATTCGTGCCTGCCGAATGCGAATTGAATATGATGCGGTTTGCTTAGAAGGGGAATTTTTACTTGGCATGGTAACCAATTCCACTTCCGTTGGAAAATTACTTTCCCTCAGTGAGGTAGAATGGGACGACGGCGTATTTGAAGTCATGCTCATTAAAAAACCGGATAATCTCATTCAGTTTCAAAAAATCATCTCCTGTCTTGTCAATTTACAGCTTGGAACAGAACGGGAATATTTCCAATATTTCCGTGCTGCAAAAATAAAGTTTACTACGCTACAAGAAACAGATGTCCCCTGGACCATTGATGGCGAATACGGCGGATGTGAACGCATCAATGTCATTGAAAACTGTCAAAAAGCAGTCCCCCTCTTGATTCCGGAAACACCAGCCCTTACCGATTGAGTAAGGATTGCTCCAAGCTGGTCTCCAATATCCTTGTTCATTATACCAAACAATGCAAAAAATGTCAATATTTTTGCTATAGTAAAACTTCTATTTTGTGCAATTTCAACAAATTTGATTTTTTTTGAAAAAAGCATTGACAGAGGCATCAAATTGTGCTATAATAATAAAGCTGAATGACACGGAAGTCAAACAGCAAAACAAAAATGAACAAGACTGGGGTGTCGCCAAGTGGTAAGGCAACGGACTCTGACTCCGTCATTCCGTGGGTTCAAATCCTACCACCCCAACCAAATGAAGAAAGCTGCGTAATCACGTAGCTTTCTTTTTTATAATAATTGGAATCTACCAAACGGCTCTCAAAAAAATTATGACCGTTTTTCCGTATAATCCAAGCAAATCCAACCCGCCTTTGACTTTAAAAATCCCCAATTGTTGCAAGCGTCGATAATGGTATAAACACCACGATCCTGAATGGTTCCTACAACAGGATACTGTGTTCCGGCACCTTTTCGAATATTCAAGACATCTGCCGTTACTTTGACCAAATACGGTTTGGGCAGGTTTTTAGATGGATTCATCTGAGATTCTTTTTTGGACTGCCGCATCTGATTTGCAACATCTTTCAAGAATTTCTTCCAATGTGCCCCATCCTTTGTATCTGTTCCGCCATGATTTTCTGGTACAAACCATTTCGGGCAATCCTTCCCGGTCACATCATAATGCCGAATAACACCGCCTGTTTCTGGATGAAGCTGATACTTCTGGCAAAGCTGTGCCGTCAATTCCACCAAACTGCGATACGTTGCAGCACGAAACTCTCCCGTCCAGTCGGGGTGACAATTT
>FR899059.1 GCA_000437255.1 Ruminococcus sp. CAG:403
CTTTAGTTCTGCCCTGTCAGCTTTCATACCGCTTTCGTATTCCAGATATATTGTAGTATCAGTTGCCCCTTGTTGTTTCAGCTCTCGTACTTGTCTGTTAATGTCCTGCATTTTCTCGTTGGTGGAACATCTCGCATATCCGTAAATCATCATCAACACCTCGATAATATTTAATGTGTAAATATTATAAGATATAAACAAAAAGAAGTCAACTGTTTCTTTTATAATTTCAGCCGTAATTTTTTACGATTACGGCTGTTTTTATGGTATCAAAAATTATAAACGGAAAGAGATGCTTACTTTTATATAATTCTTGGATTATCAAAATCGGTATAACCAAAGTAGTTTTTAATAGCTGTTGTTTCTTCATTTTCACCAAAGCGAGATAGCATAAATTTGTGGTATTCCGTATTGTATGGATTTGTTTTCAGAATATCCAGAAATACATCAAGCAACTTATCCTGCGGAAAATTCGGATTTGACATATTCTGAAATATATTATTTGCCTGTTGCGTTGTTTCGTTTGTAAGCCACCAGATTGATTTTCCATTTTTATTTAATAAGTATACAAGCGATAAGAAAACACGCCAATAATCCGTGAATACACATTCAAACAAATAGTCGGGTTTAATACGACCGTATAATTCTGCCTGCTGTGCCTGATTGATGTTGGATACACTGTTTATGAGTCCTGCTTCTGCTCCGTCACGAACAATATTGAATGCTGTAGCTGTTGCAATTCCCTTGACTGCTCCCTTTAGACCAAAACCACCGCCGCTTAGATTTGGAATTAGGCTTGTCAGACTTGACATTCTTCTGCGGTTTGCTTGCAATGTCAATTCAATACTTTCGAGGGTTGTGGTATAGTCATTCATTCCAAGGTGGAAGTCAGCAAGGTGCTGCTGTTCAAATGAATCTTCCGTCACTGTCCATATTCCCTCAGAAATCAAAATGTTCATGGACTGCTTGATTAAAACGCTGAGATAGGATTGATATATGTTCGGATAAAAACCAAGAAATGTGGTGAGATTCTGAACTTTTCTGTCATATTCTATTCTTGCATTATCAGCACAAATAGAAGCAAGCTCGCGGAATTTCAGTCTGTATGAATTGAAAATATCCATACTTTCTGAAATTTCAAGTTCCTTTCCGCATAAAGGAAACTTTCTGATTGAGCCAACTACCTGCTCCCATTTATCCGGTGTAGTTTCCTTTGATTCATCTTGTTTACTGTTTTTCACTTCCTCTATATAGGAAATAACAGCTTTCGCAGTTTCTATATCCTGCGGATTTAAAGGCATAGATACAGGAGATGCACCATTATTGCCCAATATATCAATTTTTAAAGCAGATGTATTTTCTACAGTGTTTATCATCTGTAATGTCAAATCGGAGAAATAAACAATACTTCCGCTTGAACCGCCTTTCATAGAATTGCTCAGAATGCTGCTATATCCAGATTTCAAATAATACAGAATAGCATAATCCTCATAGACCTCAAGCTTTGTGCCATTGGGTGACTGCAAAATATATTTATAGTTTTGAGTAATTCCATTTGCAGAAGCGATTTGCTCATTTGCGTATGTTAAAGCACTGGCAAATCGTTCTTTCTGACTATATTCAAAAGCCAAAGTGAGACATTTTCCGTTTGCTCTTGTTTGAGCTACACCATTTGAAATCGGTCTCGGTGGATTAACGATATTAATCTGTGTCAATTCAGCATAACAATATTCTGCACTTCCATAAATCAAAGA
>FR899060.1:0-6732 GCA_000437255.1 Ruminococcus sp. CAG:403
TTGCCCTGCCGCAATGCATTGAAATAGCCTTTCCAGCAGGCACAGATGCTTCCTGGAAGCAGCATACACGCCATCATCCGAATCGGAACCGCCAGTCCTTCCTGATGAAAAAAATGCTGGCTGCATCCATTGGCAAATGCAACAACCAGCACCGTGACAACAGCACTCAGCCCAACACAAACCCAAATGGCATCCCGCAGCACACGATTGGGATCTCCGACCGGTTTTCCGATTTCCTCCGACACCAGACGGCTGACGCAAAGAAAGGCATTGCCGCCTGCAATGGTGTTGGCAAGCGCAAAAAAGGATCCCGTCAATGCCACAATGCCGACAATGGATGCGCCCACCTGCCGGGTAATCCAGACATTGAGCAGCATGGTGATGCTCTCCAGCACGAATTGGAGCAACGTTAATTTTATGGTATCTCGTATCACACTGCTTCGCCGCATGGTATGTGCTCCTTTCCTTCCTTTTTTAGGAATGGTACCATCCTATGCAGGGCTTGTTTGGGATATGCAGCATTGATTTTGAATGAAATATGAACAGTAAAAGTATTTTCGTCCGATTGGATTCGACATAATTCGACAATATTCGACATTCATTTCGAAAGCAATCTCATAGAAGCGCATTCTTTTCAAAGGGAAAACATCTAAAAAAGTGAATAAATAGCAAACGGCTCCCATACACCCATATGCGCTTCATCAGATTGAAAGCTTGTTTTTTTACAATATTGTACAAATGCTATAACAATTTACATTTTTCCTACCAAAATTTCGTTGACAAGCTGCAAGCATCATGTTATACTAATACTATGATATCAATGATTTTTATTTTTATTTTGATATCATTCTTATCGATATCGTATCGAACCTGTATTTTAAGAAAGGGGTTTTGCTTTATGATGAAAACAAAAAAATGGTTCGCCGGTGGCATTGCTGCTGTTCTGACAGCAGTTTCTGCCATGACTTGTACAGCTGGCGCAGCTGATTTCCAAAAAGGCGATGTTGACAAAGATGGTCTGCTGACCTTTTGGGATGCGATGCTGGCTTTGGATGAACTTTGTGAACAAAGAGTCGGCAATCCTTCCATTCTAACAGATGAACAAAAAACACTGGCTGATATGAATGAGGATGGAAGTATCACATTTGAAGATTGCAATGCTATTTTAGAGGTAGCATTTGAGGAATACGATCTCAATTTCGATGGAGCTGTTACATTGGAAGATTTTGAATTGGCTGCAAATGCCTATGAATCTCTCAGAGAAAAAAATCCAGACCAAACCAAATTCACATTGGAAGATTACGATGCTTCCTGTGGTTTAACAGAAGTACAATTTAAAATTGCATCATACTGGCCTTCTATAAACTGCAAACATGTATTCGATGCAGATCACATTCAATACGCTCTGCGGGATGGTCTTAATATTCCAGTTGGGGATGTCGATTTTGACGGAACCGTTTCATTGGATGATGCAGCAGCCATCCTGACCGAATATTCCGAGCGCATGGTTCACAATCCGACTATTTTGACGCCGCTGCAAAAGGTAGTGGCTGATTCCGACTTAAACGGTGTTATTACTTTAAGTGATGCAACAGATGCATTGACCATCTATGCCAGAAGTGCTGTTGCCCCGCAAGCATAAAAATTCCAAAAAAGCGCTTGACAAACCTCTTATTCTGTGCTATAATAAAAAACCGTGATGGCTGCTGCCATTGCATGGATCAGAAAAAACAGGACTACTGTCAGCATATTGGCTGATGGGCTGCTGTCAATAGCATTACAGGATAGAAAGAGGTGACAATCATGAAGGAAGGTCTGCATCCCGTATTTGAAAAGACCACCATTACTTGCCACTGCGGAAATGTAATGGAAACCATGTCCGTTAAGAAGGACATCAAGGTTGAAATTTGTTCCAAGTGCCATCCCTTCTTTACCGGAAAGCAGAAGCTGGTTGATACCGGCGGACGTGTTGACCGTTTCAAGAAGCGTTTCAATATGGACAAGTAAGCAATCAAAAATAAAAAAGGACGGTAATCGTTTACCGTCCTTTTTGTCTACCTCTGAAAAAGGAGCTGCTTATGGGATATCGTACCATTGCCCAGCCTGTTTCTGCAACTTATATCGAAAAAAAATCAGAATTCATCGCACAGCTTCAGCCAGTGCAAACCGCTGAGGAAGCCATTGCCTTTCTGGATTCTGTTCGCCGGGCGCACCGAAAAGCACGGCACAACGTCTATGCCTATCTGGTACGGGAACAAAACACCTCCCGTTATTCCGATGACGGAGAACCGCAGGGCACTGCCGGCATGCCGGTTCTGGATGTCCTGCAAAAAAATCACTTGACCGATGTCTGCTGTGTCGTTACCCGTTACTTTGGCGGCATTCTGTTGGGCGGAGGCGGATTGGTGCGTGCCTACTCGCACAGCACTGCCATGGCAGTCGAAGCCGCCTCTATTTTGGAAATGCGCCGCTGCATTCCGCTGACGCTCACCATGGATTACACCATGTATGGAAAAGTTTCCTACTGCCTGCCGCAGTTTGAAGTGATTCAAACAGATTCCAGCTTTGACACCATGGTAACCCTATCCATTCTGGTGCAGGAGCCGCAGGCGCTCGCCTTACAGGAACACCTCATCGACTTGTCCAACGGCACCATTCAAATTCAGGTTGGAGAAGCCTATGATGCTGATTTTTCTGCTGTCTGCAAGCCATAAAAAATCAATCAAAATTTTTAGAGGAGTTTTACAGGCAGACTGCGTATAATTATATAGATAGCGAATGTTTCCACGCAAACCGAACCAAGAAGGTGAGATTTTCCAATGACCATTCGAGAAGAGCTGGAACAGCAACAACATATCATCCTGCACCCCGATGCCTGCCGCTGCTTTGGAAGCGGTAACCGCATGCGGAAAGAAGAGCCTTGTCCCTATCGCACTGCCTTTCAGCGAGATCGGGATCGTATCCTGCACTGCAACGCCTTTCGGCGACTCAAACGAAAAACACAGGTGTTTCTCTCTCCTTCCGGCGATCATTACCGAACACGGCTGACGCATACGCTGGAAGTTGCCCAAATTGCACGCACCATTTCCCGTGCGCTGCATCTCAATGAAGATCTAACAGAAGCCATTGCGCTGGGGCATGATCTGGGACACTCTCCATTTGGACACAGCGGAGAAGCCATTCTAAACCGCATCTGTCCGCATGGATACCGTCATTATGAGCAAAGTCTCCGGGTCGTAGATTTCATCGAACGCTCCGGAAAAGGGCTGAATCTAACAGAAGAAGTCCGAAACGGCATCTTATGCCATACCAACCGCATTGCTGACACCAAGGAAGGCAACGTCGTTCGACTGGCAGACCGCATTGCCTATATCAATCACGATATTGAAGATGCCATCCGTGCCGGAATTCTGTCAGAAGAGCAGCTCCCTGCCGCTTGTACCAGCGTGCTTGGCACCAGCAAAACCAGCCGCATTACAACATTGGTGGCTGCTGTTGTGGAACACGGCACCGAAACCATCGGCATGGATCCGATGATTCAGCAGGCGGAAGACCAACTGCATGCATTTCTATTTGAAGCTGTTTACCACAACCCCGTCGCCAAGCAGGAAGAATCAAAAGCCGAACTGCTGATTGAAACCTTATATCGGTACTTCCTACAGCATCCAACTGCCATGTCTCCGGACTACCAAGCCATTGCAGAACGGTTTGATCTAGACCGTGCTGTTTGCGATTACATATCCGGCATGAGTGACGGTTATGCAGTAGATTTGTACACCGATCTGTTTATCCCGAAAAATTGGAAGTAGGTGATACAGCATTGACATTTTCTGACGATTTTTTAGAACAGATTCGATCTGCCAATCCCATTGAAACGGTTATGCAGTCCTACGTACACCTTCTTCGGCGCGGAAGAAATTATGTGTGCAACTGTCCGTTTCATTCAGAGAAGACACCTTCCTGCACCATATTTCCGGAAACGCAAAGCTTTTATTGCTTTGGATGCGGTGCCGGCGGAGATGTCATTACTTTCATCCGGCGCATGGAAAACCTGGAGTTCGTGGATGCTGTCAAACTGCTGGCACAGCGCAGCGGACTGGAAGTCCCAGACAGCAAGGAAGCAGACCGCATCTCGCAAGTACGTATTCGTACGCTTTCCATCAACCGGGAAGCAGCGAATTTCTATTACCGCAACCTCTCCGGTGCAGACAAACGAGGCTTACAGTACTTTGCCTCCCGTCGCCTCTCTCCAGCAACGATTAAAAAATACGGACTTGGCTATGCGCCGGATGCATGGAGTCAGCTTTCCGACTATCTGTTGAAAAAGGGCTACACCAAAGAGGAACTGCTCACAGCAGGCGTTGCCAAAGCGGGACGAAACGGCGGCATCTACGATATGTTCCGGGGACGTGTCATGTTTCCGATTGTCGATGTACGGGGCAATGTGATTGGATTTGGCGGACGGGTTCTGGATCAAAGCCAGCCCAAGTATCTCAATACAGCAAAAACACCGGTTTTTGATAAGGGCAGCAATTTGTTCTCCCTGAATTTTGCCAAGAACTCTAACTCTGCCATTATGATTCTGGCGGAAGGCTACATGGATGTCATTGCCATCAATCAGGCAGGCTTTTCCAATGTCGTTGCCACGCTGGGAACTGCCATTACATCGGAACAGGCACGTAAAATCGGACAGTACGCCAAAGAGGTGGTCATTGCCTATGACAGCGACACCGCCGGACAAACTGCCACACAGCGTGCCATTCACCATTTCAGCGATGCTGGCATCACCACCCGTATCCTGCACATGGAAGGCGCCAAAGACCCCGATGAATTCATCAAGACCTTCGGCGCAGACCGCTTCCGGCTTTTGGTGGAAGCGGCCGGCGATGCCATCAACTTCCGGCTGGATCAATGCGAGAAAGGATTGGATCTGCAGACAGAAGCCGGACGGGTGCAGCTGCTGAAGCGGCTGGTGGACGTATTGGCAGCCATTCCCAATGAGCTGGAACGGGAAGTGTATATTTCCCGAACGGCACAAAAATGGGAAGTGGATGGAACCGTTTTACGCACACAGATTCAGCGGCGACTGCGTGCTTCCAAAAAGATTCAGCAAAGCAAAGCCTGGAAAGATGTCATTCACCATACGGTGCAGCCGCAGCCAGGCGCATCAATTTCCAATGCGCAGCTTTGCCGGCTGCGTGCGCAGGAGCGAATTCTCTGCTATCTGCTCAACCACCCGGAAGCCGGAAAAGATCTGCAAAATGATCTGCCGGCGGAACAATTTTCCGATTCTCTGTATCAGCGTCTGTATCAGCACATTTGCACGACAACGCAAGTTTCTTCCCTTAGCCGTGTATTTTCAGACGAAGAGATGGGAAAAATAAGCGGGATCACCGCAAAATATACCGATATTCCGGTCACGGAAGCTGATGTACAGGAGTGCATCACGCTGCTGCAAGAACCGCCGGAATCCGAAATCAAAAACGACCAAGATCTGCTGCGATTGGTGCAGGCAAACCCCAAACACCGCCAATCCAGCGAATGGTAGGAAAGGAAGTCGATCACAATGGAAGAAAAAAAGAACACAATTGACGGACTGCTGGAACAAGGAAAAGCAGCTGGTAAGCTCACAACAAAAGAAATCAGCGATGCGCTGGAGGAAATGGACTTCGATCTGGATCAGCTGAACTCGTTCTATGACACTTGCGAACAACTGAATATCGAAATCATTGATGATACCGCCGTCGATCCGAACCATTTAAAGGATAGCGATTTGGACTTAGCTGATGATCTGGAAATGGCACTCTCTACTGAAGGCATTGCCATTGATGACCCGGTTAAAATCTACCTCAAGGAAATCGGACGGGTTCCGCTTCTTTCCTCTGATGAAGAAATTGAACTGGCACAGCGTATGGCAAAGGGCGATTCCTACGCCAAGAAGCGGCTGTCCGAAGCCAACCTGCGTTTGGTAGTCAGCATTGCCAAAAAGTATGTCGGCCGTGGCATGCAGTTCCTGGATCTGATTCAGGAAGGAAACCTGGGCTTGCTGAAAGCAGTTGAAAAATTCGACTACACCAAGGGATTCAAGTTCTCTACCTATGCAACTTGGTGGATTCGTCAGGCAATCACCCGTGCCATTGCCGACCAGGCAAGAACCATCCGAATTCCGGTACACATGGTAGAAACCATTACCAAGGTAAAGAAAGTATCCAGCCAGCTGCTGCATGAAACCGGTCACGATCCGTCCGCAGAAGAAATTGCTGAAAAACTGGATATGCCGGCAGAACGTGTACGGGAAATCATGCGCATTGCACAGGATCCGGTTTCCCTGGAAACACCAATCGGCGAAGAGGAAGACAGCCACCTGGGCGACTTCATCCCAGACGATGATGCACCGGCTCCGGCAGATGCGGCTTCCCTGATGCTGCTCAAGGAACAGCTGAACGAAGTTTTGTCCACCCTGACCGACCGGGAGGCAAAGGTTTTGAAGCTGCGGTTTGGCCTGGAAGACGGACGTTCCCGCACACTGGAAGAAGTCGGCAAGGAATTTGACGTCACCAGAGAACGCATTCGTCAAATCGAAGCCAAGGCGCTGCGGAAGCTGCGTCACCCAAGCAGAAGCAAAAAGGTAAAGGACTTCTTAGACTAAACAGAGGTGTGCCGTCTCTTCTGACTGCATGCTTACATAGATCGTTTGGCACAACAGGCTGCTGTACCCATCAAACGGTACAG
>FR899060.1:6764-9346 GCA_000437255.1 Ruminococcus sp. CAG:403
CTGTTTGTGTTGTTTATGACTGCGGCAATTCCGCATAATCCAGAATGGTGAAACAATGATTCTCGGCAGTCAGCCGAATAGCAGGAGGCGCACTTGCTGTTTCCCGGCGCAGAATGCGTTCTGCAAGCGGATTTTCCACTTGCTCGATGAGTCGTCTGCGCATCATCCGGGCACCATACTGTGCAGTTCCCGGTGTATCTGCCAGCAATGCCGGTACATCCGGTGTAAAATCCAGCTGAATCTTTAGCTGTGCCAGCCGCTCCTGCAAGGCGGTCAGCTGCCGCACGGCAATGCATTGCAGACTCTCCCGGCTGAGTCGATGAAACCAGATCACGCCATCCAACCGTCCCAGAAATTCCGGGGAAAAATGCTGCTGCAACTCCCGTTCCGCTGCGGCATTTCCAGAGGCGCCTGCCGAAAAGCCAAGCGCACTTTTTTGATCCAGACTCTTTCCGCCCAGATTGGAGGTCAGAATCAGCAGCGCATGCCGAAAGTCCGTTGTTCGCCCGGAGGCATCCGTTAAACAGCCGTCCTCCATAATTTGCAGCAGCAAATTGCAGATATCCGGATGTGCCTTTTCGATTTCATCCAGCAGAATCACACAATACGGCTGCCTGCGCACGCGTTCACAGAGCAAGCCGCCCTCTTCAAACCCCACGTATCCGGGCGGTGCGCCGATTAGCTTGGAAACAGTGTGCTTCTCCATATATTCCGACATGTCCATCCGAATGAGATTTTCTTTCCGATCGAATAAGTGCAGCGCCAACGCCTGTGCCAGTGCTGTCTTCCCCACTCCGGTCGGCCCGGCAAACAGAAAGCATCCAACTGGGCGGTTCTGATCCCGCAGTCCAGTTCGGGAACGGAACAGCGCTGCCGTCAGCTGCTGAATGGCTTGGTCATGTCCAATGATCTGGCTCTTTAACGCATCACCGAGCGACAACAGCTTCTTTCGCTGTTCCATGGTAATTTTATGCACTGGAATCCCGGTACGGGCTGCAATAACCGCCGCAATATCCTGTTCGCCGACCGAAATGCTGCCGCATCCCAACTGTTCCCCATGAATTCTGGCACGGGAACAAGCTTCGTCCAGCAGGTCAATGGCTTTGTCCGGCAAATATCGGTCATGCAGATAGCGCACTGAGTAATCAATGGCAGTCTGTATCAACGGCTCCGGGATGGTGACATGATGAAAGTTTTCATAGGTTTCCCGCAACCCGCAGAGCATCTGAAAACACTGTGCTTCCGTCGGCTCTGCAATGCGAATGGGCTGAAACCGCCGCTCCAGTGCACTGTCTTTCTCAATATACTTTCGGTATTCCTCCGGTGTAGTGGCACCAATCAGTTTGATCTCCCCTCTTGCAAGCTGCGGCTTGAGGATGTTGGCAGCATCAATGGCACCTTCTGCGGCACCTGCACCGACAATGGTATGCAGCTCATCAATAAAGAGAATGACTTTTCCATTTGCTGCGGCTTCCTGCAAGCAATTTTTCAGCCGCTCTTCAAAGTCGCCCCGATACTTGGCGCCGGACAGCAGTGCCGGCAGATCTAAGGCGAATAGATGCTTGTCCTGCAAAGAATGCGGAACGCTTCCATCCAGAATCATTTTGGCAATGCCCTCTGCAATTGCAGTCTTTCCAACGCCTGCTTCTCCAATCAGGCAGGGATTGTTTTTGGTACGGCGTGTCAAAATCCGAATCAGCTGCTGCAATTCGTTGTCCCTGCCGATGATGGGATCGTATCGATTTTCACAGGCAGGATCGGTCATCCATTTTCCATATCGAAACAGGTTGGGCAGCTCCTTTCTGGAAAGCCCGTCTAAGCGATACCGTTCCATACGAACCCCGTAAGAAGTATCATTGCTGCACGCTGCGCACAGACGATTGAGACTTGCTCCCAGCTTCTTCAAAATGGCAATGGCACTGCAACAGGGCGTATGCAGGATGGCATTTAGCAGATGTTCCGTTCCAGCCAATTTACAATCTGCCTCCTTTGCCTTTTCCTTTGCCAGACTGAGAATGCTGCAAAGAGAAGGCGTCAGGCAATCCTCCTGCACTTGCGCCGGAATGCCACGCCCCACCAAATCAATTAACGTCACCCGTACCCGCTGCTCTGTAATATGCTGCGCAAACAAAATACTGGAGGCAGCATTAGACCCTTCTTCTAAGATGCCGAGGAGCAAGTGTTCACTTCCAATATAAGTATGTCCCAGTTCCTCTGCCGCTGCGACTGCTTCCTTTAATGATAAAATTGCTTTTCCGGTCAATCCTTCCGTATAGCGCACAATAAAATTCCCTCTTTCTGGTCTTGCATTTGACAATCTTCCTCAGAACCTCTTCCAAACGGCTCTGTTTTCAGTATGCCATAAAAATACTGCAATATCTGTCGAACCAGTAACACAAATTCGATTTTGGAATATACTGTACTATGAAACAGACAAAAAACCGTTTGTTTCAAAAAAATATTACACCAAAGGAGCGTTTTTTATGTGTGGATTTGATAACAACAATGGCTGTGGATGCTGGTGGATCATCATTTTGATCGTTCTGTGCCTGGTATGCTGCGGTGGCTGCGGCTGCGGTGGT
>FR899061.1:0-2514 GCA_000437255.1 Ruminococcus sp. CAG:403
AGATTCCTGCACCGCCCTTTCTTTATTTTGCAATCAGGACAAGCGTTTCGCTCCGTTTGGCGATTCAGGGATACGCAAATTCCTGCTTCAAAAGAATAACCTGCAAATTTTTATTTCGTGCGTAATCGATAGACGGCAAAGAATCCCAGTCTGTTAAAACGATTCCGCTATGTTCCAGAAGATATTGATCGGTAAAGCGCCGGCTGGTACTTTCATCCGCAAAATGGCACTGCATAATTTTGGCAGTATCTGCCTGCTCATGAATGGAATAGTATCGATCCCGAACGGATTCGCTCCACCGTGCAGCCTGCTCTTCAAACGGTGCAATCACATGCAGCGCCATTTTCTGATGATACGGCCGCATCATCAATACGGTTTCTGCTGCCCACATCGGCACGCCGTATTCACAGGTGCACAAAAAGTTGGTAACGCCATCTAAGTAAAGGTTGTGAATCTGATATGCCAGATTGGTTTTCAACGCCAAGCAGTCTGCATATTCTTCATCCATTCCATACGGCAACTCATTGACCGAACGACCCAAGATGGTACAAATCATCGATTTTTCTGTCTGATGCATTTCAACAACTCCTTTCAGCCTTTCGGCGATTGACAGAAGGAGACCTGTTGGTGTCGCCATGCAGTTCGATTCTGGTTCCACAAAACAGGATGCCAGAAAATTCCGTTCAAAACAGGTCATTTCCTGGCATATCTAGTATAGCATATCCCACCTGTTTCGTCAAGATTGTTCCCAGACAAAAATTCGACAAAAAGTGCCAAAATTCAACAGAAATACTACGATATTCGTCGAACAGACAGGAATCCTGTCAACGATTCAGCATCCAAATTCCAATGTTTAAATAAGAGGCAAACGCCGTCCAGCACAAATAGGGCAGATTCAGCCATGCCGCAAGCGGCCGAATTTTCCGAAACAGCAGCAGCATGCCAATCAGCAAGCCCAGCAAAACCAGAATAACGGCTACCGATCCGCCCAGCTTTTCCAGCCGAAAAAATACAATGCTCCACATAAAGTTGACCAACAGCTGTAAACCGTACAGGAATAACGCACACCCCTTTTCCGATGTAGACACCTTGGCTGCCGCAATCAAATAGGCAGACCAGCCCATCAGTGCATACAGCACTGCCCATACCACCGGAAAGACCCAGCCGGGCGGAGAAAGCGGCGGCTTTGCCAGCTCCTGATAAAAGGAATTGGTATTGCCTGCCACAATCCCGGACAACACGCCGACCAGTTCTGCTGCTACGATAAAAATGAGCAGCTCCGTCCATTTTTGTTTGTTCATCTCCAACCGTTCTCCCTTCTGGATGCTTCATGTACCATGACGTTTCGTGCAGCATGCAGGAATGGAAAGAGAACCTGCTGCGTTCCCTTTCCCACTGCAAAAGCAATTTCAAACAAGCAGCTTATAAATACTCCTGAAAAAAAGTCTGCAAGGCTGCTGCACAGGCTTCCTCGTCTGCTCCTTCGCAGGTAATTGTAACCGTATCTCCGCAGGAAACACCCAGACCCATCAATTTCAGCAGCTTCTTGGCATCTGCTGCTTTTCCGTCTTTGTGCACCGTTACCTGACTGGAAAACTTCTGCGCTTCCTTCACCAGCAAGCCTGCCGGTCTTGCATGCATACCCACAGCGTCTTGAATGGTATACGTCCATTCTTTCATATTCTTTGCTCCCTTCTTTTAGAACCAATCCTTTTCTGAGAACCAGTTTTAGTTTTCCCAGATTTCAAAGAATATTCTCACTTTTTCCTGTTTATCGGAAATCTGCAAGGTTTTTCCTGCACATGGTACGAGCGTTTTGGTATAAACTAAAACAGAAAGAGGTGAACTGCTATGCGATTTCAGGACTTACAGGAACTCATTGGAACCAGCCGTTCTTCCCGCAGATATTTTTTATCGCTGCCTGTTCCCATTCAAATGCAGCTGCATGCATGCAACGCATGGATTCATAGCTTACAGGATCTGCATCAGCTGGCAGGATACTACACCAAGCAGCAGGAAAAATGGACGATCTAACCAATCAAAAAAGGTGCCTGTTTCAAAAGGCACCTTTTTTCAAAACGATAGGAAAGGACTTGTTTCGGATTCAATCCGTTCCATGGATCAAATCCTGAATCACCGTTCCAGCCAGAATCAGCCCGGCAACAGACGGCACAAATGCGGTACTGCCCGGAACCGGTCTTTTATGGGAATCTGCCTGCGTTTCCTTGGAAGCGGGAGTCAGCGGCGGTTCTTTGGAGTAAACCACTTTCAACTTTGCAATTCCCATTTTACGCAGTTCCCGGCGCATGACCCGTGCCAGCGGACAAACAGAAGTCTGATAGATATCTGCCACTTCAAAGGCAGTGGGATCCAGCTTATTGCCGGCACCCATAGAGGAAATAATCGGTGTATGACAGCAATTGGCCTGTCGAACCAGTTCCAGCTTCCCGGTCACAGAATCAATGGCATCTACGACATAATCATAGGCAGAAAAGTCGAACTGATCGGCGGGTT
>FR899061.1:2528-4199 GCA_000437255.1 Ruminococcus sp. CAG:403
GGCGGTTTCCGGCGTATAGAACACGGGATAGGTGCGCACCTGACAGGATGGCGCAATGTCCAAAATACGGTTTTTTGCTACCGCTACCTTTTCCTGCCCCAGGGTGCTGTGCAGTGCAATGATTTGCCGATTGAGATTGGTGAGACTGACAACATCGTGATCGATGAGATCCAGTGCACCAACGCCGCTTCTTGCCAGTGCCTCCACCACATAGCCGCCTACACCGCCTACTCCAAATACTGCTACACGTGCCTGCTGAAGCCGCTGGAGCGCCGCTTCTCCCAGGAGCAGTTCCGTCCGTGAAAATGCATGTTCCATCTTTTACAATCCCCTTTTTTTCTCCAAATATAATTGTTGGCATGATACCATATTTTGGGAAACTTGTCAAGTCTTGGAACAAGTGTCTTGCACAATACTTCCATTTGTGGTATGATAAAAGCAATTGTTTTGGAAGGACGGAATCAAATCCCATGCACGATTTTACACAAAATCTGATCTTTAGTTTAAACGCAACCATTCCGGTTTTTTTGATGATGGTATTCGGATGGCTCATGCAGAAAATCCACCTGCTGGATGACCACACCACACAAAAAATCAATCAGTTTGTCTTTCGGGCACTGCTGCCGGCACTGCTTTTCATGGACTTGTCCACAGCCGATTTCCAATCTGTCTGGGACACGAAATTTGTACTGTTCTGCTTTGCGGCAACGGCATGCAGCATTCTACTGGCATTTCTTGCGGCACAGTTCCACAAGGATCCTACCGAACGGGGAGAAATTATACAGGCATCCTATCGAAGCAGCGCTGCCATTCTGGGCATTGCATTTGTTAAAAACATCTATGGAACTGCCACCATGGCAGCTTTGATGATTGTGGGAACGGTTCCGCTGTACAACATCATGGCAGTCATTATCTTATCCCTGACTGCCCCTAAAGACAAAACAGTACATGCCCCCAAAGCGCTTTTTTGGAAAACAACCAAAAATGTTCTCACCAACCCCATCATCCTGGGGATTCTTGCCGGTATGCTCTGGTCCATCCTGAAAATTCCGCAGCCGGTCATCCTGTCCAAGTCTGTTTCGTACTTAGGGAATATGGCAACACCGCTTTCTTTGATTGCGCTGGGAGCTTCCTTTCAAGTGCAGGATGCTAAGGGAAAGCTTCCGCTTACACTGGGCATCACCGGTATGAAGCTGGTGCTGTTTTGTGCGATCTTTCTGCCCGTTGCTATTGCGCTGGGATTCCGCTCCGAAAAGCTCATTGCCATTCTGGTCATGCTGGGCAGTGCCACCACGGGAAGCTGTTTTGTCATGGCACGCAACATGGGACATCGAGGGGTTATCACCAGCTGTGCTGTGATGCTGACTACGCTTTGCAGCGCATTTACCCTAACGGCATGGCTGTTCCTTTTAAAGAGTATGCAGTATATTTAGGACTCGCTTTTGTAATCACACCAAGTACCCTTGCTGATTACACCGGAAGCCGTGATTGTTACCACACTCGGAGCTGACAACAAAAAGAACATTTTAGAATGAAAAAACGCTCGGATTCTAAAAAGTCCGAGCGTTTTTTGTTATGGAATCGGTACTGCTGTGATACCGGTTCGATTATTCAGATTCTGCTGCTTCAGAAGCGGAGGATTCCTCCTGTTCCGTATCTGCTATTGGTTCC
>FR899062.1 GCA_000437255.1 Ruminococcus sp. CAG:403
TCAAAGAATTTTCGGTGAAAATAAATTTTTTTCCTAAACCGAGCGCGGGGGTAAACACTTCATACATAGTATGCGATGTATTATTTGAATTGCTATTAGACTGGTTTCCTGAAAGGTCACTAACTACTTGCTGTGCGCCGTTCACCGCCTTTTGAACAGTACTGTTCAGCTTGTTAAAAAATCCATTATTTGTCGATTGCGACTGGGGCACACCAGCACATACTTTAGCACCGCATTTACCGCAAAAAGCTGCACCGTCATTTAATTTACTTCCGCATTGCGTACAAAAAGCCATTGTAAATTTCTCCTTTCATTTTCTGTATTCTGCAATTTCAATCCAAGCCTTATTCTCCCATTCAATAGGAGAACTGTAACCGCTTTCAGAAATAGCTTTTCTAATACAATTCTGAAAAGCAATATATTCCTCATAGTTCCACTTGCTCCAGGGCTTTGAAGTACTTTCGCTGTACTTGCCTACAGTACCATCCTTTTTTGGAACGCATTCCAGTTTCAGACAATGTTTCAGCTTTGGATTATCTGAGCCAACAGCCTGCATAATATAGCTATCCACAGGAATGTGCAGATAGTTTTTCAGAGCAAAGTCCTCCGCCGTCATCAAAACATATTTTAGCATCATGTTCAGCCACTTTTGTACCTGTCCATATGTCAATTCGCTGATTTCCGAATACGTATTGATAATCTCTTCGCAGATTCTTTTATGCTCACAGTCAAAGGCATTCTGTTTTTCATCAGAACCCTTTACGGCATTCTCCAAAATGTCATATTCATGGACAAGCATTTCACAGATTTTTTGCTTTGCACCTTTTCTAGTGTCTTTATTCTCTGTGTTGAACTTTATCGTTCTGCACAAGTCCAGATAAGCTTTTTCTGCACATTTGATTAGAGTATCGTTCATACTATCACCCTTTGTCATATTGAAGTACGCATACTTTAAAAATTCGAGTACCATAATTTTTACCTTTCGCTCTTGTCTTGTTTGATCGTTTACATAAACTTTTCAGGCTTTACGTTCAGAGCATAGCAAATTGCCCTCAGGTCTTCCGGGTACAGCGTTTGTTTTCCGTTCAGAATCGCATCAAAAGACTTAGCGGAAATTCCTGCTTTCTTTGCGACATTTGCTGCTTTTAAGTCATTGTTTGCCATGTATGTGCGAACTTTCTCATAAACTCTCATAAGACAGACTCCTTTCCAGAAATTCTGGATTTATTATCATTTTACCACAGATTATCTGTGAAGTCAAGCGGGGTATACAGATTTTCTTGATTTCTTTGTTGACATAACAGAATTCATGCGGTATAATCAAAGTAGAGGTGATTTGATGAAATACGAAATCGGTGCAAGAATCCGTAAATACCGGGAAATGAGTGGTTTCAGCCAAAAGGAACTGGCACAGAAAATCGGTGTCAGCAACAGCCGTGTTTCCAACTGGGAACAGGGAATCAACCGTCCCGATGCGGATATTCTTGCGGATATCTGCAAGGCATTGAATGTATCTCCCAGTGAGCTGCTTGATGTCAGATTATCACCGGAAGATTTAAGCGAACAAGAGCGAAAGGTAATTATGGCTTATCGCACCAAACCAGACCTCAGGAAAGCTGTAAATATTCTTTTGGGTATTGAATAATTGTTTTTTCAGCAAAGAAAAAAGCTTTCTGCATGAAAAAACGATACAGCTGTCCGCGGTTATTAACGGTTGAAAAGCCGAGCTGTTCCTTTTGCTGAATTATCGCTTGATTCTTATTGACTCTTTTGTGAAGTCTGACTGATTTAAGCCGCTTTTTGAAAAAAACCTTATATATTTATTGACGGCACGGGTAGGACTGTTCTTTTGCCTGATTTGTCGGTATGTTGTGCAGAAACTTTCTGTGTACTTTT
>FR899063.1 GCA_000437255.1 Ruminococcus sp. CAG:403
GTCTTAAAAAAGAAAAGCCGTGTACTTTAATTGGTACACGGCTTCCTTTTCTATATATTAGACGTTAAAAAGTGTAATTGAATAAAAATATAGTTTATGATGATATAGACGAATTTATCTAATTATGTTATAATTATATAGAGGAGGTGAAATCATGGAACTAAAAAAACGTATTATACATCTACGTGAATCGAAAAATTATAGTAAAAAGTATGTTGCTGATTGTTCTGGAATACCCTATACAACATACATCAAATATGAATATGGAGAACGTGATCTTGGAATAGATGCCTTACAAAAGCTTGCGGATTTTTATGCTGTAACGACAGATTACATACTGGGTAGGTCAGAAGACGCTACATTGCCTAACAGTCATTTGATTGCACAGGAACTAGTGAACACTGCAAATTCAGATCAGCTAACTACAGAAAACTGTAGCAACACAAATAAGGTCGAAAATGCCCAAAAGAAGAAGCTCGTGGAAGAAATGACAAATGAACAATTCCGAGTAATTCTTGCAATGATTGTTCAGATTATCAAGGATAATCGTAAAGAAGAAGCAATTCAAAAAATAGAAGCCATACTCGCTTCTTCCTTTCGTTCTCTATAGTCATTGAGAGGGCGCTATAAATAGGGCATTGTCTTGCCTGTGCGTGCTTTTAATATTGCAAATAGTATGAGACTGAAAAAAGAAAAAGAGACAAGAAATACCGCCTTATAAAAGGCGGTATTTCTATTTGGCATAATGATTGATTTCTCTTATTCTCGGTTGCTCATGAGACTTTCTGCCATATTGATTTTATGCACCTTTTTCTTTAGGAAAAAGAGAGAAACATAATAGCAAAGGCATACAAATCCAGCTGTAATGAGCACAGAAACAAAGTTAAATTGAATTGGGATAATGGCATGTACAACAGTCGCATAACTGGTCTTATAGGCATTTAGCGCGAAATAAGAGAATGCAATTCCAAGAATAATACCAGGAATCAGCAAAATCTGATTGAGATTGAGTACCATAGCATTGATTTTTTTGTTATCATAGCCCAGTACTTTGAGCATAGAAATGTTGTTGGTGTTCTCAGAGATCATCAAATTGATCGCAATATACAGAGCAGATATGCAGATAATAGCTGCAATGACAAGCAATGCATAGATGATGGCATTGTTTTCACCGATCATAGCATCCATTTGATCCTTTAAGGTGTCAGAAGTGATAACAGAGGATACGATGCTGTCATCATAGTGGAGCTCTGTCTGGCTAATCACGGCATTATAGCTTTCCGGATCCAGATCAGTAATTTCTGCTGCCTGTTCTTTTGTGGAAACCATATAGTTATTGAATCCATTCTCAATGATACCTGCAACCTGAACCGTGTATTCTTCCAGTGTGGTTACACTTCGGAATGTGAAGCTGTCTCCTTCTGAAAGATCAAAAATAGTTGCGAAGAGAGAGCTAATGTACCATCCTTGCTTCAGATCAGCTCGATCACCCTCTGTTGTCTTTAGATTCCACAACTCTGTATCAGCATCCATTCCAAGTAGGGTGAAGCTATTTCCATCCAGATCTTCAAAATTAACAGCAGTTAATGTTTCGCCTTCGGTCGGTGCTTCTGTTTCAATGGTGTTTAGAACATATTCATACTTGAAGTCACCAAATACCTTTTTTGCTGCATCACCGACACCATGTACGGAGTCTGTGAAGAGGAATCCCAGTGATACCATCATTGCACCCAGGAAAATTCCAAGGAAAATAATCAATGTTCTGCCGGGACTGCCAATCAGGGAACGAAGTGCAAACTTGAACTTTACCTTTTTGTTGGAATTGATGAGTAACTTATGCGTTTTGGTATCTTCTCCCACTGTGTTATGGAGCAATTCTACAACATCATGTTTCAGCAGTTTTCGAACCTTTAGCATGCCTGCACACAGATAAATGATAGTTGGAATCAGCAATCCTAAAATTGCAATTCCAATGGGGAGGTGGAAAGTTGCCTGTAGCGGTTCATAGTCAGTCAGTGTCAGTTCTCCGTATGGCTGTGCGGCAAACAGACTGATAATGGTGACCAATATGCCGCCGAAAAGACCCGGCAGAATGGCAAGTAAGCTGTAATGCAGCATCAATGTGCGCTTTTTATAGCCCAGTGCACTTAGCGTACCGATTAGTCGCTGTTCCGCCTTGATCTTTCGTCCAATGACAATGCTAATCAGGATTACTGTAATCAGTGGCAGAAGAATAAGCATCATCCAAGCCCAGGATAAATACATATCAGCTTGATGGTGCACCATGACAATTCTGGAGTTGGAATTGGCATCTACATAGGAAAGCATATAGTAGGAGTCATTGACCGCTTCCCGAAATGCAGTTTCCTGTTCGCTGTCATGATACAGTACTTTATACGTAACACTGGAACTATCAAACAACTGGTCAAATTCCGAATCGGTGACAATGCCGAGGAAGAATGTGGAGACATTTTTATAGGAGTCACTCAGGTTTTCCAGCATGTACAAATAATCCGGACGCAGGAAAAATCCAGTGATATGAAAGTCTTTTCCCTTGATTTGAATGCTGTCGCCAACGGAAATATTATTGGCATGCGCATAGCCAGCCGATAGAATGATATCATCATCGGAAGCAACATCGGAACCTTCAATGACTTCATATAAGTCAATTTTCTTGTTTGCCCGAAAAACTCTTGCCGTATAGTCTGCTTCCTTGCAGTTGACAAACTGTTCTGCTTCCAAAGAAACATGATACTGATTTTCCAGTTCCGTCTGATCCGCTTCCGAGATCGGAAGATTGGTGCTGAATGCCGCATCTTCCAGATGGGTTTTCTCAAAGAAATCATCGGCATAGTTGTTGATTCCAATTCCGGCCACATAGAATATATAGAATGCCAGAAGTGCAACCATAGTCAGCAGGGAGGCGGCAAGGTAGAAGGATAAATTGGATTTGATACTTCTTCTGTAACGATTGTTTAACTTCATTTGAGGGCCTCCGATTATAATGCAAGTTCAGATGCAGGAATTTTTTCCTTATTTTCTTTGAGCTGGTCGATCTTTCCATCCTTGATGCTTACAACATAATCTGCCATGTCTGCAATCGAAGTATTATGCGTGATAATCACAATGGTTGTGCCAAATTGTTTGTTGATTTTTTCGATAAAAGTCAATACAGAACGAGAAGATTTGGTATCCAGTGCACCGGTCAGCTCGTCGCAGAGCAGCAGTTTCGGATTTTTAATCAATGCCCGTGCAATGGCAACACGCTGCTGCTGACCACCGGATAATTCTTTTGGAAACCGCTTGCGGTAAGGCGCAATGTCCAATGCTGTAAGCACTTCATCGATATTGAGCGGATGCTCAGAAATATCCGAAACAACCTCTACATTTTCTTGTACTGTAAGATCGGCAATCAGATTATAAAACTGGAATACAAATCCAACATCTTCCTGCCGGTATTGGGTCAGTTCCTTTTTATTGGCAGAAGAAATGTTTCTGCCATCTACGGTGATGCTGCCGGAAGTTAAGGTATCAATGCCGCCGAGCATATTCATCAGCGTACTTTTTCCGGAACCAGAAGGCCCTAATATTACGTAAATCTTTCCTTTTTCAATGGAAAGGTCTACATTGTCCAGTGCTTTTACGGCAGTTTCGCCGCTTCCATATTGCTTATTTGCTTTTTTGATTTCAATAAACATCGTTTTCGCTTCCCTTTTTATTGCTTTTCCAGTATCATGCAAGAGAATGTACCGTTTGCGTCATGCTGCACCAATAGAACATTGGAGATTGCCGCTTGTGCAGGAACCATTTCTCCCCGGAACAGCTGTTCGGCATATAGAATAGCAAGAATGCCTTTGCTGGAGGCAGCTGTTTCCGGGAAAGACAGCGTAAACTGCATCGCCTGCGAACCGCAGATTTGCTTGGCTGCCGAACCGCAAACTTCCTGCGCAGTGTTGGAAAGAAGAATAACAGCATCGAGCGATTCTGCCTGCTTGCCGCAGGAAGTAAGCGCCTGCTGCATGAAAAATTCCATTTGCTGCTGCAAATTCTCTCCATATACCAATCCTTTGGCCCGACCGGAAATCAAACAGGTTCCGCCTGCCTGACCGCCGAGCAGCAGAGCGCCATAAGCATCGCCCTCTTCATCGCCGCCGCATGCTAAAGCATACTGGCAGGTATCGTTTTGCAGCATGTCGCTTGCAAATAAAACGGCATCCAATCCGGCATTTTCTGCATCGTAATTGGTAAGGCAAAAGTTCTTGATGCCCAGTCGAATGGCAACCTTTGAAGCAGCGCCGCCCAGAATACAGTTTGCTGCATCCTTTGGCATCATGCCTTTGTGTCCTTTTTGTTTGATGTTTTCAGCTGCGTGCTGCAAAGAATGGATACAGCCTTGTGCAGTCCCGAAGGAGATACCAATCTCTTCCGGAGCAATTGTATTGCTGGCACTTCCTAGATCCAGTGCTTTGGCGGCAGGATACAGTAAATCACAGGCGATTTTTTCATTTTTGCTGTATTTTTTATCTGCGGCATAAGTGACGAAATCATCCTCTGAAAGCAGGGCCTGCTTTCCCAATTTTTCAGTATACCAGTTGATATCTGCATTTGGAGATAGTGTGTAACAGCCGCTGTAAAGATAAACATTATGCATGGTCGGGACACCACCTTTTCAGAACCACACAACAGTTGCTGCCGCCAAATGCATAGGCATTGTTCATGACGGTGTTCACGGTTGCAGGGGTTGCTTTTTGTGTGACGAGTTGGAAGTCCAATTCTTCCGGGTCGGATACGTTGACGGTTGGCGGAATGAGGTGCTCCTGTAAAACGAGTGCACACACTGCCATTGCAACAGCAGAAGCAGCGCCCAGTTGATGACCGAGCGCGCCTTTTATAGCAGTTGCCGATACGTCCTTGGTATGCTCCCGGAAAACAGTGCGAATTGCAGCAGCTTCTGCGGAATCGTTGGCGGCGGTGCCAGTACCGTGCAGTGCCACGAAGTCGATATCCTGATAGGAAATGCCGGAATGGGCAATTGCTCGTTCCATTGCCTGAATGACACCCTCTCCGGTCGGATCCGGTGCCACAATATTATAGGCATCGTTGCTCATGCCGTAACCGATGATTTCTCCATAGATGGGCGCATTTCTTTTTTTAGCGTGTTCCAGTTCCTCTAAAACGAACACAGCGGCACCCTCGCTTAAAATGGTGCCGTTTCTGTTTCGGTCAAAAGGTTTCACGCTGTCAACGGAAAGCGCCTTTAAGCGATTGAACCCAACATATGTAATGGTAGAAAATACATCTACACCGCCAGCCAGAACGGTGTCCAGTTTGCCGCTTTGGATGGCGTCCCAGGCATATCCGAGTGCATGGTTGCCGGATGCACAGAGGTTGGCATTGAAGAAAACGGAGCCATGCAGGTGGAAGTGCTTCGCAACATGAACCGGAGCTGTAAAGCGGTTCCGCTGTAAGTCTTCCAGCTCCTCTGTGAAAGCATACTGATCGGATTGGGTGGTTCCAAAGAATACACCGGTGCGCAGCTGCTCTTCCAGCGTATCAAAGGAAATATTTGCATCTTGTACGGCTTGTATTGCAGTAACCAGTGCCAGTTTGGAACACTTGGATAAGTTTTGTTCGGCATCTGCAAGCAGCTTTGCTTCCAATTGCTGGACTTCTTCTGGATCCAGTAAGCCGTATTTTTGAGAGTAGCATTCCTCCAGCCCTTTGAGGTGCAGATCGGAAATGCTGCTTTTTCCGGAACATAAGTTTTCCCAGAATTTCTTTTTTTCACAGCCGATCGGAGTGGCAACTCCGATGCCGGTGATTACAACATGTTTTTTCATGTTCACCTCGGTCTACTTTCTGTAGCGTTCTACCATGATTGCGGAATTATGACCGCCGAATCCCAGTGAAGAGGAAACGGCACAATCTACTTGCATCTCTCTTGTTTCCGGTGTATAGTTGAGGTTCTCCAAGATGGTTCCGCATAGATTGCCGTGTACCTTGTTGTGCCGGATGGAATCTGCACATACTGCCAGTTCAATGGCACCGCTTGCGCCGAGGGTATGACCCAGAAACGCCTTGGAGGAATTGATAGCAGGCTGGCTGTCCGCATCTCCAAACACATTTTGAATGATTTTAGCTTCTACTTCATCGTTGAGGATGGTTGCTGTTCCATGGGCGTTGTAGTAGTCCACTTTTTTGCCCTGTACCAGCTTCTTCAGCATGTTTTCCACAATGGTGCCATTCGGATACATCGAAACAACATTATATGCATCACTCGAGCAGGCAAACCCGGTGATTTCCGCATAGATTTCTGCTCCACGCTTTAAAGCATGTTCCAGTTCTTCAATCACAAGCATGCAGGCTGCCCCTTCACTGAACAGAAATCCGTTTTTCTCCTTGGAGAAGGGATATACATTTCCTTCTTTGTTGGTGGAGGAACACTTTAAGTATTCGAATCCCTTGAACATCGTTAGATTGCGGTCTCCGATATAGGAGGTACCGCCGCATACTGCCATGTCGCATTTTCCATTGAGAATGCTTTCATAGCAGATACCAACGGATGTTGTGGAGGATGCACATGCCATATTGATGACGGAACTCATGCCATGGGTGCCAAGTACGATGGTAACCCAGGATGCAATGGCACTCTGAATGGTAAGCGGAATCATCATGCTGTACATTTTTTGTTTGGTATCAAACTGAATCAGCTGATCGACCAATTCTTCCATGCTGAAAGAATCGGTTCCAACAATGACCATGGTATTGTCATCTGCTTGTTCCAGTTTTGCATCCTGCATGGCCAGTAAAGCTGCTTTTGCAGCAATATAGGCACTTTTTGCACCGCTGGCTTTTACCGGAGCAAGCTTCTCTTGGAACAAATCATCGGAATAGCAATCCGGAAACGGAACATACCATTCTGCTTTGATCTTTTTTCTTGCCGGAGTATTTTTGTCGATTCTGGTTTTGTACTGCTTTTTGCTGCACAAATTTTCAAAAACAGTTTCGTGATCCGACCCAAGCGAGCAGATAGGTGCCATGCCGGTAATTACAACTCTTCTCATAATGCCTCCTGTTGGTGCTGCACGCTTACATTTTTTCGAGGGTTTCTACAATCTTATTGATTGTGTCGTACTTTGTGAATTCGTTTGCTTTTACTTCAATGTCGTACTCGTCTTCGATGGCAGCCACAATTTCCAGCATCTGAATGGAGTTCACCTCCAGATCGCTGATAAAGTTGGTGGTATCCTGAATGGTGTCTGCATCACAGCAAATAACGTCTGCAACGGCTTCTCTGATGAATTCCTTATCTACTTTCATAATGATAACTCCTTTTTCTATTGAAGAACTTGTCCTGCACTCTGCATAGATTAGCTTCGACTGGGGACAGGCTCTAAGATTCCATACTTCCGTGAATTTCAATAACGGTTCCTGTTGTATAGGAAGCGTTCGGGGAAGCCAGATAGACAACAGCACCGGCAATTTCTTCCGGCTTGCCGTATCGCTTCATGCCAATGTTTTTGGCAACTCGTTCATTTTGACTTGCATCAACGATGTTGGTCATTTCGGTGGCAATCATGCCGGGGGCAATTGCATTGACTGTGATGTTGTGGCAAGCCAGTTCTTTTGCAGCTGCCTTTGTCATTGCAAGGACAGCGCCTTTTGTAGCCGAATAGGCAAATCCGCCGGCAAAGCCCTTTACGCCTGCCATAGAAGCAATGTTGATGATTCTGCCATAAGACTGTTTCTTCATCACCTTTGCAGTGTGTTTGGTCATGAAAAAGACACTGTCCTGGTTACAGCTGACCAGTTCCCGGTACTGCGCTTCTTTTAAACGAGTCAGCAGGGTATAGGCAGTGATGCCGGCATTGTTCACCAGAACGTCAATGCTGCCAAACGTCTCTTTGGTAAATGCTACCAACGCTTCGCAGTCTGCTTCCTGAGAAACATCTGCCCGAAAGCAAGCTGCCTGTACGCCATAGCTGCGGCATGCAGCAGCAGCTTCTTCTGCGAGATCCTTTTTGGCTTCGTTCCGGTAATTGATTACCACATGGAACCCGTTTTGTGCAAGCTGAATGGCAATGCAGCGACCGATTCCTTTTGCGGAACCCGTTACAATGGCAGTACGGGAAGTGGTGGTTGAATTGGTTTTGTTCATGGTTCTCATCCTTTGTAGCGTTCCAGCAGAATGGCAGAATTGTATCCGCCAAATCCGAAGGAAGCAGATACTGCCGTATTGACTGGAAGTTCTCTTGTTTCAAGTGTATAGTTCAGATCTTCCAATATGGTGCCGCCGAGATTGCCGTGCACTTTATTGTGCTGAATGGAATCTACGCAGATTGCCAATTCAAACGCACCGCTTGAAGCCAGATTGTGTCCAAGGAATGCCTTGGAGGAGTTGATGGCAGGCTGCTGTTCCTTGTGACCGAAAATGTTTCGAAGCACTTTGGCTTCTATTTCATCATTCAGAATGGTAGAAGTGCCATGGGCATTGTAATAGTCAATCTTTTTGTCACCAATCAATTTCCGCAGCATGCGTTCAATGATAGTACCGTCCGGCTGCATCGCAATGATGCCGTAAGCATCACTGGAACTTTCAAAGCCTGTGATTTCTGCATAAATTTTTGCATTCCGGCGCAGAGCATGTTCCAGTTCTTCCAGAATCAGCATGCAGGCACCGCCTTCACTGAACAAAAATCCATTGCGTTCTTCTGAGAACGGATAAACCATGCCATCCGGATCTGTCGTAGAGCACTTCAGGTATTCAAAGCCCTTATTCATGGTGAGATTTTTATCGGAAATATAGGTGGTTCCGCCACAGATTGCCATGCTGCAAGTACCGTTCTGAATATTGTCGTAGCCCCAGCCGACTGCTGTTGTGGCGGAAGCACATGCCATATTGAGGACGGAACTCATACCATGTGTGCCAAGTGCAATGGTTACCCAGGAGTCGATGGAACTTTGCATGGTCATCGGAACAACCATGATGTTCATTTTTTGCTCCTGTTCAAACCGCAGGATTTCGTTGGTGAATTCTCCCATGCTGAAGGAGTCATTTCCAATGAATACAACGGCATCCTCATCGGCTTGTTCCAAACCGGCATCCTGCAAGGCAAGCAGGGAGGCTTTGGTTGCGGCATATGCACTGGTGGAACCTCTTGTTTTGACCTGCGCCAGCTTTTCCCGGAACAGATCATCCTCTAAATTGGGATAGGGTACATACCAGCTTGCCCGAATTTTTTTTCTGGCAGGCGTATTCTTATCAATTCTTTCGATGACCCGTTTTTTGTCGCAAAGGTTCTGGAACAATTCTTCATGATTGGAACCCAGTGCGCAAATCGGTGCCATACCGGTTATTACCACTCTTCTCAAATTGATATCCTCCATTTATGGTACGATACGGATGACGTTTTTTCCATAGTAGCTTTTGTCTTCATAAGCCAGCTGATGTGCCAGAGGCACTTCAGACCAGGAGAAAATGTGTCCGATCGGCTGTTTGATTTTGTATTCTGCCATAAACTTTAAGTATTTGTCAAAGTCTTCCTCAGCGCCTGAATGGCATCCCTGTAGCCGTCGCTGTCCGATCCAGAGATAGCGCAGATCTACGCTTGCAAAGTAAGAAGACGTTGCACCGCACAGAACCACCATACCATTGTTATCACATACAAAAACAGAAGTAGGGATGGTATCGGCGCCCGGATGCTCAATGACAATGGCAGGGGACTGCTTTTTGCCGACAATCTTCCAGATCGCTGCTTTGAATTTCATGGCTTCATAGATCCACTTGCGCTGCTTATCCGGATCCAGATAATCGACTGGTGTGCCCCAATGCTTGAATTTGGTTCGGTTGATATAGCCCTTTGCGCCGAGCTGTTTGCAAAGTTCTCCACGTTCATCAGAGGAAACCACTGCAATCGGAATGCCGCCCAATGCTTTGGTAATGGTAATGGCAATGCTTCCGATTCCGCCGCTTCCGCCATAGATGAGGACAACATCACCCTTTTTAACAGTATTGCCCTGCCAGTGTGTCAGCATGCGATAGGCAACAACACCGGCACTGGCAAATGCAGACGCTTCAACGTCGCTCATACCGTCCGGAATTTTATGACATTGCATCGCCATGACTTTGCTGAACTGCGCAAAACCGCCCCAGTTTGCCTCATAGCCCCAGATGCGGTAGGAGGGACTATTGACGGGATCGCCGCCTGCTTGGACAATGGGACAGTTCGGATCAAATTGAGCCGCGCTGACTGTTACACGATCTCCAATCTTCAAGTGGGTCACGCCTTCTCCAACATCGTAGACGATGCCGGATGCTTCCGAGCCGCATATGTGGAAGTCTTCTTTTTTGTCTCCATAGTTTCCGTTTGCGGCTACCACATTTTTGGGTTTGCCCAGTGCAGCCCATACGCCGTTATAGTTGACCGAAGCGCATAGATTGGCTACAATGACTTCTCCTTTTCCTGCTTGCGGAACATCTACAATTTCCTCCCGAAAGGCAGAAATGGGTTCGCCAAGCGTTTCCGTGCGCAGTGTCCAGGCATGCATTTTTTTAGGCAAAACAAAGAGTTCCGGCAATTCGCCGACTGCATATAATTGATCGGTTCGTTTGACCATCTGTATTTCACACTCCTATCTCCGGCATCCGGATGGATTCCTGCGGGTTAGGCAGAAAGCTGACGAACCTTCTCGTTGAGGTCGTTTACAGTTCGAATTTCCTGAATCATATCATTTTCAATGGAGATGCCAAATGCTTCTTCAATTTCACCGACAATTAAAACCATATCGATGGAATCGAACTGAAGATCTGCTACAATATCGGTGTCTCCGGTGATGACGAGATTCGGGTCAATGGTGGCTTCGCCGACTCTTTTGATGATGGAAATGATTTTTTCTAACTGTTCCATAGTATTCTCCTTTTTCAAATGCAGGTATTGATGGCTTCGCAAATTTCCTGCATGTGCTGTTTGATAAAAAAGTGGTTTCCGCTACAGCGGTTGATATGAACCGTTCCGGTTGTGAAGGCAGTCCATTTTTGGCAGGAAGCTTCCTGCACCAGACGATCCTGATCGCCATAGTAAACGGTAATGGCAGAATCAATTTTTTGCTTGCAGTCTGCCTGATACTGTTCCAGCAGCAAAAAATCGGATCGAATCATAGGCAGGAACTGTTCCTGAAAATTGGAAACTTTTAAAACCTTTCGGTCGATGGCGCCGAATTGCAGCAGCATATCACAGAACGCAGCATCTTCCGCATGAATGGAATCTGCATACAGCGTTCGGAGTGTATGGCTCATATCCGGAGCAGAAGCTGTTAAAAACAACTGGTCAACCGAAATGCCATATTGTGTTTGCAGCAGGTAGGCGGTGTGATAAGCTACAACACCGCCCATGCTGTGTCCGGTAAAGAGGATTTTCTGATCCGCATACGATTGAATGACCGCAGCCGCCTCCTGTGCAGCCGTTTCAAGAGAGCGGGAATACGGTTCTTGGATTCTGCCGCATCGCCCTGCCATTTGAAAGGGGTAGACCTCCATTTGGTCGGAAATATATTTCGTCCAGGGTGCATAAGCATAAGGACTGCCGCCGGCGCAATGGAAGCAGAACAACCTTGCAGCCGGCGCAGGAGTGGTTTTGGTAAAACAGAAATAATGTTCTGCTGCGGAATTATTTTCCATACTTTTCTGCATAGTATTTCTTGACGTCTGCTACGGTTGCATTTTCATTGTCGTACATTACTTCCAGTGTGCTGACAATGGCGTCCCGCAGCATGTAACGGAACTTTGTGGTAAAGATTCTGCCGCTTCCGATGAAGTCCAGCAGCATTTTGTCCGGATATTCAAATGCGCAGAGGTAGAAAACTGCTACTTCCCGAACGGACGGAATCGGAATCTGCTCGAAGTCCAGACCGCCCTTCTTAGAAGAGGAACCCGGCAGATAGGAGATGCAGAACTGCATGTTGTCATAGAAGTCGAACGTTGTATGAATGTTGGACATTGCCTTGGAATGCTTCTGTACGGAAGTACCCAGCTGTTCATACAGGTTGTCGCTGTCCGTTAACTGAAGTCTGTGGAAAGCAGAATGTGCGAAGAATCCAACGGTATTCAAGTATTTATTGGAACGGCAAGCACTGGTTGCGCCGATTGCAACATCGCTTTCTCCGATTACAACATCCAAGCCAACGTGGTAAGCAAGCAGAATAACTTGGAAAACACTGGTCTTTTTTACAGCTGCAATCTTAGAAGCTTTGCTGATGTCAATGCTGAAGGACAAGTCCTCGCTGGAACCTGGTTCCCCGATGGTTGCCTTGCTCAGATCAATTTTCTGATAGCCATCGAATTCATTCTTCCAGAATTCCAATTCCTTCTGTCCTTTTTCGCTGAACTTGAAGGTACGTTCTTCTTCCAAATAATCCAGGTAGGAACCGGATGGAACAGTTTCTGCATTCGGATTCATGTAGTACTTGAAGATCTGTCCCATGATAATGCCCAGGGATGCGCCGTCGCCGACCCAGTGATGCGTTACAACTACGAAGAAATAGTCATCTTCTGCCAGGCGAATGAGGAACGGATGAGCACTGATGTTGTGGTAGCAGTCAATATACTGCTGCATAATTTCCGTTGCTTTTGCAATGGCATTGTTGTATTTTTCTTCCGGGGTATTGCCTTCCGCATCAAATACATCCAGATGGAATTTGTAGTTGGTTACAATTTTCTGCATGTAGGAATACTTGCCTTTTTGTACAGCAACAATACGAAGCATTTCATTTTCGTCGAAGATACGCTGTAAGCTTTTTTCCATTCTGTCGGTATCAATCTTCATACGAATCCGGAATGCAGAGCCGAGGTTGGCAAAGCCCTTCTTTTCGCCGGCAATTTCGCAGTTCATTTCGCCGTTATAGAACATGAAGTTTTGCATAAAGCCAAGTTCAAACTCTTCATTTCCGTTTTTGTCTTTGTAAAATGTAAACTGATCCATGTGATTCTCTGCCTTTCAATGTTTTATTTTTTATAATTGATACAAGTTCGATTTCGGGCAGTCAACTTATTTGCCTGCTGTATGTCAGGACATTGCTGCTGACTGCTGTTTTTTGGACTTGTATGCTCCACCAAATACTTTTTTTCTGCTTCGGTACATGCCAATTATGTAGAGCAGAACGGAAAAAGCGAGCACCAATGCAATGTCCGGGAGGGCATCTGCCAGAGAGCCGCTTTTCTGAACGGTTTCGATTGCGTGTGTAATCCACCGCTGCGGAGAAAACTGACCGATTACCCGGAATGCCTTCGGCATATAATCAAATGGGAAGAACAAACCGGAGAAGAAGGAGAGAATCTCCAGCGGATAGGTTGCTGCTGCTTCCAATCCGCTTTCTGTCTGTACGAAAGAAGTTGCACAGAAATAGACGCTGACAGAAAGCACATTAACCAGACTGATCAAAAGCAAATAATCCAGCGGATGCCGCATGCCAAAGTCAAAATCCAGAATCCAGGCAGTTAGGAAATACAAAGTAGTTCCAATTGCGGAAAGGATGAGGTAGACAATGGTAATGGCACCGTAATAGGCAGTCGGTTTGACACCGCTGAGCAGGATACGATCTTTCAGTTTTCGTTTCCGATCCAGCAGAATCATTGCACCAAAAATACTGCCGCTTTCCAAAAATTTAAACAGCATAAACGGTGCGGTGCTGTTTAAGTTATGAGCATGTTTGGTTGCAGAATTGACTGAAGTAATGGATGCAGAGGGAACGTCTGCTGCATTTGCAATGGCAAGTTCCAGAGCACCAGATACTTCTGTATTGCCTGCACTGAAGATGCAGGGAACGTCCAGATTGGTTGCAGGGTCGGTTTCGATAACAACTGCTGCATCAATGACACCACTGACCAGAGAGGAAGCAATATCGTCCTCTGCTACATCCTGCAATTGAATGCCCTCCATATCTCGGATGGTATCTTCTATGGCGGTGTGGTCTGTTTTATTGATGACTGCAACAGAATGTACTTCGTTGTAGGCAAGCAGAACAGACATCACCAAAAACAGCACAACAGGGAGCAGCGTAATGGCACTGAGAAAGCCTTTGTTGCGCAGAAAAAGCCGAAAGAAATTGGAAAGAATGGTTTTCATAGGGCGTTATACTCCTTTGTTGCGTCTCGGAAAAAGTGTTTGCAGTTTATATTTTGCAGACTTTGACGTGAGCATCCAGTTGACGCACAACAAAACAATGGACAGCAGCAGCAATGCAAGCAGACAATTGCGAGTTGTGTGATCGACTGTTCCGTTGTAAAGTTTGGTAATGCTCTCATTTGCCCAGTAAACCGGACTTAATTTGATGAGATGCTTTACAACAGGGATTTTTTTCAGCAGATAAACTGGTGTGACAGCGCCGCCCAAATAGCTGCTGAAGAGTACGATTTCACAAAAGGTGAGGTACGATAGGGTTTCGTTTTTGATGATGACACCAACCACCGAACCAACAGCAAGACTGAAGACCAGAATAGCGGTAAAGACAAGCAGAATGAGAAAGGCGTTATTCGACCAGTCAATGTCGAAGATGGCAGTGGCAATGGGGAGTGCAATCGCCATTTGAAGAATGCCGCAAAGGAACCCACACAGAAGCTTGCTGCCCAGAATCGGAAGTTTTCCAGCTCTGGAAAGATACATACGATCCAGCGTCTGTGAGGAGAAATCTTTTCCATAGGAATTTGAAACAAACGATCCCATGAACATAATAGCAAATACCATGCCAATGAATGTGTAATACACATCAGAATTGGTTTTCTTGACATCCAGCTGAATGCTCTGCACAAAGTTGGGGCTGTCCGTCGGAGTGTTGGTAAGCTGCGTAAACAGGGAACGAATGATATCTCCGCCGTACGGTTCGTTAAATGTGGAGCGGAAGTAATCAAAGCCATCGGCTTCCAGTTTGATTACGGCAACTGCCTCACTGCGTTCTACCTGCTTTTGTGCTTCTGTGTAATCGTCCGTCTGTTCAAAGACAGCACCGATTTTTTCTGCAATCTGCGCAGAAACCTGATCAAATGTTTCTAGAATTTCCAGTGTTGGTTCCGCTTCATAGTATAAAACTTTACAATCGTCAAAAGTCCCAAAGTTTCCGTCCATATAGCTGCGCATGGAGAGTCCGAAGATTAAGATAATCAGCAATGGAAGCAGCGTGACGATGGAAAGCAGAACCGGATTGGAAAGAACCAGTCGGAAATCTTTTTTTAATAATGCAAAAAACACAGCTATCACCTCACGCCTGACTGTCTCGGAGCGTTTTTCCGGTTATTTCCAGGAACATCTCTTCCAGAGAAGGTGCTGTGGTGGAAATATCGGAAATATGCAGCTGATGCTCGGCGGCAATTTGGATCACCGCATCAATGACCGGTTCCTTTTCGTTGAAGTGAATTTTGATAGCATTTCCGCTTACTTCTACCTTGGAAACGCCGGAACAGTTCCGGATGGCATCCAGTACAGGCTGTGTGACAGCTGTAATATCTTTGCAGGTCACAGTGAGCAGGATATTTTGATCCATGTAAGCGCTGATTTCCTGTTTGGTGCCGGATGTAATGACAACACCGTGATCCACGACTGTCATTTTGCTACAGATCTCTTCAATTTCCGGCATGTAGTGGGAGGTGTACAGGATGCTGGCACCGGCTTCATTCAGCTTTTTTACATTTTCCAGGATGCGGTTTCTGGACTGTGGGTCAATGCCGACAGTTGGCTCATCCATGATGATAAGTTTGGGTTCGTGCACAATGCCGCAGGCGAGGTTTAGTCTGCGCTTCATACCGCCTGAAAATGTGCCAGATTTCTTGTTGCGTACATCAATCAATCCAACAAAGTCCAGCGCTTTTTCCACTTTCTCCTGGATGTTTTTGGTGCCATACAGGGAACAGAAAAACTTTACATTCTGTTCGGCGGTCAGTTCGTCATAAACGGCAATTTCTTGTGGAACATAGCCGATATATCGCCGCCATTCCTTGAGGTGATAGCGTTCTTCAAAAATCACTTCACCGGAATCATAGGGCACCAATCCGAGCATACAGCCGATGGATGTGCTCTTTCCGGCACCGTTTGGACCGAGAATTCCGTGAATTTCTCCTTGCTCCACAGCCATGGAAAGCCCGTTGACCGCCTGTACATCCTTGAATCTTTTTTTGAGTTGCCGAACTTCTAAAATATGCATCTTCTTCCCCTACCCAAATGATTGAAATTGCGCCTTTTTGGTTAGAAAAGGCTAACACGATTCCGAAAATAAAGAGTTAGTATTTGCTAACTCTATGCGACTCTATTTTAGCATGTTCCCTATGGATTGTCAAGCAATTGATTGGAAAAAACAGGAAATCTTCGGATTTTGCACAAGTTGACAATAAGCTTTTTCAATTTGTTATATAATACCGTTATTTTCCATAAACCTCAATTTTTTCTGAAAAATCTATTGAAAGAAAAGAAAACGTGTGTTAAAATAAATAGGGAATTGCAAGAATCGCAATTATTTTTTTGAGCATAGCTTAGTCTCAACTAACTTTCGGGAAGGGGCAATCGCAGGAAAAGGTGCCGGTCAGCAGTATGCCCATGAATTAGTTTCGGCTAACTTTATAACGGAGAGGAATGCGGAAAAAATGGGGGTTTTGTACCTGGTAACGCTGTCGGAAACCGATTGCGTAGATGCAGCATATTTTCGGTATCTTCCAAAGGAGCGTATGCAAAAACTTTACCGATATCGAAAACCAATGGATCAGCTGCGCTGTTTGGCTGCTGGTTTGGCGGTTTGTGCTGCCGCAGCAGATTGGCTGCAAGTGCCGCATGAACAAGTGCAGCTTGTAACAGCAGAGGGAACTGCTCCCTTCGCCAAAGTGCACGGCAGAAAACTCTCTCTTAGCATTTCACACGCCGGGCCGTTCGTGTTGGGAATGGCAGATGATACACCTTGCGGTGTAGATACCGAGGAAATCCGTACAGATCGCAATTGGATGCCAATTGCAAAGTCCTTTTTTCACGAGCAGGAGACAGCGGCATTGCTTGCTGAGCCGGATTCCGCTGCACAAACGGATTCCTTTTATCGGTTTTGGACGATGAAAGAAGCGTACTTGAAATATCGTGGAACCGGATTGCAGAAGGCGCTTTCCTCTTTTTGGATTAATTTTTGTGGAAAAGATGCCAGCGTGCAGGAGATGGACGGAACAGATACCAGCGGTTTGCTGTGCAGGAGTTTTTATCATGCTGGAAACTGGTGCGCTGTGATATCGGAAAGTGGTATGCCGCAAGTGAAAACCGTTTCTTACCAGACGTTGGTAAAACAATTTCAGAAAGGAACAAGTAACTGATATGGGAGAAAACAAAAAAAATGTATTTCTTTTTCCGGGGAATGGCATTCATCAGAAAAACATGCTGCGCATTCTCTCGCAGGCACATCCGTTTTTTGAGAAGCGACTAAAAGAACTGGAAGCATGCGCCAGACAATTCTGTGAAATTCCTTTACTGGAAGAAGAAAAAGAGGATGAAATCATCAATCAGATTCGGGTATTTGCATCAGAAGTTGCCATTTCAGAATTTTGGGAAAAGGCTGGCTGTTGTGCCGATTATTCCATTGGGCACAGTTTGGGGGAATATGCAGCAGCAGTATTCTGCGGCATTCTGACAGAAGCAGATGCCATATATCTTTTGAGCGAACGAGGCAAGCACATTCACGAGGAAACGCCGCATGCCACAGCGATTTCGGAAACCAGTGCGGAAGATATTCTGGAGCTTGCAGCATCGTGTGGGATCACACTGGAACTTTCTGCCTGCAATGCACCGGAAATTGTAACGGTTTGCGGAAAGACGGAAGACATTGCAAGGATGGTGCAGATCTGCAAGACCAAGAAGATTCGCTTTGGCGTGATTAACAAGTTCCATGGTGCACATTATTCCGGACTCAGGCAGGATGCGGAAAAGTTTGCTGCCATTACGCAGACTGTTTCGTTCCATACCCCTGTAAAAACGATGATTCAAACCATTTATCCTAAAGATGGCACGATTACCCCATCGGATTCCCGGTATTGGTCGGAACATCTTTGCAATAGTGTACAGTTCCGAGATGCCTTGCTGCAACTGCCGAAGAATGCATCCTATCGCCTGCTGGATATGGGAATTTCTCCGGTGCTGTTGGGTCCAGCACAGAAAACGCTTGGAACAGAACATTGTGTTTACATTCCGACCATACGCGCCGGGAGAAATTATAAGCAGCAAATTCAAAATGCCGTGCAGCTGTTGGCGGAATCAGGCGTCACAATGCATACGCACTTTTTACAGGAAAATGAAACGGAGGAATGACCCATGCAGAATAAAATTGCTGTTATTGGAATGAGTTTCCAGTATCCCTATCTTCATACGCCAGAGAAATTTGCAGCGCATCTTTCCAAAGGCACGTTCCTTTCCAATGACGGCTGGAAAGAGCGTGGCGCCCTGCTGCATCTTCCGGATTATCAGAAGATCATCGGAAAAGTTCCGCTGATTACGGGAATTGAATATTTTGACCATAAGTTTTTTGGCATCACGCAAAAGGAAGCTATGGAAATGACGCCGGAGATGAAGCTGGCGCTGACGCATGCAGCACTTGCTGTGTATGATGCGGGATATTCCTTGCAGGAACTGCGTGGCAGAGACTGCGGTATGGTGCTCGCAAGTTCATCCACGGCTGCGGATTACCGAAATCTGACCAGCAAGGGCAATACGGTTGCTTATCTCAATACCAGAGAGTCGATGATCGGCGGAAAACTTTCCTATTATTTTGATCTCAATGGGCCTATTTTCAGTGTGGATTCCACTTGTTCCTCTTCTCTGCTTGCCGTGACGCAGGCAGCTGATGTGTTAAACAGCGGGCAGGCAGATTGGATGCTTGCCGGTGGAGTACAGCTCTTCTTGCCGCAGGATGAAAAGCGGGCACATGAACTGCTTCTGGGGATTGAGTGTGCCAAGTCTGATTATATTCCATTTGACGAAGCAGCAGACGGTTTGATTCTGGGAGAAGGCGCTGGCTTCGTTTTGCTGAAACGGTATGAGGATGCCGTACGGGATCATGATTCCATTTATGGCGTGATTTCCGGATATGGACTGAGCGGAACGAGATATGCACACCGGGTTTCTCCGTATGCGCCGGATGGTGCTTCGCAGAGCAGAGCCATTGTGCGTGCTTGGAAGATGGCAGGCATTACGGCAGATGACATTACTGAAATTGAAGCGCATGGTTCCGCAACAGAACTGGGAGATCAAAATGAAGTGGAAGGTCTGCGTATTGCCCTGCAAGACCGCAAGAAGGAAACAGATGTGCTCTTGAGCAGTGTAAAGTCCAACATTGGACATACTGCACAGGCTGCCGGTATTACGGGTCTGGTCAAGGTACTGGTTGGCTTTTCAACCAATACTGCCTATCCGATGGCAAATTTCCAAGCGCCGAAAAAAAGCATCGATTATGCAGACGCACATTTGAAGCCGCTTGGCACACTGCATCATTTTGATCCGGCAGAAAAGCGAGTTGCCGGTATCAATAGCTATGGACTGAATGCCTTGAATGTGCATGTTGTCATGGAGCAGTACCGCAATCCTGAAACCACTGCGGGAGCACTGGATCCACTCAATCATGTTTTGAAACTCAGTGCTAAGACGGAATCTGCATTTGCTGCTTATGTGCAGGCGCTTGCAGCGGCATTGGAGCAGGAAAATGAGAACCTGAATGATCTCATCTATACGCTGAATACTGGGCGAGATGATTTCCGGTATCGTGCAGCGGTTACTTTTGAGGATCGGGAAACGTTACGTCAGGCACTGCAAACTGTTGCGTGTCAGGATTTCGGAGAAACGGAAGAGGAAGCGTTGGTTTCCGTTTATAGCAAGGAAGTACAGGCACAGTATCCGGATCAGCAGGATGCGGCATCACTTGCAGCTGTCTTGCTTCGGGCGGGACGCAAAGTTGATTTTGCAGATTATTACCAAGCAACAGCATTCCGAAGAATCCATACCGTTCCGTATCAATTTGATCCAATCTACAACTGGATCTGGGAAAAGCAGGATCTGGAAGAAGAAGCTTCTCCAGCATCAGAAACAGCAGGCATTTCCAAGCAAGAAGTGCACGACACTCTAAAACAGATCTGGCAGCAGGTACTG
>FR899064.1:0-3431 GCA_000437255.1 Ruminococcus sp. CAG:403
CGGTGTAGTGACCATTACACGGGTTTCCGGCACCATTACTTATCCGTGCCGCTTTATGCTGGTGGGAGCGATGAATCCCTGTCCATGTGGATACTTTGGACATCCAAGACGAGCCTGTACGTGCAGTCCCAGACAGGTGCAGGCGTATTTGTCTAAATTGTCCGGGCCGCTTTTGGATCGGTTCGATTTACATATTGAAGTGGAACCGGTGGAATTTGAAGATCTCTCTGCTGCCGGGCGGTCAGAATCTTCGGCAGAAATCCGCAAACGGGTACAGCGGGCACGGGATTTGCAGGCACAGCGCTTTCAAGGAACGCACATTGTCTGCAACGCACAAATTACGGCAGATCTTCGAGATACGTTCTGCCCGATGGATGATGCTGCCAAGCAGTTGCTGCACGATGCATTCGACCGGCTTGGTCTGAGCGGCAGAGCGTATGACCGCATTTTAAAAGTGGCTCGCACCATTGCAGACCTGGCGGAGTGTGAAACCATTGGAAAATCGCACATTGCGGCTGCGGTGCAGTACCGCAGTCTGGATCGTAAATACTGGGCATCCGGCAGCCAGCGGCGCTGATGCCGTTTGGTTTCACAAGATACCTATTTTGGAAAGGAACAACATGAAACAAATCGGACAATATCTTGCAATTTATTTCAAAAAGCTCGACAAGTGGCTTGTGATTGCATTGCTGTTATGCTCTTCGCTGAGTGTGCTGCTGCTCTATTCTATTTTCCGCACTGGAATTCTCAGCAGCGTGGGCGCCAGCTATTACCGCACGCAACTATTTGCTTCGATTCTGGGCATTGTAATCATGCTGATTTTGGCACTGGTGGATTATCATAAAATTGTACGTCTTTGGTTTCTCTATGCGCCTGTTGCCTTGCTGCTGACCCTGCTGACCTTTACGGCATTGGGGGAACGGCGAGCCGGTGCCGATGACCAGGCATGGCTGAATTTCGGCTTTATTCGGTTTCAGCCGTCAGAAGTACTGAAACTTGCCTTTGCCATGACGTTTAGCCTGCATCTGGCAAAGGATGAGAAAAATATGAATCATCCCCTGCATATGCTGCTGCTCTTGGTGCATGGTATGATTCCCATTGGATTGATTGCTTTGCAGGGGGACTACGGAACAGCCATTGTATTTGGTGTCATGTTTCTGTCAATGCTGCTGATGGCAAAAATCTCATGGAAATATGTGTTGGCAGGGGTAATTGCTATTCCGGTTGCCCTGTATTTTCTCTGGAATTATGTGCTTGGCAGTACGCATAAAAACCGTATTTTGGTATTGCTGCATCCGGGAACCGATCCGGAAGGGTTGGAGTACCAGCAGGATTTGGGGCTTTCTGCGCTCTCCTCTGGAGAACTGTTCGGAAAAGGACTGTTTTTCAAAGACGGTGTATCCGTTCCGGAAATGCACAATGACTTTATTTTTTCCTATGTAGGAGAAACTTTTGGATTTGTCGGTGCTATGGCAGTCGTTGTTGTGCTGACGTTCCTTTGCCTGAAGGTGCTGTTTGATGGGATTCGTTCCAATGATAAGTTGGGGACGTTTCTCTGTGTGGGAATCTTTGGCATGCTGTTTGCACACTGCTTTTTAAACATCGGCATGGTGCTGAAGGTGATGCCGGTTATTGGAATTCCGCTGCCCTTTCTCAGCGCCGGCGGTACCGCCATTCTCAGCATGTATGTTGCCATGGGATTGGTATTGAGTGTTTACAGTCACAACGAGAAACGATATCGGATATTTTATGATGCCGATTAAAGGAATTTTGCAGGAACTGTAGAAATTTACAAATGATGCTTGCTTTTTTTGCGAAAAAATGGCATAATAAAGAAAAGCATGTGGCAGGCATCTGTCTGCCCGTAAAACGTGAAAGGAATCAAATCTATGAAGAACCAGCTTGTAATCGTATTGGATTTTGGCGGACAGTATAACCAGCTGATTGCACGGCGTGTCCGGGAGTGCGGCGTATACTGTGAAGTCATGCGGTACACAACGCCTTTGGAGGAACTGGCTGCCCGGAATCCGGTTGGCTTGATCTTTACCGGAGGTCCTAACAGCGTCTATGACGAAAAGTCTCCTCATATTGCAAAGGAAATTTTTGAAATGGGCATTCCGATTCTGGGTATTTGCTATGGCTGTCAGCTTATGGCATATACACTGGGTGGAACCGTTTCTGGTGCACCGGTGCGGGAATATGGTAAGACTGTGACCAACTATCAGACCGAAAGTCCGCTGTTTGCAGATCTGCCAGAGCAGGGAATTTCCTGGATGAGTCACACCGATTATATCAGTGCATTGCCGGAAGGCTTTGTTTCCATTTCGCATACGGACGAATGTCCGACTGCCGCCATGGCATGCGCAGAGCGGAAACTGTATGGGGTACAGTTCCATCCGGAAGTCAACCATACAGAAAACGGAATTGCTATGCTGCGCAACTTCCTGTTTCGGATTTGTGGCTGCGTGGGAGACTGGACCATGGAGGATTATGCAAAGACCGCCATTGAACAGATTCGGGAAAAAGTCGGCGATGGAAAAGTCTTGCTGGCATTGTCCGGCGGTGTAGATAGCTCCGTTGCAGCTGCTTTGCTGTCCAAAGCAGTTGGCAATAAACTGACCTGTATCTTTGTAGACCACGGCTTCCTGCGGAAAAAGGAAGGCGACGAAGTGGAAGCTGCATTTGCAGATTGGGACATTCGTTTTATCCGGGTTAATGCAAAGGCACTGTTTATGGAGAAACTGTCCGGTGTATCCGATCCGGAACGGAAGCGGAAAATCATTGGCGAGGAATTCATTCGGGTATTTGAACGGGAAGCCAAGAAGATTGGTGCAGTGGACTATTTTGTACAGGGCACCATTTATCCGGACGTGATCGAAAGCGGATGTGGGGATGCAGCTGTGATCAAGTCCCATCATAATGTAGGCGGTCTGCCGGATTATGTGGACTTCAAGGAGATCATTGAACCGCTGCGGTTGCTGTTTAAGGATGAAGTACGGCAGCTTGGTATTACACTTGGTCTGTCTGAAAAATTGGTTTGGCGGCAGCCGTTCCCAGGCCCGGGCAGCCGTTCCCAGGCCCGGGACTGGCCATCCGAATCATTGGAGAAATTACCGATGAAAAGCTTGCCATTTTGCAGGATGCCGATTTCATTTTCCGGGAGGAAATTGCCAAGGCTGGACTGGATCGCTCCATTCATCAGTACTTTGCAGTTCTGACGAATATGCGTTCGGTTGGTGTAATGGGAGATGCCCGTACTTATGACTATACACTGGCACTGCGTGGTGTAACGACTACCGACTTTATGACCGCAGACTTTGCACGCATTCCGTATGAAGTGCTGGAAACAGTCTCTGCTCGTATTGTCAATGAAGTCAAGAATATCAATCGTGTTGTATACGATGTTACCACAAAGCCGCCGGCAACTATTG
>FR899064.1:3518-4974 GCA_000437255.1 Ruminococcus sp. CAG:403
TTTCTGGTTATTCCGATAACGGCAGATAGTAGGGACAGATTGTTTCATACTGTCCGCTTTTTAAGCGAAAACCGTTTGGAATACTGCCAAGCGGCTGAAATCCAATTCGTTCATAAAGATGCCGTGCGTGGGTATTGGTTGCCACAACGGCATTGAGCTGCAAAATGCGGAATCCATGTGCTTTTGCCTGCTGAATGGAATCCAGCACCAGTTTTTCTCCAATGTGCTGCCCTCTGCTTTGTGACGATACGGCATAGCTGGTGTTGCAGATGTGTCCGCATCGACCAATGTTATTGGGATGCAGAATGTATAATCCCAGGATGGAACCGGTTGCAGGATCTTCTGCTACGCCGCAGGCGGTTTGCTGTGCAAAAAAGTCAGCAGCTGTTTCCTCTGTCAGAAATTCTTCCTGCGGAAAAGCAATGCCGTCCTGTACTACTTCATTCCAAATTGTTGTCATTGCCGGAACATCTTTTTTCTGATAAGCTCGAATGAAAATAGCATTCATTTTCCAAGTTCTCCCTTTTATTTTATGTTTGTTTGGCTTGCTGACTGTGGAGCTGGTCTCGACAGGGATGTATTCTGCTGTGCAGGTATAGAAAAGGCGATTCCTTATTGCTCAAATACTTGACGGATGCTGTCATAGTGCAGGAAAATGCCTTCCTTTGCGTATGCCTGAATTTCTTCTAAGGTTGCCAGTGCAAAGCCGGAAACTTCCCGTTCCTGCACGTGAACATCTTCTTCGGAAAAATCCAGAATGAACTTGTAAATATCTACAAAATAATTGTTCTTTTCTTCTGGATTGATGCGCTGATAGGTGAAGGCATAGCCGCCGGCTGCATGAGATGCATCAATGCCGGTTTCCTCCTGGAGTTCCCGAAGCACTGCTTGCTCAGAGGTTTCACCAGCCCGCACGCCGCCGCCTGGTACTTCCCACCAGCCGGGAGCCCATTCCTTATCCAGCTTGCGGCGGGTAATCAAAAATTTACCGTCCGGACGCTGCAAAACACCCAGAACGGTCAGGTGAAACTCGCCAGGCTGCATGTTCCAGTCGTTTCGGTTCATCGTGCGGCCGGTTAGCTGTTTGTTTTCATCGTAGATATCCCACTGTTCCATTTTGATCTTGTTCCTTTCCAATGTGAGGTTGATTGCTTGACCGTATTTCAAAGTTTCTGTAAAAAGACAATCCTTATTATAGTATATGTGCCGGATTTTGTCAATCCGAGGGGCTGCTCTTTTGCAGAGAATTGGATGATTTTCTGTCCGGTTCACTCTTGAAAAGCTTGTTTTTCTGTGCTATAATAAAGGTACGTAAAATTTGGCAGCTTGTTTACAAGGCTGCTTCATAGGATCAGACCGCAACAGAAAGGAATTGGATTATGAGCTTTTTAAAGGGAAAAACAGCAATTATCACAGGTGCCGGCAGAGCCGTTTTAAGTGATGGCAGATGCGGCTC
>FR899064.1:5021-16442 GCA_000437255.1 Ruminococcus sp. CAG:403
CCGCCTATGCCAAGGAAGGCGCTAATCTTGTGATTACCGGTCGAAATGTGCAGAAGCTGGAAGCTGCGAAGGAAGAATTGGAACGGCTTTATGGGGTACAGGTGCTGATTATGCAGGCCGATGTAAATGCTGGCGCCGACAATGAAGTAGTTGTCGGGAAAGTGGTTGCAAAGACTATGGAGCAATTTGGCCGCATTGATGTATTGATCAACAATGCACAGGCTTCTGCTTCCGGTGTGCCGCTGGCAGAACACACCACCGATCAGTTTAATCTGGCAATGTATTCCGGCTTGTATGCTGCATTTTATTACATGAAGGCTTGCTATCCGCATCTGGCAGCCACCAAGGGCAGCGTAATCAACTTCGCTTCCGGTGCCGGCTTGTTCGGCAATTTTGGACAGTGTGCCTATGCTGCTGCAAAGGAAGGCATTCGTGGCTTGACAAGAGTTGCTGCAACAGAATGGAGCAAGGATGGCATCAATGTCAATATCATTTGTCCGCTTGCCTGGACAGCACAGCTGGAACAGTTCCAGAACGCTTATCCGGATGCATTTGAAAAGAACGTGAAGACACCGCCGATGGGACACTTTGGTGATTCGGAACTGGAAATCGGCAGAGTATGCGTACAGCTGGCATCTCCGGACTTCAAGTACATGACAGGAGAAACCATTACACTGGAAGGTGGACTGGGTCTTCGTCCGTAAAAATGAACCTAGCAAATGCCTGACTTGACATTTGTATGGGAATCGTTTACAATAAGAATCAACAGGATGATCGCCGGCCTGTTTCAACAGGCTGGGAAGAACCTGTCTGCACAAGAATGTGTGTAAAGGCTTGTGCAGGCAGGTTCTATCCTTCCCGTTATCGAAAAAGGCGCAGAGAGCACTGCACAGAAGTGAAGCTTCTGCAACAACGAGAAGGATACACATTAGAGCGTGTTCCCTGCATGCCTTGCAAGGAACCATTTCACGGAGGAAATCAAATATGGATGCCACAACTTTTCCGCTTACTTTTAGTTACCACCTTGTATTCTGCATCATTGCAGCTATTTTCTTTCTGTTTCAGTTTGCGCATACCCGGAAGGTCTATGAATTGCTGCTTGCCATTGCCATTCCGTCTTCACTGCTGATTTACTTGGATCGTTCCAATGATACGCTGTTCCATGCAGTTGGCTTGCTGGTACTGGTGCTGCTGGTTGTCGCCTTTGTATTGGCAATCATCGGAAACATCAAGAACAAAAAGCAGCGCAAGCAGGAACAAAAACAGGAACAGGAAGCACGATCGAAAGCCGCAGAAGCACCGAAACAGGAACAATCCTAAAGGAGCAACCGATGAAGCTGGTATGTTCAGATTGGCAGACAATGGAATCGGACGGCAAAACCGTGTCACCATTTTCAGAATTCGGAACGGTGCAGAATTATGATGTGACAGCGCCAGAACAGCTGGCACAGCGGCTTGCCGGTGCACAGGTTTTGCTTTGTAACAAAACGCTGGTCACGGCGGAAACACTGGAACATTGTCCGGATTTGCAGTATATTGGTGTTTTTGCCACCGGTTATAACAACATTGATCTGGAGGCAGCAGCCCGGCATGGCATTACTGTCTGCAATGCCGGTGTATACGCAACCGATGCGGTTGCACAGCACGTGTTTGCTTTTATTTTAGAATGGTACAATCGTGTGGCACAGTATCATGCATCGGTGCAGGCTGGTGATTGGATGCGTGCGCCGGTCTTTTCTTATTTTCCCTATCCCATGCAGGAACTGGTTGGAAAATGTATTGGGATTGTCGGATACGGCAGTATTGGCAGAAAGGTTGCACAGATTGCACGGGCTTTTGATATGGATGTGCTTACCTATACCCGTTCTCCGGAAAAGGTGACAGATGGAACCCGTACAGTTTCATTGGAACAGCTGCTTCGGCAGTCGGATATTGTAACGCTGCACTGTCCGCTGAATCCGGAAAGTGCAGGACTCATCAACCGGCAGACACTTGCAAGCATGAAACCAACAGCGCTGCTGATCAATACGGCGCGTGGTGGCATAATACGGGAGGCAGATTTGGCACAGGCTTTGGAGCAGGGAACGATCGCCGGTGCCTGTCTGGATGTGTTGCAGCAGGAGCCAATGGCAGCAGATTGCTCGCTGCGTGGTGTGAAGAACTGCATATTTACACCGCATGTGGCATGGGCACCGCAGGAAACCAGACAGCGGTTGCTGCAAATTACCGTGGAAAATCTGCGCTGCTATTTGCAGGGAACGCCGCAGAACGTGGTGTGCATGCCGAAAAAATCGGGAAAGGAATGCGGACAAACATGATGGAACAATGGGATTTGTACGATCAAAACCGCTGTCCGTTGCATCGAAAGCATGTGCGAGGTATGCCAATGCAGCCGGGAGAATTTCATGTTGTTGTAAATGTGCTGTCTGTTGATCGGCAGGGAAATATTTTAATTACCAAGCGGCATCCCAAAAAGCCGTTTGGCGGAAAATGGGAAGTAACCGGCGGCTCGGTATTGGCGGGAGAAACCTCCCTGCATGGTGCCGTACGGGAATTGGAGGAAGAAACGGGTCTGCATGCAGCAGAATCCGAGCTGGATTATCGTGGAACCATTGTCCAGCAGGCATCGGGCTGCCTGCATGATTGGTACTGTTACCAGGCTGACTTTACGGCGCAGGATATTCGGCTGCAACGTGGGGAAACCATTGCATTTCAAATTGTTTCCCCGCAGCGGCTTGCACAGATGACGGAATCGGGAAAATTTCTGGATTTTGTCTATCAGCGGTTGGAAAACTTATTTCCGGAGCAGATTATCGGTGCACAGGAGATTGGGAGCAACGGGAGCGAGGCAAGAAAATGATTGATGTAAAAGCAAAAAAACGTGTGGTCATCAAGTTGGGGACCTCTACATTGACCCATAAAACGGGTCGTTTGAATATCCGCCGGGTGGAGCAGCTGGTGAAGGCACTGGCTGATCTGCAAAATGAAGGAAGAGAACTGATTATTGTATCCAGCGGTTCGGTTGGACTCGGCATGGCAAAGCTTGGCATGACGCAGAAACCAAAGGAAATTCCGCTCAAGCAGGCGTGCGCAGCAGTTGGACAGTGCGAATTGATGTACCTATATGACAAGTTGTTTTCACAGTATAATTTAACCGTTGCGCAGGTATTGGTCACCAAGTATATTCTGCTGGAAGACCGAAAGCAAAATGTGCAGAATGCACTGCGTACCATTATTGAACACGGGGTGATTCCGATTGTCAATGAAAATGATACAGTTGCCATTGATGAGTTGGAACTGGAAATCGGAGAAAATGACAGCTTGGCAGCGACAATTGCAACCATTGCGCATGCAGATTTGCTGGTGATTCTGTCGGATATTGATGGACTGTATGATACAGATCCACGTCAGAATCAGGATGCCCATCTGATTCCGGTTGTGGATACTGTTACGGATGAAATTCGGAATCTGGCAGGCGGTGCCGGCAGCAAGCTGGGCAGCGGTGGAATGATTACCAAAATTCATGCGGCAGAAATCGCCAATGAAAATGGTATTGATATGATTATTATGAACGGCAGAAATCCAGATCAGCTTTATGATCTGTTTGACAATCAGCCAATTGGCACACAATTTTTAGCCAAGCAGCAAACAGCTGCACAGGAATAGGAGGCAGAACATGAATTACGCACAGCAACTTGGAGAAAAAGCGAAAGTCATTGAAACAAAAATTGCAACGGCTTCTCCCATGCAGAAAAATCAGGCACTGCGTGCCATTGCAGACGCTTTGATTGTGCAGACACCAGCAATCTTGGAAGCCAATGCAGCAGATTTGGCGGCTGCGCAGGAAAATCACATGACCGCCTCTTTACAGGATCGGCTGCGCCTGACAGAAGCACGGATTCAGGGCATGGCTGCTGCTGTTTTGCAGCTGGTAGAGGCGGAAGAACCGATTGGTGCAGTGGAATCCGGTACGATTCGTCCGAATGGGCTTCAAATCCTGAAAACGCGTGTTCCGCTTGGCGTAATTGGAATTATCTTTGAATCCCGTCCGAATGTAACCGTAGATGCTGCCACACTTTGCCTCAAGGCAGGCAATGCAGTGATTCTGCGGGGCGGAAAGGAAGCCATTCATTCGAACACCTGCCTGACGCATGTGATGCGCACGGCAATTGCAGAAGCAGGTTTGCCGGCGGATGTCATTCAGCTGGTGGAGGATACCTCCCGAGAGACGGCTGCGGATATGATGCGGCTGAGCGGATACCTGGATGTGCTGATTCCAAGAGGCGGCGCCGGTTTAATTCGTGCCGTGGTACAACAAGCAACCGTTCCGGTGATTGAAACTGGCGTGGGCAATTGTCATGTTTACATTGACCGCTGCCTGAATGGTGCGGCAGATTATGAGATGGCAGCTGCCATTGTGGAGAATGCCAAGGCACAGCGTCCGTCTGTTTGCAATGCCATTGAAAGTTTACTGGTGCATCAGGAAGTTGCACGGGCCGTCTTGCCTCGGATTCAGCAGGCACTGGCAGCACATGACGTTACCATCTATGGCTGTGACCGTACACGGGAGATTCTGGGAGAATCCATTTTACCGGCAACGGAAACGGAGTATGCCACCGAATTTTTGGACTATAAAATTGCAGTGAAGGTTGTGGATTCTTTGGAAGAAGCCATTGCGCACATTGCAAAATATGGCACCAAGCATTCCGAGTGCATTGTGACCAGAAGTTTGGATGCAGCAGAACAATTCCAGCGGGAAGTGGATGCAGCAGCCGTTTATGTCAATGCTTCCACTCGTTTTACAGACGGCGGAGAATTCGGCTATGGCGCTGAAATCGGAATTTCGACCCAAAAATTGCATGCAAGAGGGCCAATGGGCTTGCAGGCACTGACAACGATTAAGTATCTGATTCGTGGCAACGGACAGATTCGGGAATAAGCAATTTCTTGCTGAAAAAGGGGAAGCAGAATGTTCTGCTTCCCCTTTTTGTTTGGCACCAATGCAGAACAGGTGGCATAAAATGAAAGTATCCTGAAAAATGTAAGGGGTGATATGATGTTAACATGCAAGGCGGCAATGCAGTCTTATACACAGGCCATGAAAGCGCAGAAATTACTTGGCGGCTACGGCTACCGGAGTGAGATTCGCCGAAAGGAGAAAAATGCTCCCGGTGGATGCGGTTATGTCCTGGTAGTAAACGGCGATTGCAGCAGTGTTTCAGATATCTTGTTGTACGGGGGAATACCCTATCAGGATGTACAGAGCGAGCGTGAGGCGCCTTGAGAATTGTCAATTTTGACAATGCAGCAACCACGTATCCCAAACCGCCGGAAGTACGGCAGGCAGTAGATCGTGCAGTTGCGTATTACGGCGGAAATGCCGGACGTGGTGGGCATCCCATTACTGCCCGGACTTCTGAGATGGTTTTTTCTGCGCGGGAAACCGTTGCCGCATTTTTTGGCGGAAAAGTGGAGAATACCATTTTTACTATGAACTGTACCCATGCGCTGAATCAGGCGATTCGGGGTGTTGTTTCGCCCGGAGATCACGTGATCATCAGCAGCATTGAGCATAACTCGGTCTTTCGCCCGGTGGCAGCATTGGCGAAGGCAGGGATCATTACGTTTAGCATTGCGCAGGTATCTGCGGATCCTGCCGAGACCTTGCAGGCGTTTCAGCAATTGATTCGTCCGCATACCAAGGCGATTGCCTGTACAATTGCCGGGAATGTAACCGGGCAGATTATGCCCTGGAAGGAACTGGGGGAACTATGTCAGAGCCGAAACATCTGCATGATTGCAGATGGTGCGCAGGCATGCGGTATCCTGCCGGTTTCTATGTCGGATGGCATCAATATCCTTTGTACCGCTGGGCATAAAGGATTGTATGGCATTACCGGGACGGGTGTTTTGCTGACAGATGGCGCTTTTCCGCTGTATCCATTGATGCAGGGGGGGACCGGCAGTGCCTCTGCCAGTCCGGATCAGCCGGATTTTCTGCCGGATCGCTTGGAAAGCGGAACACTGAATATTATTGGTGCTGCTTCCCTCAAGGCAGGCATTGAGTTTGTGCAGCGCCAACCGATGGAACGGCTGCTGCAAAAGGAAAGTCGGTTGTGTACTGTATTTTGCAGCTTGCTGGAATCAGACCCGGCCATTCGGCTCTATCGGGAGCCGGGTGTTTCGTATGTGCCGATTGTTTCGTTTAATGGCGTGGACATTCCGCCGGAGGAATTGGCAGCAGCACTTGGAGAGCAGGGCTTTTGCCTGCGGGCAGGGCTGCACTGCTCACCGCTGGCGCATCAAACGCTGGGAACGCCGGATGGAACCGTTCGCTTTGCACCGTCTGCCTTCAGCCGGGAATCGGATGTGATTCGATTGGCAGACGCTGTAAAAAAGAGCGTCCGAATGTTGAAAAAATAATCAGAATGTATTGCAACCATACTTTTTTTGTGTTACAATAAAATAGGCGAGGGCAGCTCCCTCGCCGGTACATAGGTTCAAAATTGGACAACTTTTTAGAAATTTGAGCAAAAGGAAGTGAGAAAAATGTCATCCATTCGGGATTTATGGGATATGATTTATAGTGTGATGAAAACCGCACAGCCAGTGGACTTGCTGGATATTTTGGTGTTGTCCTATATCGTGTATTTTGTGATTAAGCTGATTCGGGAAACACGGGCAGGACAGTTGATGAAGGGCATTTTTCTTTTATTGATTGCTTTTATTCTGGCAAAATGGCTGAATATGAAGGCGATTACATACCTGCTGACACAGACGTTTAACGTCGGACTTTTGGCCCTGCTGATTATGTTTCAGCCGGAACTGCGCCGTGCATTGGAAAAGGCAGGACATACTAAAATTGGACTGCGTCTTGGCTTGAACAATTCTACCGGTGATCAGGCGGTCTGGGGACCTGCGATTGAAGTGGTTTGCGATGCTTGTGTGGAATTGTCTGCAACCATGACGGGTGCTTTGATTGTATTGGAGCGGCAGACTCGTCTGGGCGAACAGATTGACAACGGGACAATTTTAAACGCCGATCCCAGCAAGGAACTGTTTGGGAATATTTTCTACAACAAAACACCGCTGCATGATGGTGCTGTCATTATGCGGGATGGAAAAATTCTGGCGGCCGCTTGTTTTCTGCCTAAACCGCAGAAGGAAGAACTGGTTAACAAAAAGTTGGGCTCCCGGCATCGTGCTGCCATTGGAATGAGTGAGAACTCTGATGCCATTGTCGTGGTGGTTTCGGAAGAAACCGGTTCCATTTCGGTTGCAGAAAACGGTGTGCTGAAAAGCGGCTACACCCGGGAAAGCCTCAAACATCTCTTGGATGCCCGTATGATTACCGATGAAAATACAAGTGTCATTGAAAAGGCTGCCAAGAAGATTCCGTTTATCCACTTTGGAAAGAAGGATGAATGATACATGAAAGGAACATTTCACAATCCGTTGAATGGATTGCTCCATAAAATTTTTAATAATCGCATGACTACTGCTGTTTTTTCGGTTCTTACGGCAGTGGTAATCTGGTTTGTGATTTCCATTGCAATTTATCCAACGACGCCACGCACCATTTCTCATGTGAAGCTGAATGTAGATATTGCAGGCAGTTCGGTAGAAGAAAATGGATTGAGTGTCATTGACAGCAGCGTGCAGGAGGTAACTGTGCAAATTGAAGGAGATCGTTCTCAGATCGGAACGATTAAACCGGAGGACTTAACGGCATCTGCTGTTTTGGAAAATATTACAACAGCAGGAACCAAGACTTTGTCGATTGCCGTAACTAGTAACAACGGCATTTCTTTCAATGTGAAATCCATTAAGCCCAGTACGGTGAATGTCAAGTTTGACAAGATTGCAACATATACATTTGATGTCGTGCCACAGATTCCCAATGTGACATTTGCCGATGGCTGTATCGTAGATGAGGCAGACATGGTAACGACACCTAGTACGGTAGAGGTAACCGGCCCGGTTCAGCAGTTGGATCAAGTGGCGAAGTGCGTCGCACAGACCGATCAGAAATTACAGTTGAGTGCTTCCACAAACTTGCTCAGCGACCAGCTGTTATTCTATAATGAAAAAGGTGCACTTTTGGATGACTCTGACTTTACGTATGATGATATCCGGTATTCGATGGAGATTCCAGTATTGTATCAAAAAACGTTGGATGTTACCTATCAAATTACCAATGCGCCGTCCTCCTTTGACCAAGGCAGTCTGGATTTGAAACTCTCTCTGGATCAGATTACGCTGGCTGCGCCGAATGATTCCCTGGGTGATATGAAGGAATTTAACATTGGTTCCGTTTCATTGAGTGAAATTGGCTTGGATTTTTCGAAGGACTTTAAACTGGAAATGCCGGAAGGCTTTACCAACGAATCCGGCGTCAATACAGTAACACTGTCTTTGGACTCTACGGGTCTGGTGAAGAAGGATTTTGTCATTTCAGAAATCGGGCTGATCAATGCGCCAAGTTCCTACGATTTGCGGGTGTTGACACAGCAGCTGACGGTCAGCGTAATCGGGCCTGCGGATGAAGTGAAAAATCTGGATGCAACGGATATTACGGTCAACGTGGATTTGCTCAGCTATTCGGTACAGGCAGATGCTGTGAAGGGCAATACGGTATCCTTTAACTACGTTCCGACCATTTCCTTCCAGAACCATCCAACGGTGTGGGCGGTTGGAGATTACAAGGTTGCCATTACCGGAACGTATACCGGTTCCAATTCCGCCAGCACCACAGCAGCTGCAAGTACAACTACTACCCCATAATGGACATTTTCTTTTATGTTTCATCTGGTTATAGCCAACGATTTGAAATGTTTTTATGGAACATGCACAAAAATGAAGAAAAAAATTTGGTGCCTAAAATCTGCAATTCGTTTGTAAATTAATATATTATTCACAAATTCGTTTGAAACATGTGATATAATGAAAACAAATAAAAGGGAAAGAGATTGCCTTTTTATAAACAAATGAGATGATTCGTATTTAGAAAGGAAGATTGATTTATGGGTACGACATTCAAAAAACGATTGGGTGCCTTGCTGGTTGGGGCAGCAATGACCATGACAGCTGTATCAGCATCTGTTTCTGGTACGCTCTCCACCGTTTGGGCAGCCGGAAAAACAGTAACGGTTAATAAGGAATTTGCAATCCCAATAAAAGTTGGGGAAGAAGTAACGAATAAGGATGAAGTATCCTATAGAGGAGATGTAAAGGATCTCGCAACATCTGGACTCACTTCCCTGCAGTTTAATTTCAGTGCATCAGAAGAAGTTTCTCAGTTCCAGTATTATTTTGGTATTGCATTGAAAGATGAGCCTTGGTGGGCTGGTTCCACGATGGATGGTACGGTTCAGCCGGAAGGAACTGGAGAAAATGGTGCGTTTAGTTGTACACCATATGCTTCCAAGTTTTCTGTTGTTGTAGATGTATCCAACTTGGATATTGGTTATGATGATACTTATGGGGAAAAGAAATTTGAGATTCAGAACTGCTACACCGAAGCAGATGGCGGCAAGGAAATTCCAATTAAACTGGAATCTATTGTAGTAAATGGTACGACAGATACCAGTCATGGAGAGCCGAGCAGCAATCCGAACGCCAATACCGGCGGCGCTGGTTATGCTACCAAGAACAATAAAAGCGGTACCTATGAATTCATTGACAATGGAGATGGAACCGCAACCATTCGTTCAACCCTTTCCAAGCAGGTTTCTGATATCAATTTGGAATTAACTTCCGGTTATGATCTGGACAGCTATATTGATCCGGACACCAAGCTTCCGCTTGCAGAATCCACCATCCGTGAAAATGGAGATCCGCTGAACAGCCACGAAATGAAGTACAGTGATTTCGGCATCCGTGCGGGAGAAAGTGATGCTTATACAGTAACCATCGATTCCGTTTCTGCTACCATTAAGAGCAAAGTTCCGCTGAAGCGTTTTATGTATGGCGGCGGCTTGAGTGTTATAAACGGTTCTCCGGCTGACTTGGAAGCTGCGAAGGTAGCAGCTGGTGTAAAGAAACAGGGCGGTTACTGGTACAACGATATGGGTACCGAGGAACTGGAGAAGTATAAGGATGTTCCGTTTGAAATCACACCGTCTGAAGGGGTTGACATTCGAGATAAGGATCAGCTTGGTTCTTACTTCCAGGTGACCTGGGATGTTCCGGCTGCAGTTAAGGAATATACCACATCAGATTCTTCTTCCAAGATTTCTTTCCAGTATTGGTATGGAGAAGAGGATGCAGAACAGTATACCAAGTGTGATTCTGTTACCCTGGTAGATGCTGTTGTAACCTATACACAGTCTACCACATTCCCGTATCAGGCAAATAAGACCAAGACACTGAACACCACCATTAAGACCGGTGATAATGCAGAAGTACTGTTTAGCGACTATGGTATCCAATATGACCATACGCTGGATGTTTATGCAATTCTCTTTAAGATTTCCTCTACAACAGATATTTCAAAGTTGGTAGTAGGTCTGGGTACTTCCGTTCGGAATACCTGCCCGGCAAAAACTTCTGATTACTGGTATCAGGCAAAGGCAGATACCTTGATTGTTTCCGAAGATGCAGCTTCTCATACCTATGATCTGATGTGGATTATTCCGGGTGATGTAGCAGAAAGCTTGCAGCACAATGCGGATAAGCACATGAACTATATCAGTACCGAACAACCGAAGGATAACTTTAAGCTGGGCTTCTGGTATGGCGGCGCTGGTGAAACAGAAGCAAGCTCCGTTACTTTGAAGGACGCAACCATTTACTACACCACTGACGACACCAAGAACGAAGCAAAGAGCGATATGTTTGAAGATAAGCTGGTTGTTCCGGATGTTATTGAACTGACCGTTGGCGAATCCAAGAAGATTGACTGCAACGTGCCGAATTCTACCTTCCGTACCGACAACATGAAGATTGCGACAGTATTGTCCGATGGTACCGTAAACGGTGTAGCTGTTGGTGAAACAGACATCAAGGTTACCACACCAGGCGGTCAGACTGCAACCGTTCATGTAATCGTAAAGGCAGCAGCCACGACCACTACGACAACGACTACCACCACCACAACCACCACGACTACCACGACAGAGCCGGTTTATGATCCGCTGTACGGAGATGTAAACCTGGATGGTCAGGTTTCCCTGGCAGATACCGTTACCTTTAACAAGTACCTGCGGAAGGTTGTAGATTTCAACAAGCAGCAGATGGTAAACGGTGACTGCTACTATGATGGCAGCGTCGATCAGCAAGACTGCAAGCAGTTGATTTTCTTCCTGCTGTGTGTAGATGGCTATAAGCTTGGCCCAGAATCCACACAGAACTAAGAAAACAGGATAGCATATAATTTGCAGTAGAACTACGTAAGCCGCCGGCTTCCAAGTTGGAAAGCCG
>FR899065.1:0-13598 GCA_000437255.1 Ruminococcus sp. CAG:403
GGCAGCTTGTTTTTGTGAGAAGCTTGCAATTCACTGAAGAATATGCTATAATGACAGGCAATTGAACCCGTATGCGGGCAGATGGAGTGTATCAAATGAAAAAACGAACAACAGGGATTTTGATTGGGATTGTTTGTCTGTTGCTGCTGGCTGGAGGAATCGGCAGCTATGTGGTGCAGCATCTTTCCCATGCACAGAAAATAGCAGTCATCTACCAGGATGATACCGTGGTTCGGCGGATTGATTTGAATGCCGTTACAGAATCGTATACCATTACCATTTCCGGAGAAGACGGTGCAGAAAACGTCATTCGGGTTTCTCCTGGTTCCATTTGTATGGAGTCTGCCAGCTGTCCGGATCATCTGTGTGTCAAGCAGGGGAGCATCTCGGATGGAATCCTGCCGATTGTCTGTCTGCCCAATCATGTGCGCATTCAGATTACCGGAGATGAGGAGGGGAAGCGCTATGACGCATAACGCCATTCGAAAAATGGTGATGCTGAGCTTATATGCTGCCATTGCGCTGGCGCTGTTTGTTTTGGAAGCACAAATCCCAATTCCAGTCGCCATTCCAGGGGTGAAGCTGGGACTCGCCAATGTTGTAACACTGCTGGTTTTGACACAGTATCGTGCACGGGATGCCTTTGCTGTTTTGGTGGTGCGGATTTTGCTGGGCAGTATGTTCGGCGGGCAGATGGTTGGTTTCCTCTATTCCATGGCAGGCGGTCTTTGCTGCTTTTTTGCCATGTGGGGATGCAGCCGGCTGCTGCATCGCAAGCAGCTTTGGTTCACCAGTGTGATCGGCGCCGTGTTTCATAACATTGGGCAAATCCTTGCCGCCGTATGGGTAATGGGTTCGATACAGGTGTTGGCGTATTTTCCGTTTCTCTTGCTTTCCGGATGTATCACTGGATTGTTTACCGGACTGGCAGCAGGCTTTTTAACCAGCAGGATGCATCCAAAATCCGGAAAATCAAGCGTTTCAAAGTGGCAAAAATGAGAAAATGCCCATATTTTTCATGGAAATAAACCCAAAAAGCGTGTTGACAAGAAATAGGGGATATGCTATAATATTATTAGTTAAATCTTGACGGTTTCATCAATGAGATGTGTATGGGCAAAGGAGCTTTCCAAGTGTGCAAAAGGGAACCGTCGAACGTGCTTGCTGAAAGAAATCTGAATCATGGTGATGAGGTACAGCATCATCATTCTTTTTTATGTGTACAGCAGAATGCTTGTTCCAATGAAAAAGGTCTGTACGGTATCGAAACGACGTGCAGGATGGTGAATGAAAAAGGTGGATAAATGTTCAGTAAAAGAAACGATAAGGCCATGTGCTTTTTGAGATGGCGTCGGAATTAAGGATGTATGAGTAGTGGCTGGAATGAAGGTCTTGTTTGTTGCTTCTGTTGTGAAAAAACATATTAATCAATTTCACATTCCTTACTTAAAATGGTTTCAGGATCATGGATTTGAGGTGCATGTATGTGCAGGCAATGACTTTGAACCTGGAGAAGTCTGTGAAATCCCGTATTGTGATAAGTATTATGAGGTTCCATTTTGCCGCTCCCCATTTAAGCTGCAAAATTTTCAGGCATATCGTACCTTGAAAAAAATCATTGAAACCGAACAGTATGATCTGATTCACTGTAATACGCCGGTTGCTGCGGCCATTACCCGTGTGGCAGGTCGAAAGGTACGCAAAAGAGGAACAAAAATTATTTATACGGCCCATGGATTCCACTTTTTTCAGGGTGCGCCTCGTTCGGCAAAGCTTTACTACATCATTGAGAAATTGTTGGCTCCTATGACGGATGCCATTGTGACCATCAACCAGGAGGACTATGCGGCAGCGCGTTCGTTCTGCAAGCATTGTCGCTGTGACAGCTATTTGCTGCATGGAACAGGTGTTGATACCGTAAAAATTCAGAAGACAAAGGTAGATGTAGCAGCGCTTCGGAAGAAGATTGGCATTCCAACAGATGCGTTTGTGGTGATGACAACGGTTGAAATTAACCGCAATAAGAACCTGGATACAGCGCTTCGGGCATTTGCAAAAGTCTGCACCGAAGATATGTACTATCTGATTTGCGGAAGCGGTGATATGAAAACCGCTTGCCAGCAGCTTACTAAGGACTTGCAAATTGAACAGCATGTGATCTTTGCCGGGTATCGGTATGATGTCTTTGAACTGCTGTACGCAGCAGATCTTTTTTTGTTTCCTTCTCATCGGGAAGGATTGGGTATTGCAGCACTGGAAGCGATGTCGGCTGGGTTGCCGCTGGTTGCGTCTAATATTCGAGGTGTGACAGAATATGCGGTGGATCAGAAGAACAGCCTGCTGTTTGCGCCGGATGATGTGGATGGGTTTGCCTCTGCGATTCAGCGTTTACATGAAGATGAACCGCTGCGGAAGCAGCTGGGAGATGCTGCTTACCATTCCGTTGAAAAATTTGATGTGCGCAATTCTGTATTTGTGATGGAACAAATTTATCGAACGTATTTGGATATTCCGGGATCTCCGATGGCGGATCCTTCCGGAGCGAAGCGGGATACCTATGCCGTGAAAGGATGAGAACATTGACTGCAAACGCATCTGTTATTTCCAGGAAATATCAGTCTGTCCTGCACCAAAGCCCTGTCATGGAACAAGCTGTGCAGGCAGTTTTGCAGCAGGAGTCTACCTGGACGGATTTGCAGCAATTGACACTGTGTGTGACAGCGCCGGTTCTGATCGCCTATGTGCAGTGGGTGCTGGATCAGGCGGTTGCACGAAAGATCAAGCAGATTTATTTTCTCTCCAGAGATGGATATGTGATGCATCGTATTGCGCAGAAGCTGCTGGCGGCAGCTCCTCGCCCGGTACGATGCAGTTATTTTTACTGTTCTCGTTTTTCTCTGCGTATGGCGGCATATTGTCTGGATGAGCAGGCAGCTTATGACCGCTTTTTTGTGCGGGCAGCGCATCTGACTGCACGGAGTGTGCTGGAACGAGGTGCCTTTACGCAGGCAGAACGAGAGCAGATTTATGCAGATATTGCGTTTCCGCCGGAAACGGAACAGCAGCCGTTTGACACGGCTGCCTTTCGGCAGTTCTGTACCCAGTTGCGGGCATCTGCGGTTTTTCACGATCTGTTGATGGCACGTTCCCGGGAAGCTTATCAGATGACGAAAGCTTACTTCCAGCAGGAAGGGCTTCTGAATGCGGATGTCACCTGTGCCATTGTAGATACCGGTTGGACAGGAACGACACAGACGGTTTGCCAGCAGCTATTACATGCAATGGGCGGAACCGGAAAGCTGCATGGTTTTTATTTTGGCATGTTGGAATATCCGCAGACGGGGCCGGATCCGGATATGCATGCCTATTACTTTACGCCGCGTACCCATATGGGACGGCGGTTAAAATTCAATCACAATGTGTTGGAATGTATGTGTGCTGCACCGCATGGCATGACCATTGGGTATCAAGATACGGGAACGAAAATCGAACCGATTTTTCAGGAAGAACGAACGCTGCCAACCCATCAGGAAGCGGTTCGACAGCAGCTTGCCTGTGTGATGCAGGTAACCGATCAATTGTGTCGGCAGGCGGTTCCGTGGCAGGGCGATCATACTGATTTGGTACAGGGATTATTGGTGCGCATGATGTATCATCCGCTTCCGGAAGAAGCGGCTGCTATGCAGGCGTTTCAATTTTGCGATGATGTGACGGAGGGCTACTTCCGAACGGTCAGTGAAGTCTGTACCAAACAGCGATTGAAAAGTTATCTGCTGCATCGCCGCATATATGCCTATCTGCATGGCGGAGCAAAATCAGCTGCGGACTTGGACAGCGGATTGTTTTGGACTTATGGTTCGGTTGCGCTTTCTCCGTTGAAAGGGAAACATTGGTATCGGATGCAATTTTGGATATGGGATTTTCTGCGAACAGCTGCTTTGCAGCGAAAGGGGAATTGAAATGAAACAACCATGCATTTCCGTCATTATGGGCGTTTACAATTGTCCGTCTGAACGCATGCTGACACGTGCGGTTCAGTCCATCCTGGATCAAACCTTCCGGGATTTTGAATTCTTGATTTGTGACGATGGCTCTCAAAATGAAACCTATCAGTGGCTGGAAAAGCTTGCTGCGAAGGACGAGCGGATTGTTCTGCTGCGGAATCGACGCAATATGTCTCTGGCATATTCGTTAAATCGCTGCATTGAGCATGCAAATGGACTGTACATTGCCCGGCAGGATGCCGATGATTATTCTGAACCGACTCGTTTTGCCAAGCAGATCGACTATTTGAACAATCATCCAAGTGTGAGTTTGGTTGGGTCGAACTGCAATTTGTACCGGGGAAACGGCGAAATTTATGATACCCGAAAAATGCCGCTTTGCCCGACCCGCCTGAGCTTCCTGTATAATTCCCCCTACATTCATGGAACGCTGATGCTGCGCCGGGAAGTGTTTGATCAGGTCGGAATTTATAAGATGTGCGGTTTCTGTGGAAAATATGAGGATTATGACTTGTTGATGCGAATTTATCAGCACAAGCTGCAAGGCGTTAACATCCAGGAATGCCTCTATACCTTTAACTGGGATCTGGAGGAACGGCATATCAAACGCATTATGCGGATTGATGAAACGGTGGTGCGGCTGAAGGGATTTTGCCGGTTGCATCTGATGCCGAAGGGATTGTTATATGCACTCAAGCCGGTGGCAATTATGTTGTTGCCGCATGGCATGGTCACATGGCTGAAGCGGCAATTGAAACGGGTGTAGATAGATGCGAATATTACGAAAAGCACAGCGGTTTTTACGAGACCGAAATCCAGAACTTACATATTGTTATCGGCAATACTGCTGCCTCAAACAGCAGCAGGGAACGCTTCGTCCGATTCAGGCACAGCTGTATTTGCTGCGCCTAAACGGGCGTTTTTATTTGCGCGGACGGCGGAGCTTGTCCACTTTGCAGGTGCCGCAGTATCAAACCATTGCAAGACCAATCATTCCCAGCCTGGCAGAGCAGTCTCCCCAGCAGCTTGCGGAGCAAATGCTGCAATATGATGCTGTTTCGTTTGATGTGTTTGATACGTTGCTGCTGCGTCCGGCTTTGCGGCCGTCGGATTTGTTTGCAGTGGTGGGAAGTCGGCTGCATCTTCCGGACTTTCCAAATATGCGAATACAGGCGGAGCAGGAAGCCCGCCGAAAGGATCGCTGNNCCCGCCGAAAGGATCGCTGCGCCGGAGGAACCGGAGAGATTACACTTGCCGCCATTTATCAGGAATTGCAGCAGAAAACAGGACTGCCTGCTGCGCTTGGTATGCAGACAGAATGGGACGTGGAGTGTGACCTCTGTTATGCCAATCCCTATCTGCTGGAGGTATTTGAACGAGTTCGGGCAGCTGGAATGCCACTGTATGTGACGTCTGATATGTATTTGCCAGAAGAACAAATTCGGCAGCTGCTGGAACGAAACGGATTCAGTGGCTTTCAAAAAATTTTGGTATCCTGTATGTACGGCGGCGGAAAATACAACGGTGTTCTGTTTCGGGTTCTACAGGAAACTGCCGGAACCAGCCGCATTTTGCATGTGGGCGATCGGCTGGATAGCGATGTGCGCTGCGCCCGTCAGGCGGGATTGGATGCGGTGCAGATTCCAGCAGCAGTCCAGATTGGACTTCCGTTCTGGCCGATTTTTCGAATGACATCCACAATTGGTTCTGCTTACGGCGGTATGGTGAACGGCTGGCTCTACCATGGTGCCAATGCCTGTTCGCCGCAGTATGCATATGGCTTTGCTTGCGGGGGTATCCTATGGATAGGCTTTTGTGGTTGGCTGCTGGAGCAGGCGGCGGTACCTCTGCATGCAGATTTGCTTTTGGAGCAGGTGGAGCAGCTGCTGCGGGGCACTTCTTCAATGGGTGCTGTCTTTTATGATGCTGCGGAACAAACTGCGGTTCCAACTATGTTTTGGGATACACGAGCAAGTGCCTGCTATTTTTCTGAGCAGGAACAGCAGCTTTTACCGTCGGCCGCATGCGCTTTGCTGTGGGATGATACGGTGCAGCAGGGAATTTTGGATGCGGCTCGCTGGTACTTGCGGCACTTTGCAAAGGATCCGGCATGGATGCGCATTTCCAAGCAGGATGCGGTGGCACCGCTGCTGGCACTTTGTCAAGCATATCCAGAGTCCATTCCTGTGCCGGAACAGATGGCTTTCGACAAAAAAATGGAAAAAAAGTAGAGAATCACTTGCAATGCGGCGGCAGATATGCTATAATGAGGAAGAATACACAAATCAGGATCAACCGGCTGTAAGACGGGTATTCATAATTTGTATTCAGTGTTTCGGAGGCAAAATCCGGAACAAGTTATTCGTATGTTAATATGAAGTTAGGAGGATACGTAACGTGGAAAATATTGTCAAAAAGGGTAAGAAGGTTGCAATTCTGGGTGCAGGAAATGTAGGTGCATCTATTGCCTTTACACTGGCTTTAAAGGGTCTGTGTTCTGAAATGGTTCTGATTGACATCAATAAGGATAAGGCAAAGGGCGAAGCAATGGATATCATGCAGGGTACTGCATTCTGTCCGTCTATCGAGATCAAGAATGGTGATTACCCGGATGCAGTGGATTCCGATTTGGTTATCATTACAGTTGGTATTGCTAGAAAGCCGGGACAGACCAGAATCGATCTTTGTAAGACCAATGCAAAGATTATGGCTTCTGTTATGCCGGAAATCACAAAATATGCACCGAATGCAAACTACATCGTAGTCAGCAATCCGGTTGACGTACTGACCTATGAAGCCATCCAGGTTTCCGGTCTGAGCCCGAAGCAGGTTATGGGTTCTGGTACGGTATTGGATTCTGCACGTCTGCGTACTTGTCTGGCCGATCACGCTGGCGTAAACGTAAAGAACATTCATGCATTTGTATTTGGTGAACACGGCGATTCCTCTATGATTCCGTGGTCTCTGGCAACAATCGGCGGCATGTCCTTTGATGCATACTGCAAGGCAGTAGAAGACCTGGGCGATAAGGATGCTATTCAGCAGGAAGTTCGTGCAGGCGGCGCAGAGGTAATCAAGTGCAAGGGTGCTACCTACTATGCCATTGCATTGTCTGTTAGCCAGATCGCAGAAGCAATCCTGCGGGATACACAGGCTGTTTTGACGGTATCTACTTTGATGGATGGTTCTCGTTATGGCATGAAGGACGTATGTCTGAGCCTGCCCTGCGTAGTTGGCGCAAACGGAATTGAACGGGAACTGACTCCGATTCTGACCGCAGAAGAAGAAGCTGCCGTTCAGAAGAGTGCTGCTGCTCTGCGCAGTGTCATCGATCAGATGAAAGCTGAATAAGGAAAGGACTTATAAAAACTATGGATTACGCAAAAGAATCTTTAAGATTGCATCAGGAATGGCAAGGAAAAATTGAAGTGACATTGCGTGCACCGCTGGAAACCAGCGATGACCTGTCCCTGGCGTACACACCTGGTGTTGCACAGCCGTGCCTGGAGATTCAAAAGGATATTAGCAAAAGCTATGACCTGACCAGACGAGGCAATTTGGTAGCAGTTGTAACAGATGGTACAGCTGTTTTGGGATTGGGCGATATCGGTCCGGAAGCCGGCATGCCGGTTATGGAAGGAAAGTGCGCCCTGTTTAAGCGCTTTGGCAATGTAGACGCAATTCCGCTCTGCATTCGTTCCAAGGATGTAGACGAGATTGTCAACACCGTTCGTCTGCTGGCAGGCAGCTTCGGCGGCGTAAACCTGGAAGATATTTCCGCACCACGTTGCTTCGAAATTGAAAAGCGTCTGAAGGAATGCTGTGACATTCCGATTTTCCACGACGATCAGCACGGAACAGCAGTTGTTTGCCTGGCTGCTATGCTGAACGCTTTGAAGCTGGTCAACAAGAAGATTGAAGATGTAAAGGTTGTAACCAGCGGTGCTGGTGCAGCTGGTATTGCCATCATCAAGCTGTTGATTGCAATGGGTCTGGATCCGCATCACGTTATTCTGTGTGACCGTCACGGCGCAATCTACGAAGGCCGGGATTATCTGAATCAGGAAAAGGAAGAAATGGCAAAGATTACCAACAGCGGAAAGCGCGCTGGTACTTTGGCAGAAATGCTGGTTGGCGCAGATGTCTTCATTGGCGTTTCTGCACCGGGCTGCGTAACACCGGAAATGGTAAAGAGCATGGCCCCGAATCCGGTTCTGTTCCCGATGGCAAATCCGACACCGGAAATTATGCCGGATCTTGCACTGGAAGCTGGCGCTGCAGTTGTTGGAACGGGACGCAGTGACTTCCCGAATCAGATCAACAACGTTCTGGCATTCCCGGGTATTTTCCGTGGTGCACTGGACGTACGTGCAAGCGAGATCAATGATGCAATGAATATTGCTGCTGCAAAGGCAATTGCCGCTTTTGTAACGGATGACAAGCTGGCAGCAGATTATATCATTCCAAACGCACTGGAAGCAGGCGTAGCAGAAGCAGTTGCTGCTGCTGTTGCACAGGCTGCAAAGGATACTGGTGTAGCACGTCAGTAAAAAATGTGCTGGAACCTGTACGGGTAGAAGTGTTTTCTATCGGTGCAGGTTCTTTTTGTAGATAAAAATGTCGAAAAATGTCGAATCAGGAAGTGAAGCATGACAGAAAAGCAAAAAGCGGTTTTAGCAAAAACGATCGGAACCATTTGCGTTTGCGGTTTTTTCCTAGTATTGAGCCGGGGACTCTGGAAGGATGCTGCTTCTGGTTCTCTCTCCAGTCGTTCAGCAGTGCGGATTCTGGAGTCTGCTTCGGAATCAAAAACAACTGTGTCCAGTTCTGCCTTGCAAAGCGAGCCAGAACAGCCTTCTCATACTTCTGTCTCCAAACAAAAGACATCCAAGACCAAGAAAAGCACTGCACGGCAAGCGTCAGCATCTGCATCGGGCGCAGCAGAATCGGAAGGCATAGAGGTATCCTTTCCGTTGAATTTGAATACCGCAACGGTAGAGGAACTGACGGCATTGGATGGCGTGGGAACAGTGCTGGCGGAACGAATTGTTGCCTATCGGGAAGCATGCGGCGGATTCTCGAATCGCATGCAGCTGCTGGAGGTTTCCGGAATCGGGGAGCAGAAACTGGCTGCCATTTACGATTTTCTTTATCTGGACGAGGAGCAGCCTTTGGAGGATGAAGAGGATGAGGAAACGGCATGGGAAACGGAACAACCGGCAGATTGGGAGGATGTCCCCGCTGAATCGATGCCAGATGCAGCAGAAGAATTGGAACCGATTGACCTGAATCAGGCAACACTTGCGGACTTGATGCAGATTCCAGATATGTCAGAAGCCTTAGCCGAACAGATTCTTGCACTGCGGGAAGAGATTACAGCCTTTCAATCGGTTTATGAGTTGTTGTATGCAGAAGGTATGACAACGGAGCGCTGGAAGGCGATTTGCCCCTACGTCACGGTAAATCCATAGGAAATATTACCCGGAATGTTTGGAAATCTAGCAAAAATGACTGGAATTCTCGATTTAACCGTTTTGTAATCTTTTTACGGAGAGGCAAAAAAATATAGCAGAATCAACAAAAAACCAACCTAAATTTTATTCGCTATCACTAAAAAAAATGAAAGAATGGTATCCCCCATTGACTTTTTGCGGGTTTTGATGTATAGTAAACATATTATAGGAAATGTGCATAAGGATTGTTGTGCATTTTTTTCGGTTTGCGCGGAAAATCGAAACGTAATCTATAAATCCGCATATTATATTTCACAATATAATATATATATTTTAAGGAGGAAGTTTTCCAATGAACAAATTAAAAAGAACTTTGGCTCTGATGGCTGCTCTGGCTATGACTGCTACTGCATTCGTAGGATGCGGCAGCGATGATTCCAGCAGCTCTTCTAGCAGCAGCTCTGAAAGCTCTGCTGAATCTTCTGAGTCCAGCGAGGCAGAATCTTCTGAAGAATCTTCTGAAGAATCTTCTGAATCCAGCGAAACCGCTTCTGGTTATCAGAACGTTGACATCCCGGCACTGGGCGAACCGGATGGTTCCCTGAAGGACGGCGGCGACAAGTTGACCGTTCTGTGCTGGACTGAAGACGACCTGAAGGACATGTATGATGTTGTTGCTGATGCAACTGGCATGGACAAGAGCATGATCACCTATAAGAACGTAGGCGCTAACGGTACTGAAGCTAACGAAAAGTATGCACAGGTATTCTCTTCTGGCGACGACGTTGACCTGTACTTCTGCGATGCAGACTGGAACATGGCTTATCAGAACAACGATGAGTATTCCGCTCCGCTGTCTGCTGTAGGTATTACAGAAGATATGTATGCAAATGCATACAGCTACACCGTATCCATGGGTACTGATAAGAACGGCGTTCTGAAGGGTGCTTCTTGGCAGGCTGCAGCTGGTGGCTACTGCTACAGAACTGACCTGGCTGAACAGTATCTGGGTATCACAGACGCTGACGCTATGCAGGCTAAGATCAGCAACTGGGATGATTTCTGGGCAACCGCTAAGGAAGTTTACGATGCATCTTCCGGCAAGACCGCTATGGCTGACTCTGTAGACGGCGTTTGGAGAGCATACTCCAACGGTAACAGAACTTCTGCATGGGTACAGGATGGAAAGATCACTGCTGACAACGCAGCTGCTTGCCTGGGTGACTTCATCTCCATGGCTAAGACCAACTATGATGCAGGTTACATCACTGGTGCTTCTCAGTGGACCGATGACTGGCTCCCGCAGGGTATGAGCGACGGTTCTCAGGCTGACAAGACCTTCGGCTTCTTCTTCCCGACATGGTCTCTGTCTACTGGTTCTCAGCTGGAAACTGCTGAAGGCGGCGAAGGCGGCTCTACATACGGCAAGTACAATATCGTTAACGGACCGACAAGCTGGTTCTGGGGCGGTACATGGATCTGCGTATATCCGAAGACCGATAACGCTAAGGAAGCTGGTCAGTTCATCTACTCTATGACTTGTGATGCAGATGCAATGCAGAAGTATGTAGATAAGCACTCTGACTTCGTAAACAACAAGGGCGTAATGAACGCAACTGTTGAAGCTGGTACAAACAGCAACCCGAGACTGGGTGGACAGGATCAGTTCGCTGTTCTGTTCGATACTGCTGATAAGATTGATATGAGCATTGCTACTCAGTACGATGCAACCATCAACTCTGAACTGCAGACTGCTATTAAGGATTACTGCCAGGGCACAACTTCTTCTGAAGAAGACTGCCTGAATGCATTCCTGGATTCTCTGGCTACTAAGCTGACTGACGTAACAGTTGAATAATTTTTTCACTCTATTATGATGTGAAAGCTATATGAATATACATCCTGCATGGCATTTTGCCATGCAGGTGTGTATTTGTATTTTTATTTTCTACTATCTACTATTTTACTAAATTTTTGAGAGGGTGTGTTCCAATGGCATCGACGGCACAAAGTCGTATTAAGTCGATTAGCTATGCCAAGTATGGATATATGTTCATCGCACCATTTTTCCTTGTTTACGCATTCTTCCAAGTATGGCCTCTTATCAATACCTTCCTGCTGAGCTTTCATGGCAATGGCGGAGACAATCAGCCGTTTGTAGGATTGGAGAATTATCAGACGCTTTTGTTTGGTGGGGATGACCGTAGAACACGTGCGTTTAATGTACAATTTTTCCAGGCATTCAAGAATACCATTATTTTGTGGATCGGCAACTTTATTCCGCAGATTTTCCTCTCCTTGCTGCTTGCTGTTTGGTTTACAGATTCTAAATTGCATATTCCCGGAAAAGGTGCATTTAAGGTAATTATGTACCTGCCGAATATCATCACAGCTGTATCTGTTGCAGCGCTGTTTATGCGTTTTATGTCTAATACAGATACTTGTGCTGCTAACACAATTTTGGGCATGATGGGAAAAGACACAATTAAATTTGAAAACGATCCAACATGGAGTAGAGGAATTGTCATGTTTATCCAGACCTGGTTATGGTTTGGTAATACCATGATTATGATGATGTCCGGTATCATGGGCATCAATCCGTCCTTGTTCGAAGCTGCAAATATCGATGGTGCAACCAGTGGCCAGATTTTGAGAAAAATCACACTGCCGCTGCTGCGTCCGATGGTTGTTTACACCTTGATCACTTCTATGATCGGTGGTTTGCAGATGTTCGATATTCCGTTCCTGTATCATACTGCTGCCGGTGACATTAAGGATCACCTGCGTACCGTTGCTGTATTCGTTTACGAACAGTTCCGTGTCGGCAACAACGTACATAGCCAGCAGTACGGCATCGCCGGTGCCGCTTCTATGATCTTGTTTGTTATCACAGTTATTTTGGGAAGCTTTGTTTTCATGATGAACCGTGATGCAGATGAAGCAAGAAAGAAGAAGGAAAGAAAAGAACTGGTAAAGGCGTATAAGCGTCAGCAGAAGCTTGCAAAGAATGGAGGCGTTGACATCTAATGGAAAATGTAGGTGTAAAAGATAATTATATCATGGTGCAGCGCATTAAATCCATACTTTGTTTTATTGTATGCCTGCTGTTAGCTGCTATTTGTATTGTACCGCTGTGGATCATGGTGTGTAACGCAACACACGCACGTGATTACTTGAGTACACATCCAATTAATTTCTGGTTTGGTGGAGATTTCGGAACCAACTTCTATAACATTTCCAAGGGTAATATGGCACAATTTCCGGACTTCAATGTTTGGAGAGGCTATTTGAACTCCCTGATCATCGCAGGTGGATCTACTATTTTGACAGTATTCTTCTCTGCAATGACCGCTTATGGTTTGACCGTTTACAATTTCAAGATTCGTGACGGTGCATATACTGTAATCCTGGCTGTTATGATGGTGCCGATCCAGGTTGTATCAACTGGTTTCGTACAGTTCATGGTTGGTACTTTGGGTCTGGCAAACTCCTACATCCCGTTGATTGTACCTGCAATTGCAGCACCTGCGGTTGTATTCTACATGAGACAATACATGAAGTCCTCCTTCCCGTTGGATATTGTAGAGGCTGCACGTATTGACGGATGCGGAGAATTCCGTACCTTCCTTTCCATCGCAATTCCGATGATGAAGCCGGCAGTTGCTGTACAGGCAATTTTCGCTTTCGTACAGAACTGGAACAACTACTATACACAGAACATGATTATTCTGAGTAGAACAAACCGTTACACCATGCCGATCATGATCCAGAACGTTTTGGGTCAAGATAAGCACCCGGATGCTGGTGCACAGTATGCAGCTGTTGCATTGTCCATCATTCCGATCGTTGTAATTTATCTCTGCCTCTCTCGTTTCATCGTTGCTGGTGTAGCACTGGGCGGCGTAAAGGAATAAGTTTCTTTCAAAGAGTTACTACAAAAAGCCATGGTAAGCAATTACCATGGCTTTTTTGATGCATGCTTTCCTTAGCAAGTTTCTTGTAAAGAAGAAAGAATCCCTTCCAGAAGCGTACTGGAAACGCCTCTAAGCCCTTTCCAGTTTTGTTAGGGGTAGTTCCTTATAAGAAAGTTGCAATGCTTTAAAGCGCAATAAAAAGCGCCTCTGTGCGGTCATTTTTCTGA
>FR899065.1:13625-26008 GCA_000437255.1 Ruminococcus sp. CAG:403
GTACAGAGGCGCTTCTCTTTTGTAGAACCGTTTACTTTTTCTCTTTGCTTTGCCGTGCAGCAGAAAGCGTATTTTTCAGCAGCATGGCAACGGTCATTGGGCCAACACCGCCTGGAACCGGTGTGAGGTAGCTGGCACGTTCGGCAACTGCATCGTATTCCACATCGCCGCAAAGGGAGCCATCCTCCATCTGATACAGCCCAACATCAATGACAATTGCTTGCTCTTTTACCATATCAGCTGTAACCACATGCGGCTTTCCGACCGCAGAAATTAAGATATCTGCTTCCTTGCAAATGCTTTGTAACTGATCGGTCTTGGAATGGCAGATGGTAACCGTGGCATCCTTTTGCAAAAGCAGCATGGCGAGTGGCTTTCCAACGAGATTACTGCGTCCAATGATGACACAGTGCTTTCCGCTGAGGGAAACGCCTGTGCTTTCAATTAGTTCCAGAATGCCAGCTGGCGTACAGGGAAGCAGCCCCGGTTTCCCCTCCATCAGGCAGCCCATACTATAAGGTGAATAGGCATCCACATCTTTTTGTACTGCGATGGAGGCCAACACCCGTTTGGTGTCAATCAGTTCCGGAAGAGGAAGCTGCACAAGAATCCCATGAATTTTGGGATCCTTGTTCAATACGCCGATTAAATCCAGCAGCTGTTCCGTTGTTGCATTGTTGTTCATCTTGTACTCAGAAACATGAAAATCCATATCGCTGCAAGCTTGCAGCTGAATCTGCGTATAAAGCTGACTGAGCGGCTCGTTTCCCACCTGAATAATGGCGAGTCCTGGGTGAATACCGTACGCATCAAACAGTGCAGCGGCTTCTTTCTTTACCGTTGTGCGAATTTTTGCAGCTACAATTTTTCCATGAATGGGTTTCCCCATAATTATTCCTCCTCTGGTTCTGAAGCAGTGGATTCTGTTTCTTCTACTGGTTCTGCTTCTGCGGCAGGTGTGCCTGCATCTTCAGCAGCATCTGTTTCAGATTGTGCTACCGGTTCGGAATCGGCATCCGATTCTGTCTCTTCTGCGACATTTATTTCCTTTACAGATTTTTGGTTCCGTGCTTCATAAGCAGCCAGTGCATCTTTTGCTGCTTGTGTGTCTTTATAAAGTTGATATTCGCCGCCCATACGCTTGACACGGCTGAGAAAGACAATTTGTAGAATTACGGAGACAATGACACAAACAGCTGCCAGAGCCTGAGAAACCCGTACGTTTCCAATAACCAAACTGTCTACACGGAGTCCCTCAATGAAAAATCTGCCCAGTCCATACCATGCGATATAAGTCAGGAAGATTTGACCGTCAAACTTTCTGATTTTCTTGGCAAAGAGCGCCAGCAGGACAAAGCCAACCAGGCACCAAATAGATTCATATAAAAAACAAGGATGTACCGGTCGATCCGGGGAGAGTTCTTCTCCGAAGTGTAAGTAAAAGTTGGTGTTGAGGTATCCGTTTTGATCCGAAATCCAGTTTTGGATGCGGCCGCCAGACATGCCGAATAGGCTGTCTGTGTTTTTGCCGAATGCTTCCTGATTGAAGAAGTTGCCCCATCTTCCGATGCCTTGCCCCAGCAGGAATCCAATGCTGCAGATGTCCAGCAGCGGCAAAATGGGAACCTTTCGAAGTTTTGCCACGAGACAGCCAACCAAAACAGAACCGATCAAGCCGCCATAAATGGCAAGTCCGCCTTGCCGCAGGTTGAAAATGGATTTCCAATCGCCGGCATAGTGATCCCATTCCAAAAGGACGTAGTACAAGCGGGCACCTACTACACCGCCGACAATGCCGCCGATGATGGCATCGATGGCACGATCGGGATCAATGCCATATTGTTTCATCTGCGTAAATGCATAAATCATTGCCAGCAGCAAGCCAAGGGTAATGATTAACCCATACCACTGCACATCAATTCCAAAAATAGTAAATGCGGTACTATTTAAATGGATGTCAATGCCAAGTCGTGGGAATACAATTTCATTATAAGACAAATTGTTCAGTGAAGTTTCAGTCGCTTCCATTGTAATCACAGGAAACAGCAGATTCTGTAAGCAGCTGTTTCCGACTCCTTTCTAAGTGATTGATTGTTATCGTGCACAGCTTTCCATTATGGAGAGGGTTGAATTGGCGGGATGCACTTCTTCCCGCAGATAGCGGTTTGCCTCCTCCAGGGTGAACTGTGACAGAACAGAGAGAACTGCATACGGTGTGACGCCGTTCATATGTGCATTGAGCATGGCATTTGCAACGGCAGAAACGGAATTCAGCTCCCGTACCATAGAACCATACGTGGATTTTTTTACTTCTTCGAAGCGTTCCGGATCCAAACCATCACGCTGCGCAGTTTGAATGGCTTCCATGATTTTTTCCCGTACTGTGCGTGGCTGTGTGGATTCGCCTTCAAATAGAATGGTGAAATAGCCGTCTCCGTTGAATACTTCTCCGGAAAATGTGTTGTTGATGAGCTGCTCCTGCATCATGGATTGATACAATGGGGAGCCACTGTCCGTCAGAATCTGAATGATGAAGTAGGCTGCCAGCTCAGCATGAACGCTTTCCATGCCGCTTTTAGGAGCACACTTGATGCCAAGGTGAAACAATGGAACACCAATGGGCGCCTGATCTACAATTTCTGATTGTACAATAGAAGCAGGTTCCTCCGGGAAGACGGTTTCCAGTTGGATATCTTCACAGGGCTTTAGAAGACGTTCTGCCAGTGGAAGAATTTCTTCTACTTTACAGTTTCCGGCAATTGAGAGAACCATGTTGTGCAAATTATAAAAGGTATGATAGCAGCGGTATAGGAGCTGATCGGTAATTTCTGCAATGCTTTCCACGGTTCCGGCAATGTCAATCTTTACAGGATGGTTGTGGTACAGTCCCTGTAACATGTGGAAGAAAACCCGCCAGCCGGGATCATCGTCACACATCCGAATTTCTTGTCCGATGATGCCCTGTTCTTTGGCAACATTTTCCGGCGTAAAGTAAGGGGACTGCACGAAGGAGAGAAGAATCTCCAGCGAATCCAGGTAATGATCGGAGCAGCGAAACAGATAACAGGTCTTATCGAATGATGTGAACGCATTTCCCTCTGCGCCGGTTTTGGCATAGAGTGCAAATACATCGCTGTCCTCATTTTCAAACAGCTTGTGCTCCAAAAAATGTGCAATTCCCTCTGGAACGGTGCAGAAGTCCGGCTCCTGCGCTGTTTTAAACTGGGTGTTGATGGAGCCGTACTTGGTGCCGAAGAGTGCTTCTGTGGTGTGGAATCCCGGCATTTCGCAGACATAGATGTCCAGCCCACTCTTATGGTGAATCAGTGTACAGGAATCTCCGGTTTGTTCACAAAGAATGGATTCTATGGTTGTTTCTCGCATCGATTAATCCTCCTGTTCCATATGGTAAATGGTATCCAGTACACAGCTGTTTGCTGCCTGAAGGATGTCTTCTCGTGTAACGGCTTGATAGCACTGCAATTCTTCTTCTAAGCTGCGGTCTGTATGGTGGCAGAATTGAGAAAAATACCACTTAATGTAGGAAGCCGGTGTGTCTCCAATGCCCTTTAAGGTATTATAAGCGCTGTATTTTGCGTGTTCCAATTCCTCATCGGTGAAGTGTCCGGCCTGCATTTCCTGCAATTGCAGCAGGATTTCCTGCTGTGCCGCTTCCATGTTTTCTGCTTCTACGCCGCAGTCTACCAGTAAGGTCTGTTTGGTTTCCAGATAGGTGCTGGTACAGTAATAGCAAAGGCTCTTCTTTTCCCGCACATTCAGAAACAGCTTGGAAAACGGTGTTTGTCCGTACAGTAGATTCATCAGCTTCATGGCATAGGGATCCACTTGCTGTAGTTTAAAGGCCAGTGCCAACTTGGACTGATGAACTGGAAGCTTTTCTGTGATTGTGACAGGTTCCGGTTTGATTGGGCTGGCAGAGAAGAATGCGATTGGCTGAATCTTTGTGCGGTCCATTGCAGCAAAAGCGGCTTCCAAAGCTGGCTGAATGCGTGGATCCGGTGCAGGGCCTACGAAAAAGACTTCCACCGCAGCTGTTTGCAGCATCGTCTGATAGGCAGCGAATGCAGATTCCGGTGTCACGGCAAGCGCATCTTCTTTGGTGCCATAGCAGGAGTAGGCAGCTGGTTCCGACTGAAAGGCAGTTTTACAGGTCTGCATTAGGGTATAGTCTCGTTTGTTGTTGATTTCCGCTTCAATGGTATCCAGCAGATCTTTTTGCTTGATTTGGAATTCCGGCTGGCAAAAGGCGCCATGTTCCGCATGCGGATGGAAGATGCAGTCCAGTACCAGTTGCAGCAATTCGCCCATCAGGTCTTCCTGTTCCAGAGCGAACGGATTGGCAATGGTGGAACCGCTGACCGTAATAGACTGAAGGTCACCCTGCTTGGACAGTGCCAGAAAGAGAGAAGCGCCGTATAGCAGATTGACTTTTTTGCTCAGCGCAGCCAAAGACGGGTACTTCTGACAGCTGGTGGTAAGCAGGCTGCCTGCCAGTGCATGTGCAGCAGCATGTGCCGGATGCAGCGGCAGCAAAAATCGTACTTTCAGCGTATTGGTTTTAAATTTCGGATCGATGATCTGATGCAATCCGATAGAGTCAGACAACGCAATTCGTTGGTAGGATGTTGCCATAAACTAGAGATCCTTTCTATGGAGAACCTGTTCGCAGCATTCAGAGCGCAGGTTCTGAACAATTTGAAATTTCAAAATAGAAATATACCATATTATTATACCATAAACAGGGCAGAATTACCATCCCTTTTTCTGTAAATTTTAAAAAAATGGAAAAAAGTTGTTGGATTGAAAAGAAGTCTTTGAGAATGGTTGCAAATTTCATCTGGATTTGCTATAATGGAACCATAAAACAAACAAATCGAATGGAATGAGGCGTGAAAATCCCATGAGAACAATTACAGTACAGGCGAGTGAGTCTTACCCAATTTATATGGAGCGTGGTATTTTGGAACAGTGCGGTGCGCTGATTCGACAGGCAACCCATGCCAATACGCTTGCCGTGATTACCGATGATACCGTACAGGCACTTTATGGAGAAAAGCTGACAGCATGCTTGGAGCAAAGCGGCTTTTCCGTGGTACAGTTTGCTTTTCCGCACGGAGAAGCTTCTAAGTGTGCGGACACGCTGCTTCAAATTTATGCTTTTTTGGTCGAGCATCATATTACCCGAACAGACTGCTTGGTTGCACTGGGCGGCGGTGTAGTCGGAGATATTACCGGCTTTGCAGCAGCAACCTACCTGCGTGGTGTGGATTATATTCAGATTCCGACCACGTTGCTGGCGCAGATTGATTCTTCTGTTGGCGGAAAAACAGCCATTGATCTGCCGAGCGGCAAGAACTTGGTCGGTGCTTTCAAACAGCCCAATTGTGTAATTTGCGATCCAGCAACACTGGAAACATTACCGCCTGCTTTTGTATCAGATGGAATGGGAGAAGCCATTAAATACGGTATGATCTGGGATGCCAAACTGTTTGATCAGATTGCATCGCATACCTTAGAGACACTGCCGGAGATTCTGGAGGATATGATTTATACCTGCATCGACATCAAGCGGCAGGTTGTAGAAGCAGATGAATTCGATACTGGAAAGCGTATGATTTTAAACTATGGACATACCTTAGGACATGCCATTGAAAGCTACTATCACTATCAGACCTATTCGCATGGCAGTGCTGTTGCAATCGGCATGTGTCTGATGGCACAAAGAACCTGTCCGAAGAACGTTTTGGAACGATTGGTGCAGTGCGTGGAGCAGTATCACTTGCCCAGCAGCGTACCAGTTCCCATGCAGGAATTGGTTGCGCATTGCGGAAAAGATAAGAAGTGTGCCGGTGCAACCATTCGATTCATTGTCTGCGAAACCATCGGCAAGGCGGAAATTCGTACCATGGATTTGGATGCCTTCGCTGCATTTATGGAGGAACAGTAAAACATGAAGATACAAATTGAACCCAGCCGCCTACAGGGAACGCTTTCTGTTCCGGCTTCCAAGAGTATTGCGCATCGTATGTTGATCTGTGCCGGTTTGGCAGAGGGCGTTTCCGTGGTGGAACGGGTTAGCTTTTCCAAAGATATTGAAGCAACCATTCATGCCATGGAGGCGTTGGGTGCTTCCTTCCAGATCGCAGGCAGTACTATTACAGTAACGGGCATCGGCAATCATACTGCCGTTTCCGAAGCCTCTATTCCATGTTGTGAAAGCGGTTCTACTCTGCGGTTTCTCATTCCGGTTGCAGCAGCACTCGGTGTTTCGGCAACCTTTTTTGGAGAGGGCAGACTGCCGCAGCGTCCGATCACAACTTATGTCCGGGAACTTTCTCAAAAGGGAATTCATTTTGACTATCAGAACACTATGCCGTTTTCCATAGACGGAACACTGCAAAGCGGTGATTTTTACTTGGAGGGAGATGTCTCCTCTCAATATGTCACGGGGCTTTTGTTTGCCCTTCCGCTTTTACCGGGCAATTCCCGGATTATTCTGCTGTCGCCGTTGCAGTCTAAGCCGTATGTTACCCTGACCATCGCCTGCATGAAGCAGTTCGGTGTAATGGTAGAAGAAACTGCGAACGGTTATGCCATTTCCGGCGGGCAGCATTATACCAGTTGCCGGACTGTGGTAGAGGGAGATTATTCTCAGGCAGCATTCTTCTATGTGGCAAATGCCATTGGAAATGCGGTACAGCTGGAAAATTTAAATCCCAACAGCGTGCAGGGCGATCAAAAAATCGTTGCAATTACGCAGACGCTGTGCTATAATAAAGAGAATGGTCTGCCTGTGCAGTTTGATTTGGATGCCACGGATATACCGGATTTGGTTCCGATTCTGGCTGTTTTGGGGACGTTTGGAACGCATCCGTCTCGTATTACCGGTGCACATCGCTTGAAAATCAAGGAAAGCGACCGCTTAGCAGCGATTTCTGAGCTGTTGAACCGGCTGGGCGGAAAAGTTACAGCCAATGAGGATGGACTGGAAATTGAACCGGTTCCCATGCTGCATGGTGGCACGGTAGACAGCTGCGGCGATCATCGCATTGCCATGTGTGCAGCCATTGCTGCCACGCGCTGTACCCATCCGGTTATCATTCTTGGTGGAGAGTCTGTGGAAAAGTCGTATCCGCAGTTTTATGAAGATTATAATGCTTTAGGAGGAAATGCCCATGTCGTCGTTTTGGAATAATCGAATTTCCATTTCTATTTTCGGAGAGTCTCATGGCCCGGCTATTGGGGTAACCATTGATAATTTGCCGCCGGGGGAATACATCGATATGGACAAGATCCATCAGTTTATGACACGCCGTGCCCCGAAGAAGGATGGAACCACCACGCCACGCAGTGAGAAGGATTTGCCGGAAGTACTTTCCGGTGTTCTGAATAACCGCACCACTGGCACGCCGCTTTGCGCCATGATTCAGAATACGGATACCCGTTCCAAGGATTACAGCAACTTGGCAAAACTGCCGCGTCCTGGTCATGCCGATTATACCGGCGCCATGCGCTATCAGGGCTTCAATGATGTACGGGGCGGCGGTCACTTTTCCGGTCGTCTGACGGCACCGCTTTGTTTTGCAGGTGCAGTCTGCGGGCAGATTCTGGAACGGCGGGGCATCTATACCGGTGCGCACATTGCCGCCATTCATGGTATTCAGGATGATGCCTTTAGCCGGACACGTGTTTCCAAAGAGGACATTTTAGCAGTACGGGAAAAGAGCTTTCCGGTTATCAACGATGCACAGGGCAAATTGATGTGGGAGGATATCCAAAAGGCACGGATGGGACAGGAATCCTTGGGTGGTATTATTGAGTGTGCCGCAGTCAATGTGCCGGCTGGAATCGGTTCACCGATGTTTGACGGATTGGAAAATACCATTGCGCAGCTTGTTTTTGGGATTCCGGCTGTAAAGGGAATTGAATTTGGAGCAGGCTTCCAGGTTGCTGAAATGGTCGGCAGTCAGGATAACGACGCCTTTTATGTAGATGAAAATGGACACATCAAAACCAAGACCAATAATCACGGCGGTATTTTGGGTGGTATTTCTTCCGGTATGCCGATTACATTGAACGTTGCCATTAAGCCAACTGCATCCATTTCCAAGCCGCAGCAGACGGTAAACTTCCGGGAAAGAACAAATGAAATTCTGCAAATTCAGGGACGGCACGACCCTTGTATCGTACCACGGGCAGTTCCTTGTGTGGAAGCCGCAGTCAACCTGGCGCTGCTTTCTCATATGATGAATTATCCGCATTTTTAATGGAGGAAGTACAGGTATAGTATTTGGGAAAGAGGATTTCGCATGCAGGATAAAAATCTTCTAAAAATGTCAGAAATGGCAACGCCTACTGTAATGGATTCCTATACGGCGAGCATTTTGATTTGCTACTTGCTGCGCCGGATTGGGAAGCCTATACAAAAGGAACATCTATATGATATTGCAGTGGGAAATGAAATTATCAATTACTTTTTCTATCAGGAGTCGATTACCAATCTGATTCATCAAAATCTGATTCAGGTGATTCCGGACAAGCAAAATGTTCCCGCTTTTCAGCTGACGGATCGTGGAAGGGAATACGCCCGGCAGCTGAAAGAATACGTTTCCAAGCCCTATCGGAATAAGCTGGTTTCGGCAGCATTTCGGTATTTTGCCAAGATAAAGCGGGAAAATGAAGTGAAACTGGAGTATATTCCGCTGAAAAAAGGCTATTATGTACATGTTCGCTGCTTGGATCGGGAATGTGATTTGCTGGATTTGAAACTGTATGCACCGGATTTGACGCAGGCCAAATTCCTGGGAGAACAAATTATGAAAAATCCAGCTGGATTTTATGGGAAGATTCTGGAAGCTGCTTTTTCCAACGAAGAAGCAGAGCTTTCGATTCCGGAGGAACAGAAGTGAAGCCGCAGGCGAACCGCCTGCGGCTTTTTTGCAGTTTGATTGCAATGGCTTATTGAAAAGGATCCGCTTTGCAGGACTTTTGTTCTGTGGGAAAGGCGTAGAAGGCACCTTCACAGTCGCAGACTGCCAAAAATACTTCGGAAGCTTTTAAGTGCTGTTCCGTCAGCTTCTTTTGCAGCCAGATTTCGTCCAAACCGCATGCTTTTAAGTTTCCTGCTAAGATCTTTCCATCTGAAATGGCAACTCCCATGATCTGATCCTGTTTGGGGGAAAGCCCAACATCCTGCGGTGTCAGCGGACGGGCAGTGGCTTTGGGCAGGATGGACAGCTGTCCGTTGGATTCCAAAATTGCAGTATCAATATCTTGCATATTGTAGTATCCGCTGGCACGGCACTGCACCATAAATTCGTTCAAATTGAGTTTAGCACGATGAAAGGCGGAGCGGTTGAATGTTCCGCCTTTCACCAGAATGACGGAACGTCCCTCCAGAAAGCGGCGCAGTATGATGCAGTGATCGGAGATGAAATTGATGAGAAATGCTGCAATGGTATATAATACAATGGCAATCAGCGGGTCAAGGGTATCCGTCCATTCGCTGGTTGCCAGCTCCGCACCAATGGAACCGATGGTGATGCCGTTGATATAGTCAAATAAACTCAGTTGGCTAATCTGCTTGCCACCCAGAATTTTCGCCATAAAAAACAGGACAATGACCGAAAGCAGTGTGGTGCAGATGACTCGAAAAATTTCCAGAATGAATGCCTCCCTTTTGCAATGCAGTTGATTTGTTGTTAGAATGTGTAAATTTTCCGCTTTTATACAGAAGAAAACACCGCTGTAGTTTGGTAAAAGTATACAGTTGCCATTCTTTTGAATTGTGCAGATTGTATATAGTTTTTTGAAAGTTTGAAAAAAGAATTGCAATCTTGACAAACATATGGTAAAATATACTTGCTAATTTTTTCAATTCTGAAAGGAGTTCTTTATGAAAAATCTTAAGTTAGGGAAGCGTGTGCTTGCTGCAATTTTGAGTGCTGCCACAGTAGTGACCGGCATCAGCGGCGTAGCAAACGTTTCAACTGCCAATCGGGTGGCACTGCCTGTTTTTGCAGCATCCGATGACACCACAAATTATGCAAAGCTGTTGCAGTATTCCATGTATCTGTATGATGCCAACATGTGCGGCGCATCTGTTGGTAGCGCTTCTGCATTGACCTGGAGAGATGCATGCCACACCGGCGATGAGGTAAGCGGTGGCTTCCATGATGCAGGTGACCATGCAAAATTCGGTCTGCCGGCGGGATTTTCTGCTTCTACACTGGGCTGGGGGTACTATGAATTCAAGGATACCTATGATGCACTGGGACAGACTGCACACCTGAAAAAAATTACCGATTATTTTGCAGATTTCTTTAAGAAGTCTACCGTTTTAAGCGGCGATACCGTATCCAAGTTCTGCTATCAGGTTGGAGATGGTGCAGCTGACCATAACTATTGGGGTCCTCCGGAAACACAGGAAGCCATTAAGGGCAGCCGGGAATCTCTGTGGACAACCAATGGTGCAAGTGATATTGCCGCAGAATATGCAGCAGCACTGGCAGTGAACTACCTGAACTTTGGAAATGAAGAAGACTTGACATATGCAAAGGCTTTGTACAAGTTCTCCAAGCAGTATAATCAGAAGTCCAATGTCAATGAATATGGCTCAGAAGATTATGAAGACGATCAGGCATGGGCAGCAGGATTCTTGTATCTGGCAACCAATGATGCAAGCTACAAGAGCGATATGGACAGCTATTTTTCAAGCGGTAACAGAGTATGGGGCGAAGTATACTATTCTCACTGCTGGAACAATGTAAGCCTGGGCGCTGCTGTTCTGTATGGCGAAATTGGCGGTGGCTGGAAATGGGCAGAGTCTTATTTAAATAAGAATTGCTCCGATACTAGCAACTTCTTAGCAATAAATTCCTGGGGCAGCGCAAGACTGAATACCGGCGTACAGTTGCCGGCATTGGTTGCTTCCAAGCGTACCAGCAATGATTATACCGCTTGGTGTAAAGCACAGATGAGTATGATCCTGGGCAAAAATTCCGCTAGCAAGAACCTGGTTGTTGGATTCAATGAAAATTCTCCGAAGTATCCGCACCACAGAGCCGCTTCCGGTCATGCATTTACTACAAAAGATGAGGCGACACCGACATGGGATGCAACAAATTCTCATGTATTGGTTGGCGCACTGGTTGGCGGACCGTCCAGCTCAGATTTCTCTACTTATAATGACAGCGTTTCCGATTACAACTCTAACGAAGTTGCAATTGACTACAATGCAGCACTGGTTGGTGCAGCAGCAGCATTGTATGATGTATACGGAACAGGCAGCCTGGAAAGTAGCATTCCAGGTGTAGGAAGTACAGATCCGATTGTTACCACTGCAACTACAGTTGCTACTACCAATACAACAGAGGGAACGACCCTTACAACAGCTCCGACTACTACTGCTGCTCCGGCTACAACAGCAAGTAGCGGCGGCAACTCCACTGCTGGTTATACCACAAACCTGAATCAGAAGGTTACTTACAGCGAATTGCCGGCAGACGATAAGATGATCGGCTGGAACTGGTCCGACCTGGGCGTTAGCGCAGGCGAGACTGTACAGAAAGTTTTGATCAATGTTTCTACTGACAATGATAAGGTTGGCAAGTGGCAGGGCGCATTCGGTTCCTCCACAACGGTAGCGCCAGATTACTTTCTACCAACTCTGGCAGCAATGGCGGTCACAAGACCAACCTGAACCAGAAGGTTACTTACAGCGAGCTGCCAACAGGTGACAGAATGATCGGCTGGAACTGGTCGGACTTGGGCGTTAGCGCAGGCGAAACCGTACAGAAGGTTGAAATCAATCTTTCTACTGACAGTGATAAGATCGGCAAGTGGCAGGGTGCATTTGGTTCTTCCACAACGGTAGCACCAGATTACTGGACCCAGACCAAGGATATGTCTCAGACCATTGATGGTACAAGCGGCACCATTACTTGGAATGTTGATTCTGCAACTGCATCCATCATTCAGCCTTCTTACGACGGTCAGCTGAAGTTTGGTATTTGGTGGATCGATTGTGATGAATTTACCATTGATTCCATTACCGTTGTAACGGATAAGAGCGGAAGCAGCACTGTTACCACTGCTGCACCGACTACGACTGTAACAACCAAGACCACAACAGTTTCCACCAACAACAGCGGAAGCAGCAGTGGCGCACATGAAAAGCAGTTGAACCAGAAGGTTACTTACAGCGAGCTGCCAACAGGTGACAGAATGATCGGCTGGAACTGGTCGGACTTGGGCGTTAGCGCAGGCGAAACCGTACAGAAGGTTGAAATCAATCTTTCTACCGACAGTGACAAGATCGGCAAGTGGCAGGGTGCGTTCGGTTCCTCCACAACGGTAGCGCC
>FR899066.1 GCA_000437255.1 Ruminococcus sp. CAG:403
CATATCATCATCTTCCATTTGTAAAAATGCACCCATACCAATTGTGGTGACAGAATCTGGAATGGTAATATCTGCAATTTTCGAATCACAAAATGCAAGTTTTCCAATGCTAAGCAATGAGTTTGGCAGAGATAATGTTACCAGTTTCTTCGGCATAAGATTTGTATCATAGGGAAAGATTACATAATATTGATTCAGTGCATAAAATGTTTGTTCTTTAATCTCAGTAATGCCTTCCTCAATGGTAAGCTGGTCAATGTATTTATTTGAAATATCAATACCATCCCGGTTATAGAACTGTTTCATAAAGCCTTTTCCAGAAATAGAACCAGTTCCAGTGACAACCAAATGATAATACCCATCTGTTTTTCGATAAAGTGCAGCAATAGCGCTGTCTCCCACTACAGCAAAACTCTTATAAGTTCCGCAGTCTGTCCGGCTTGCAGCTGCCTGCTGCAAAGCAGTTAGGGTATCGTTCATTTCCGGCAGGGTAGAGGGATCCGGTTCTGTCAATTCTAAGGTATCTGAAACAGCTTCCTGCGGCAAATTAACTTCTTCTGCCCAAACAGCAGCGGCACCGCCGAAGCAGCTGCCAGCAAGTAATGCAGTAAC
>FR899067.1:0-3924 GCA_000437255.1 Ruminococcus sp. CAG:403
CGCCGGTTGGAATGGCAACCATTTATCGCTATTTGGATCAGCTTGTTTCAGAAGGCATCATTCGGCGGTATGTATTAGATGGGAAATCCGGTGCCTGTTATCAGTATGTGGGAGATCATCCGGATGCTTGCCGGGAACATTTTCATTTGAAATGTTTGGCTTGCGGCAAACTGTTTCATGTTAGCTGTTCCTATTTGAATGAACTGAATCAGCATATTTTGGAACATCACGATTTTGAAGTAGATCATACCAAGACCGTATTATATGGATATTGTTCCGCTTGTCGGAAAAAATAGACCTGTTCAAAGGAACAGGTCCAATGTGGGTTACGCTTAAAAGAAACCGTTCGGTGGTTTGGATTCGGACTGTTTGGATTTGATCGGCTGCTGATAGATGCGAACCGGTGCATGATCCTGAAACAGATTCGTTGGAGACTGCTGTTGTAACGCTTGATAACGAGGCGTATAAATTTTGACTTCCAGTTCTTCTTTATTGTGCAGTTGCTTATGATTCATCGTGTCCCTCGCTTTTTACAGATATTGCTTTAATCGGTCACGGTATGCCTCTTCTTTTTCCAGAAATGCATGTCCCTGATGCCGCAGGGTATCTGGAATTTGTTCGCTTTCATGGAGCACCTGTGTCAGCTGAATGATGCCCATGTTGGTGCCTTCTACCATTAACTTTGCAATTTGGCTACTGTCCGCACCACCTAAACAGCGCATTTGAATGGTGAGATCGCTGCAAAGTTTTGCCATGGTACCGGGTTCTTTGGGCTGTACATTTTGCTGCTGCATTTGATTGCGGATTTGTGTTTGTTCTTTTCGATAAAACTTCATTTGGTTGCACAGCTCCCGGCGGAGGTTGGGATCTGTTGTCTTTTCCAATACATTTTGAATGGAGTCCATACCGACGGATGTGTTCTTGTAAAATGCGTTCAATACCCGATTTACTTGCTGTTCCATAAACCTTCTCCTTTCTTAGAAGTAGTTTGCCGAATTCTTGCGAGAATATGCGGCACAACTGTCCGAAAGGCAGATTTTGCATAATTGTCCTGGTGCATTCATAAACTTTACCAAATCATAACGCGAAGGAGAATGCATCATGAAAGAACAGTGGATTCGAATTGGAAAACGATTTCTTGCCATTCTATTGGTCTGTGCAGTCAGTACCACCGCAATCTGGTTTGGTGGGACCAGAGTGAAACGGGCAGTCAGCACGATTTCCAGGCAGAGCAAAACCGATTCCATTATTGTACTGGATGCAGGACATGGCGCATCTTCTTAAACATAGTTTTGAAAAAGAAAAAATAATGGCACGATTGGTAAAATCGTGCCGTTTTTATATGTTCCAATGAATTAAGATCTCTCGTTTGCCTGTTTCACATACTGCTCCGATTTCGATATAGTGAATCCATTCCTCTGCTATGGTTCTGTCCAATTTTTTGAAATGCATGTATGTTTCCATCCATGCGTGTTGGGCTTCTGCATGGATTTCTTTTGCAGCAAGCAGTTTCAGCTGTTGCTGCAAATCCATAATCTGGTTGGAAGCGTTCTCTTCCTCTTCAAGCAGGACGTCACGAAACAACGTATATTCCTGACCAGAAATCAATCCGTCTAACTTGTCTTTATACATTTTTGTAAGCCTTGTTTGGGCAGCTGTTTGCTGTGCTGTTAGCTTTTCCAGTTGCTTCTTCAGTGTATGAGTCTGTTCTAGGTGAAAGTTGGTCAATTTGATTTGATCGGTCTGGCAATATTGACGGACAATTTTATTTAATTCCTCAATGACCGCTTCTTCCAGTACTTTTCCGCTAATTGTTTTGGTATTTGAGCAGTTCATTGCGCCTGTTTTGTATGCCGCACACTGTAAGCTATAATATTGAATGGTCTTTGCCTTGTTATAGTATACGTTGCGTTTCATGGAACGACCGCATACACCACATCTGACTTTCCCAGACAGAGGGGAAAGTGCCGGAGCGCCTGCTCCTACTCTGGTGTGACTGTTTAGACGTTCTTGGGTACGTTTCCAGGTTTCCTGGTCAATGATTGCTTTATGAGCGTTGGGAATTCGGATCCATGCGTCTTTTGATACATTTTTACGTTTTTTATTTTTATAGCTGATCGGATGCGACTTGCCTTGTACCAGTGTTCCTGTGTACATCTCATTGCGTAATATTGCAGCAATCGTGGATTGTGTCCATAAGTCTTTCGCAGTACTTGCATCGGCGTTACCGTTCCTATACCTGGATCCGGTATGTTGTTTGTAGGCAGAAGGATTGAGAATGCCTTGTTTGTTGAGTTCCTGCACAATTTTCCGATAACCGTTTCCCTGTATGTATCGCTCAAAAATCAGTTGCACAGTGGGAGCAGTTTCTGCATCTATAATGAGATGGTGGTGATCTGCTGGGTCGATTTGATATCCATATGGAGCGAACGAACCGATAAATTGTCCATGCTCTCTTTTATAGGTAAGGGTGCGGCGGATTTTGGCAGAAATATCTTTGACATACATTTCATTGTAGGCACTTGTAAAAAGCCGCATCGTACTGTACATCTCACTGTCCGAGTCAGCGTGGTCTGCGACGCCAATAAAGCGGATGCCCCATTCCAGAAACTTGTCATTGATGTATTGTTCGATGACAACCGTGTCACGAGAAAAGCGGGACTGGTCTTTGCAGAGGACAAGATTGATTTTTCCAGCTTCACAATCCGCTAACAGGCGATGAAATGCAGGACGAGTGCGGTCAATGCCGCTGTACCCATCATCACAATAGATGTCATAGATTTCCCAATCCCGTTCATGACAATAATCTCGCAGCATCGCTTTCTGGTTTTGTATGCTCTGACTGTCGTCGGTTTTCAGCTTGTCTTTGTCTTCAATGGATAAGCGGCAGTATATTCCAACTTTTGGTATCGATTGCACCTTCCTTCTTGTTGTTGGATTCGATCAATTCATTTTTTTCAATTGAATGTTGATCAGTTTTTCCATTTTCAGTGTAACCAGTTTTTTTCGTTCTTCCGTATGGGTACTTTGAAAGATACTTTGTGTATGGATTTTTATTTTCATGTCTATTTCTCCTTTCCGTTGAATGATATGCGATTTCTTTTTTTCTTATTACATTCAGGAAAGAAGGGCGTTTCAGAAAATTGTTCTTTTTATTTGTTTACTATTGACAAAATATTAAGTTAGATGTAAAATAACAATGTGAATGATGCTGTCAACTTTGCATGGCTTGAAGTACAGCATCCAAAAAATAATGAATTAGGGAAACATTGGAGGAACGCTATGAAAGGAAGAAAATGGATTGCATTGGCATTGTCTGCGGCGCTTTGTATTGTGCCATTTCAGACGGGAGAAAAAACGGGATCTCTTTCCATTGCAACGGTATCCGCAGAAGATCGGAATGACATGCCAAGTGACTATGCAACAGCTTGTGATTGGATTTGGACGAATCGCATCGAGCGGGAAGGTTCCATGAAAGATTGGGCAACCATTTATGATCAGATTGTTGCAGGAAATGGTACCTTGCAATATATTCTGATCTGGCAGTCTTATGAAAAAATTACATTGGAGCAACGACAAAAATTGCCGCAGATGCTGGAAGATGCAGTCAATCAGTGGACTGATCACCTGATCGGCTATGATGGCTGGCCGTTTCAGCATGTTAACGTAAAGATTATTGGATATGCTGTGCTTGATAAAAGTTGCTTGCTGGATCTACAGCCGGATGAAGTTGTTTATACAGATACGACGAGTTCCTGGCTGCGGGATGATATGATTACAAGCGGTATGGGGGATACAAGCGTGCCTGCCATTCAACCAGCGGAACCGACTGATTTATCACGGTATTCTCATTGGTCTGATCCAAATTGGAGTTATCATGGAAGTTACAGCAATCGGTACGACATGTATTTGCATGGAATTACC
>FR899067.1:3935-28627 GCA_000437255.1 Ruminococcus sp. CAG:403
GCATGGAATTACCGGAATGATTCATATGGGCGGTTATGGCTATCATTACGGGCAGATTCTTTCCGATCAGTCGGTACTTGGCTTGATCGATGGCACAACCAGTCAGCATATTTTGTTGCATGAAATGGGACATGGATTTGGATTCCCGGATTATTACGGTGGAGAAGGAGAGTCAGATGGTTTTCCGCCCGGAGGGTTCCCTGGCGGCGAAAATTCCATTATGATGGCAGGTTCTTGTAGTTCTATCAATCAATTTGATCAGTGGTTTTTGAAGTATGCATGGAGCAAACTGAAAGCAGAGAATGGAAGATTTGACTTATCTGCGATAACTACCACGACAACAGTTCCAACCACTACCACAACTTCCACTACTACGACCACGACCACAAGTACAACCACTATTACAACAGAGCCGATTTCGTCTCCAGAGGTTGCCGCATTTACAGATACGATTTCAGAGATTACACAGACAGAAGATGGCGGCATCATTCGGTTTGCAAACAATGGAACATTTCTGTTTCATGGTACCGACTATTTTGGCGGGGATGCGCAAAAAAATCTTTTGCATTATGAAGCTGGCGACAAAATTCAAATCCGATTTACCTACGAACCAGACACCTCCAACATTCTTTACATAGAGTCCCTCTCTTTGGAACAGAATGCGCATACGGTACAGGGGGATGTAGATGCAAATGGAGTATTTGCATTAACCGATGTTGTTTTGATGCAGAAATGGCTGCTTGCTGTACCAGATACAAACCTGGCAAACTGGGAAGCAGGGGATTTTTGCAAGGACGGAAACCTAAATGGATATGATCTTTCCCTGATGAAATACAACCTGTTCCATCAATAAAGAACGAGAAAGCGTGTTCCCGTGCATCTGGAACACGCTTTCTTTTTTACGAAAAGATACCAAACTCTTTTCTTCGATAAATGCTCTTGACAGTACGCAGAATGCGTGCTATAATAATTGGTAGCACCAATATTGGTGCTACCAATTTATTTGGAAGGTGAAAACATGAAGTATCTAAGACAACTCCTACTTATTTTAATGATTTCTCTGTTTGGAGAAATTCTGAAATATGTCATTCCTTTGCCCATTCCAGCTAGCATTTATGGAATGGCAATTTTATTTGTCTGTCTGATGACTGGTATTGTCAAGCTGGAGCAGGTGAAGGAAGCAGGAAAGTTTATGATTGAGATTATGCCAGTCATGTTTATTCCTGCTGGCGTTGCACTGATTACAAGCTGGGGCGTATTAAAACCGATGCTGTTGCCAGTATGTCTGATCACATTTATTACAATTATCACGGTAATGGTAGCGACTGGAAGAGTTTCGCAGAGAATTATTAGAAAAGGACAGGATCGATTGAAATGAACCATTTTTTTGAAGAATCCATGTTTGCAGGTGTAGCATTGAGTTTGCTTGCATATGCTTTGGGTGTTGTGCTGAAAAAGAAGTTCAAACTTGGTATTTTTAATCCGCTTTTGATCTCCATTGCTGCAACAATTCTAGTTATTGTATTTGGAAAAGTAGATTATGAAGTATATCATGAGGGCGCAAAGTATCTGAGTTATTTGCTGACTCCAGCGACAGTCTGTCTTGCAATTCCGCTGTACGAGCAGTGGGAACTGCTGAAAAAGAATGTGAAAGCAGTCATTGCAGGGCTTGTGACAGGAACCATTACCAGTCTGACAACTGTATTTGTACTGGCACTCATTTGCAGATTGTCCCATGAAGAATATGTCACGCTGTTGCCCAAATCGATTACAACGGCAATTGGCATGGGCGTATCGGAAGAACTCGGTGGATATGTTGCCATCACTGTTGCTGTCATTATCATCACAGGTGTTCTGGGAAACATGCTGGGAGAAACCATCTGCAAGGTGTTTCGGATTACAGAACCGATTTCCAAAGGGCTTGCTATGGGAGCTTCCTCGCATGCAATTGGAACTGCCAAAGCAATGGAAATGGGGGAGATTGAAGGAGCAATGAGCAGCCTTGCCATTGCAGTATCTGGAATTTTAACGGTTCTCCTATCTTCTATTTATGCCTGCTTGATTTAAGGGGGAAAATATGAACAAAACCAATCCGCAGATGGAATATGAAAAGGCAATTGCATACATTTTAGATAAAATTAAAAGCGGGGAACTCTCCATTGGAAGTAAATTGCCAGCAGAACGGGTCATTGCAGATACGCTGCATATTGGAAGAAATTCAACTCGGGAAGCTTTGAGTATTTTACATGGTATGGGTATGGTGGATCGTGTGCATGGATCCGGAAATTATATTTCTGAGCATGTAAATGACACCATCTATCAGATGCTTGTTCTGATGCTTGCGCTTGGCAGCATTACAAAACGTGAAATATGTGAATTTCGTCGAACCATGGAAAAAGCAGCCTGTATGCTGATCTTGGAAAAAGGACTGCGGACGGACTACCAGGAACAGTTTGAGCAGCTGCTTTTGGATTTGAAAGAAGCTGCTGGGCAAAAGCAAACAGATCTGGATAAGGCATTTCATATGCTGCTGATTCAAGCAACTGAAAACGCATTGCTGGAGATGATGATGCATGCTGTGATAACAGTTTATCGAGAATGGATTGATGTTGTTCTCCAAAAGGCAGGAAATGCAGAAAAGCTTATATTACAGAAATGCCACGAAGGCATCATAAATGGACTGATTGCAAAGAAGGCGGATGATCTGCTTGCATCAATTGATGCGCATTATGATTTAATAGAGAGATTGCTCGCATAGAACCAATTGTTTTTTTCAAAATAGAGCCAAGATTTTTCTTGGTTCTATTTTTTTGCATTGAATTTAGATTCTTGAAAAAATTCTGCCTGTTAATAATTTTATAGAAACATAGTATCCATAAAAGGGAAATATAAAATTGAATGCAACTACAATTCGTGCCATTTTTTTACGTTTCGTGCCAAACCTATTGTAATTTGATTGCATATTGCTATAATAATGATAAGAAACAGAAAGTTAGAAAGGAGCGTTAAAATGTATCGAATTGCAGTATTATCCGATCGAGCAGAATTGGCAGCCTGTTTTACAGAGCAAATCAACCGGTTCTGTATGGAGAGGGGGGCATTCCCGGCGATTGCATGTTATCAGGAACAAGAGAGATTCTTTTGCCAGATTCGTAAGGTTGTGCCAACTAGTGTAGTGATTGCACTTCCGGGCATTGCAGGACTCAATGCTGTTGAGCGCCTGCGGCAGATTGCTCCAACCTGTGGTCTGATCTGGTGCAGTGATTTGGATTTTTCCCTGCAGGCATTTCGGCTTCGGGCAGAATATTTCATGGTCTTACCAGTAAATGAAGAACGGATCCGGGAAGGTCTTGCAATTTGGTATGAGAAGAGGAAACAAAGTAGTTTGGCAAAGAACCATTTTCTTTTTATATTCTATAGTTACTATTACAGCTTCCAATCAATTGTCTGTTTTTTGCCGCCTACAAAGTCCGCATAGATACCAGGTTCAGCAAGTAATGTTTCATGGTTGCCCTGCTGCACAATGCGTCCATGATCGATGACAAGAATTTGATCCGCATGACGTACAGTTTTCAGCCGATGTGCAATCATAATGATTGTTTTATTACGAGTCAGCGCCTCAATTGCTTTTTGTAGGCGGTCTTCATTTTCAGGATCCACACTTGCAGTTGCCTCATCCAAAATGACAATGGGTGCATGTTTCAACATCGCCCTGGCAATGGAAATACGTTGTTTTTCACCGCCGGAAAGACTTGCACCGCCTTCTCCAATTATGGTATGGTAACCGTCCGGCAAATTTTCAATAAAATCGTCACAGCAAGCAGCTTTTGCCGCAGCTATCACCTGTTCATGCGTTGCATCCGGGCAGCCGAATTTAATATTATTTTCAATTGTATCTGCAAAGAGATATACATTTTGAAATACCACACTAATTTGATTCATCAAGGATTCCAATGTGTAATCACGCACATCATAACCGCCGATTTTGATGCTTCCGCTGTCTACATCCCAAAATCTGGAAATCAGGTTGCAGAATGTGGTCTTACCGCTTCCAGAAGAACCAATGATTGCAGTGGTGGTTTGATCGGGCAGTGTCACTGTAATGTCATGCAAAATGGACTTTTCTTGATAAGAGAAATTGACATGATGAAATACAATATCATGCTTTTCCGGGAATAGCATTTTTCCATGTTCATCCATGCGTGGCATTTTTTCTGTTTCAACCGTTCGGTCGATAGCAGCTGCTGTCAGACGAAGCATGGAAACACCCATACCAAATGCTTTGATTTGATTGAAAACAAGGAAGGACATCACCAATCCCATCAGTGCATTGGCAAGTGTCATAGCATCAGCTCGCCAAAGCAGTACCGCTGCCAGCATCATACCAACGCCGGCAATTTGCAGAACTGCTTCTTGAAGCGCTGTATAGGGAGTGAGTACTTGCTCTACTTTTAAGTTGCTGCTTCGATTGTATTCGAGCGCATGCTGTAGCTTTTGATCGCCTTTCCCAGTAAGGTTAAAGGATTTGATGACACTCATACCCTGTACGGTTTCCAGTACGGCTTCAATCAGTGCGGTCTGAGATTGTTGCGTATCCGCTGCGATGCTTGCAGATTTCTTTTCCATAGCAGATACCACACATAGATACAGCAAAATTCTAATCAGTGCAATGAGTCCAATACGCCAGTCAAAGATAAGAATCAACACAACAAACACAGTTGTGGCAATCAAACCGCCAAGAATATTAACCAGTACCATCGGCACCATGCCTTCAATGCTGCCGACTACTGTGGTGCAAACGCCGGAAATCTGTCCCAAGCTATTTTTTTGAAAGAATCCCATCGGCACGCTCTTTAAACGATCGGCAATGGAAATGCGGCGATCAGCTGCCATGAAATAGCCAGCATGGGTTTGTAACATTTTGGAAAGGCTTGCCGTTACAGCACCGCCGAAAATAGCAATCAATTCACAGCCGAGTGCAAGCCACGCCGTTTTGCCGCCTTGTTTTCCATCAGTCAGTGCCAGTACAACAAAATAGATTGCTGCCACTTGGAACATTTGCAGGATTGCATTTAAAAATCCAACTGCCACAGACTGATTGATGTTTTTTGTTTCTTTTCCGGCAAACTGCCAGATTTTACGGAATGTTTCAATCATTTTGTGTCACCGTCCTTTGCTCCAATATGTGCTTGCCACATTTCATGGTAAAGTGCACAATTTTTCAATAGCTCTTCATGCGTTCCCTGCGCTGCAATATGACCATCCTGTAGGACAACAATGTTGTTGGCATCCGTGATAGTGGAAAGGCGGTGCGCAATCACAATGACGGTTTTGTGTTCTACCAGTTTTGTCACCGCTTTTTAGATGATTGCTTCATTTTCCGGATCCATATAGGCGGTTGCCTCGTCCAGAATTACAATGGGCGCATTTTTCAGCATGGCTCGTGCAATGGCGATTCGCTGCCGCTCTCCGCCGGAAAGGTGTGCACCGCCTCCGCCAACTAGGGTATCATAACCTTTTTCAAGCTCTTTTATCAACTGGTCACAACCTGCTGCATGCGCTGCGGCTTCTACTTCTGTATCGGTAGCCGATCTGCGTCCCATTCGGATATTTTCACGTATGGTATCATCAAATAAGTAGTTATCCTGTGAAACAAATGCCACTTGATCATATAGTTCCGTCAGTGGAATTTCTTTTAAATCATGATTGCTCATGGTAATTGTACCATTCTTAACATCCCAAAAGCCTGCAATCAATTTTGCCAATGTGGATTTTCCGGAGCCTGACGGGCCGACCAGTGCGGTCATGCCGTTTTGCGGAATCGAGAGGCTCACATCGTGCAAAATTTCTTTGTCATCATGGTAGCCAAAAGAAACGCCTTTGACTTCAATGTGATGATCCGTAAAGGAGACCGGCTCAGTACCATGTTCCTGTTCTTCTGCCTTTAGAATCTCATCGACTTGCGAAACGGTTGTACCAACCTGCGCCAGTGTATCAACAAAGTTAAATGCTGCCACAATCGGTGCTGCCATGCCGAGTGCAAGAATGATGACTGTAATAAAAGTTTCCACAGAAAGTGTGCCGTGTGTATAAAACAACCATCCGAATGGGAGCACAGTCAGCATCTGTGCTGGAAAGAATGCATATGCCATTGACATGCCAAGCTGGCTGCGGCGCATCCAATCGTAGTAATATTGGGCGTTGGCACGCACTTTCTCTGCAAGACGCGTATAGGAAGTTTTTCCTTGATTGAATGCTTTGATAACTTCAATACCGTTGATATACTCAATCATGGTGCTGCTCATTTCATTGGTTGCCTTTACAGCACCCTCATAATCCTTGGCATAATTGCCCATTACCATCATCATAAAAACAAATGCCACCGGAAATACAGCAAGGGAGAGCAATGCCAGTCGCCAATCCAAAAGGAACAGGTAGAGAATGGTCAGCAGCGGCGCAACAATATTTGCGGTCATTTCCGGGAATAGATGTGCCAGAGTCGTTTCCATACTGTCTACTTGATCTACGATGATTTCCTTAAATTTTCCGCTGGAAGTGTCCATGACGGTACCAAGTGGCAGACGCGGTAGCTTGGCAAGTAATTTTTCTCGAATGGTTTTCAAAATGCGAAAGGTTGCTTTATGGGAAAGAGAGAGTGCGCTGTTGTACAGCACTGTACGGATTAGAAAACCAGCCAGTGCAGTCAGCAGCCATGGGGTATATGCAGCAATTGCTTTTTCTCCGTCCAGCAGTAAGACAATTATTTTGGCTGCTGCAAAATAAGGCGCCATACCGCAGGCAACGCCAATTACGGCAAGAAAAACTGCTGTGAGAAGCTTGCCGTGTTCTCGTTCTCCCAGCTCTCAGATTCGCCCGATTGGGCTTTGCTTTTTCATGAATCAAACCTCCTAAAGATTAGTTTTGGCTAACTGATGAGCGATTGGAAAGGCTGTCGTTTCCGACAACCAGTCGATCTAGTGATTGCTTTTAGGGGAAAAGATTGCCAAAAACCCGGTACGATGGTATCGGCTTAGCAGTTCAATGTATTTCTCTGCCTCTTCTCGGCTCATTCCATGCCGAATCACTTCAAAAATGCTTTCGAAGCGAGAGGTTGTGACGATGTGCAGCAATTTTTCCGTTAATGCATCGCCAAACTGTGCTGGGTAGCCAACCGCTTCCATGTACTTATAGGTATACTCGACCTCAATTCGTACCAGTTCATCCACAAAATTGTGAAATCTTGTCCCATAGGAAGCATCCAGCAGCAATCGGAATGCATCCAGATGCTCATACATGTAATCCATCAATTCGGATGTGCCGCCGTCGGAATATTCCGGCATCTGAGCAGCCTGTGCAGCACGGTCCATTTGGTGAAAAGTTTCTTGAATCTTGAGAAAGCGTTCGATCATTTCACTGAGCACAGGCTCAACGATTGCGGAAAAAAGCCCTTCCTTATCTCCAAAGCGGACATAAATGGAGTTGGTACTGGTATTGGCAGCTGTTGCAATGGTGCGCAAAGAGGCATCTACATAACCTTTTTCTAAAAATTCCTGTTCGGCAGCTGTAAGAATGCGTTCTGCAACCCCTTCAATTTGTTTTGCCATTTGTTTCGCCTCCTTTCATTCATAACAGTGTTTCATAACACTGTTTTTATTATATACCAGCAAATTTAAAAAGTCAATACCTAAAATAAAAAAAGAAAAACAGGATGGATTTCGTTGGAAATCAGTTGAAAATCCGTATATGCTATGATATAATGAGAAAAAAGAATTCAATTGAAAAAGGAGACTCGTCTATGCATCAAAATCATTTCCGAAATTTTTCTATTTGTGTTCTGTCCTGTATGATTTTCACTGCATGTGGAACGAATCAAAGTAAACGAACGGATTCCAGTAAAAACGAGTTGCCTACAAGTGCAGTCAGTTCTGAATCATCGGATGCTCCGGATTATATAGAGTATCCAAAAGTGGGGAATGCCGACGAACAATTATCAGAAGCGTTTGCCAGGTTGGAAGGAACTTGGAACAGCGACCATCAAACGGTGCAATTCTATGAAGCAGATGAATACTATCAATTTCGTGACAATCTGTCGGAGGATGGCTCCCCGATACTTTGGATGGAAATCCTTGATGATGGAACTTTAAAATTTGCAGTTGGTGCGGGAGAAATGCAAACCTGTTTGAACGGCTTCATCTATGCAGAGGATACTGTGCTGATCATAGATGATGTGGCATATAAGAGAAGCTGAGTTAGAATTTGGAGGATGGAGCCAATGGCTTTTTTTGAAGAAATAGATAGTAAGGAACTTTTTGACGAGGACGAATGTTTTCCGCCTTTTACGGATGAGGAATTGAAAGAAACCGAAAAAGCAATCGGTTGGAAGCTTCCAAAATCATATATTGCACTTCTGAACATGCAGAACGGCTGTAGAATCAACGTTACTGCATTTGATGAAAGTTGGCTTTCTGTGATTTATGGTATTTCATTGGGAAGTGGCGGTCTCGCTGATATGTATGACAATTGGATAAACGAGTGGCAGTATCCAAATATCGGTATTCCATTCGGGGAAACACAGTCGGCAGGTCATGATATGTACTTCATGGATTTCAGAGTGGTTGATGAAACTGGTGAACCACGCATTGTACTGGTAGACAATGAATTTGACAATGCTGTTACAGTTGTTGCGAAGAATTTGGATGAATTTCTGACAAAGATTTATCACCATGAGGAAGTCTGATAGACTTGGATAAATTTCAATTTGTGAGGGTCAATGATAGGAAAATATATGAAGTTTCAGCGAGAACCACCCTATTGTTGGAAGATCTTTTGAATATTTGGGAAGCATCTGTGCGAGCCACACATTTTACCAGAAGAAAGAGGAAAAGGCATTGGTAAGCAGCTTTTACAGTATGGGATTCAAAATTTCGGAATCCAGGAAGTTACAGTGAATGAACAGAACCCACAGGCAGTCGGCTTTTATGAACATATGGGGTTTGCAGCCTATAAACGAACAGATAACGATGAAGAGGGGAATCCATTTCCACTTCTATATATGCGACTGGTTGATAACTTTTCCAATACGTTTCCTGCGAATAAAATGGAATAGAATCCGTATGGTTGGTCAAAAATGGACAAATAAAAATCAAACAGTTCCGAAGTTTTTTTCAAGTTTCGGAACTGTTTGATTTTTACAGATTGTACTATTTTTACTTTTTATACTCAATTTTGAAAATAAATTTGTTCGCCTGTACGCATCGGATAGCGAATCAGCTGTGCTCCATTCAGATCTTCCCGGTGCATGTCAATCGCAGAAATTTGATGATTGTAATAAGTGGTGTAATAGTAGATGCCCTTGCTCGCATTGTAGCAGACCGTGTAAATGGTTTTTTCATATTGACCATTTTCCACCTCGCAGCACCCATTTTGCTGTTCCACCGAACCGAGAATGTGGAAAAATTGACTGACGCTTTCCAGTTCGGAATGACCGGAAACAGAATGTTCCTTTACGAACGCAGCTCTTACAAATCGCGAGGAAGAGGAAAGATCACCTGGAAGCCCAAGTGCACCCATTCCTCTGCTATATGGATGCAGGTTGAGTTTATTGGAAAAATGATTTTTTGGCTGTTTAGCGGAGAGATTCATAAAATCGTTGAGTCGAAACATCTGCTCTGGGAAAGGCGGATTGTTCGTCAGAACTCCAATAGGATTTGGATAAATTTTTATGCCATCTGCCACTGCTTCCACTGTGATAGCCTGCTCTTTATCTGCAAGCATCCAGTGCAGCTGTGCCACCGGCATCTTCTGGAATGGTGTGTCAGTGAGATTGATTTTAGCAAGCAGCTCCTTTGCTTCGACGATGCAGGAGCAGTTGCTGAGTATCCATGGAATGAATTCATACTGCGCAAGATTGTCTTTCCCATTCATCACTTTGGCGTATTGCGCATTGCCGACAAAATTCAAACCTGCCATACAAAGTCCTTTTTCATTGACTGCATCATAAAAAAGTGGATATCCTTGTGCCACATGTGCGGTACCCAGTATCGCATAGTGGTTTTCTAATGTTCCCATATTTAGGAAGTGCAGTTGAAATTTTCGTGGCAGAATGACAAGCTCTTCTCCATAAGAAGATTCATAATCGAGTGTTCTTCCAAAATAAAAATTGTCTGTTTGATAAGTTACAGCGGTACACATGATTCATTTCCTCCAAGCTTCTGAATTGATATATCTGCTAAATATAGGATAGCATATTATTTTGAAAAAATCAATTTTTGAAAGACAGCATCGTATTAGTATGACATATTTTTTTGATTTTATGAAAATGATAGAAAACATATTGAAAGTGCACTCGTATTATGCTATAATAAAATAAGAGTCGAGAAAATGCTTCTCGGTTCATTTTTTGAAAGAGGGTTAGCCTATGCTAACCAATTCTAACGAAAGAAGGAGAACATTAGATGAAACATTTTCATTTTGAACCAGAGACAGATGGATTTTATGGGGCATATTGGGAGAATACAACGCAAACCGATGCTGCATTGATTGTGATGCTTGGGGATGATCCAGAAGATCATATGTGCAAAGCTTGTGTGCGGTGGCTGCAAAATGATGGATTTAATGTCTTGTCCATGTCACCGGCTAAGAAAGACTATGGACATCACAATTATCCGCTGGAACGGATTGAAACTGCAATCCAGTGGCTGAAAGAACATGGAAACAAAAAGATCGGCATTGTAGGCGCCTCTACGACCGGCATGCTTGCTTTGGTAGCAGCTTCTCATTTTCCGGATATTACGCTGACATTGGCTTTTACGCCGAGTGACTTTGTATGGCAAGGCTTCATGCAGGGCAAAAAAGATGGTTGTAAGGAATGGCCGATTCCAGGAGAATCTACCGTTTCCTATCATGGAAAACCAATTCCGTACATGCCGTTTGTTTACCAGCATCCAGAATACTGGCATGTTGTAGAACAGTCATCAAAGGAGCATAAAGATCTTCTTCATTCGAGACGGCTGTTTGATGATTCGGAAGCTGCCGGATTATTGAAAGAAGAACATATGATTCCAGTCGAGAAGATTCAGGGTCGTCTTCTCTTGGTTGGTGCAGAAGACGATGGGTTGTGGGATACCGTAAAGTATATCAAAAGAATGGAACAACGGCTGCAAAACAAAACCCATGCTTGTTCCTATGCAGCCTATATTTACGAACACGGCACGCATTTTGTATTTCCACAAACATTGCTGCGGAAAATCTTCCCGGTTGCAGCAGATTGGATTGTAACAAAATGCTTTTCTGCGGCAAAACAATATCCTGTGGCATGCCGTGCAACCAGAATGGATCTAGATCAGAAAATGCATACAGAACTCATGAATTGGAAGAAATAAGAAAGTGAAGAACGGCAAAAGATAACAGACCAATCTCTTTGAAAAATTAGATTTTGCCATAGTTTGAAACTATGCCCAGTTCCTACCAAAAAGTATTTTACAAAATACCTTTTTTCTGCTATCCTATGATTAAAAGAAATTGCGATCCATTTGGATTGAGAGAGGAAATCATCATGCAGAAAATTACATCTCCATATCGTTATGATTTTGTAGGAAGTTTTTTACGTCCAGAAAACTTAAAACAGGCAAGAAAGGACTATAAAGCTGGAACAATCAGCAAAGAACAGCTTACTGCTGTAGAGGATGAAGCCATTCGTGTGCTGGTTGCAAAGCAGAAAAAGGCAGGTTATCACATTATCACAGACGGCGAGTATAGACGGGAATACTGGCACTTAGATTTTATGTGGGGATTTGAAGGCGTTGGACATGAACAGACAGGTTCTGGTGTACAGTTTAACGGTGAGTTGGCTGCCTTGGAGGATACATATTTGACTGGAAAAGTGCAGGCAGTTCCGCATCCGTTTGTAACATATTTTAAATTCTTAAAGCAGTTCGAAGATGCAGAAACCGTTGCAAAGTATACGATTCCTGCACCAGCACAGATGTTTCAGCAGATGATTGTGCCGCAGAATTTTCAGAATACCAGAACCTTTTATGCAACCAATGAAGAACTGATTCAGGACATCGGACTGGCTTATCAGAATGTAATTCGTCAGTTCTATGAAGCAGGATGCAGAAATTTGCAGTTGGATGATTGCACATGGGGTGCGATCGTAGGAAATGCTGCAAAGCAGCGGTATCAGTCTTTAGGAATTGATCTGGAAGATGTGAAGAAGCAGCTTCTTGCTGTCAACAATCTGGCATTGGAGAACAAGCCGGCAGATATGGTGATTACCTCGCACATTTGCCGTGGAAACTATCATTCTACGTTCTTTACCAGTGGACCATATGATTCTGTTGCAGATTATGTTTTTGCACAGGAGCATGTGGATGCGCTGCTTTTGGAATATGATGATGAAAGAAGCGGCGGATTTGAACCGCTTGCAAAGGTTTCTGCTGATAAAAAGGTGGTACTTGGTTTGATTACTTCTAAAAAGCCAGAATTGGAAGATAAGCAGACTGTAATCCGCCGTATTCATGAGGCAGCAAAGTATATTCCGCTGGAACGTCTCTGCCTCAGCCCGCAATGTGGATTTGCTTCCTGTGAGGTTGGTAATAAGTTGACAGAAGAAGACCAGTGGGCAAAGCTTGCATTGGTAAAAGAAATTGCAGAAGAGGTATGGGGCGCATAAATATCCCCTCAATCGGGAAGTTGTCTCATTTTATATCAAAAGAATTAAACTGCGTACGGATGTTTTACATCGGTACGCAGTTTTTATGTGGAACTATAATTGGAATTTATGTTACTGAATTACATCCGTTTTTGATCTGATTTCTGAAAAAATAGATTATACATCTTTTCTGCTTTTTTTCAATTTATTGCACAAAGCATTGCGTAAAATTGTATTTTTAGGCACCTTTTTATTGCGTGTACAAGAAGTTTATGGTATAATAGGGATGTCAAAAGCTTTCTAACAAAAACGGAATAGAATGGAGTGGAGGATGTATGAAAAAAATCATATCATGTGTGCTGGCATTGGTAATGACGCTATCGATTTTCGGTACATTTCCAGTCGGTGCGGAACCAAAATCAGATTCAACTGCACCGCAGATTGGAACCAATGTTTCTGTAGCAGGAACCAATTCTTTTGGAAATCTGCTGACAGAAGAACTAAATGCAGAGATGGACAGGCAGGAAGAGAATAATGGCTGCAATATTTTTTCCATCGAAATGAATGGTGCAACAGCAGATGTTTCCTTTGAAACAACAGAAAGCTGTACACTGGTGGTTGCTATTTATGAGGACAATGGAGAACAGATGCTTGCATCTGGAGACATCTTGGTGTCGAAAGAGGATAAAGAAGCATTGGTTACCATTGAAACCGACAATATGCCAGATTATTATTATCTGCGTGGATATTTAGTGGATAGTGATACCATGCGACCAATCTGTACGGTATACGAATCGCCAAATTATACACAGGAAATGCAGGCTTTTTTTGCAAAAACTGTGGATGATTTTGACAGTGAAAAGGTTTTGAATTTGGACGAGGATAAGACCAACAATTTCGCTGTGTTCAGCGATAAAGCCATAGGGGTACCATCCGATGACACTGTAAATCAAGTCACAAAGGCAGATGACACCACCGCTACTTATGTGATTGAGCATGCAGATGCAACGGTAAAGCAACTTAAAAAAGGAGATATTTTTTATTGTCCAAATGGAGATGAATTTATTATTGTAAAAGTAGATACAATCTCCATCACGGGCTCTACTGTAACAATTACTGGTCAGGATACTTCTATGGAAGAGGTATTTGATTACATTAAAATTAATACAGATCAAATAAAATCAAATGGTTCTAAAATGTATCAGCAGAAAAATGTGCAATCAAGAGCAATATCATTTGAAGGAAGTGAAACTGCAACTGTTTTTGAAACGTCCTTTCTCCCTGCTATTGATGGTTTATCTGGCACACTGAAAATGACGCTAACTGCATCATTGAAATTATACTTATCGAAAAAGTATCAGTATGTTGAAATGAAAATGGGGTACGCACTGAAACTTGCTGTTTCTATAGGACAGAAAAAAACAATTTCTATTCCATTACCGGAAATGACATTTCCAACTCCTGTGGGCGTGAATATATCGGTGACACCTTCTTTTGATATTTCAGTAGGAGGAAAAGTAGAAATTAGTGGTACTTTATCAGGACAAATTGGGTTTGCATATGATAGTGATGAAGGAAATGTGAAAAATATGACATCTGCTCCAACATTTGATTCTGTTTTAAAGTTGGAGGTTGAAGTTTCATTTGTTTTATCGTTAAAACCAAATGTGAATTTTATTGATGATAAGGTTGTAAGTATATATCTTGAAGGAACTATTGGAATATATGCCACGGCTGAACAGGTTTTGTGGCAATTAAACGATGATAAAAATATTAAACATGAATGTAAGAAATGTTTTGATGGTGAGATAAATTTTAAATCAAATACTGGTTTTGGAATCGAAGCAATTGGTATCAAAATCTTGGATCGTGGTGTAATTGAACAAAGCTATAAATTAGATGACTTTTATTATTCGGTTGATCATGATATATATGGTTTTGGTTCCTGCCCATATCAACAATATTGTGTGAATGTAAAAGTAGTAGATTCCAACTATAATTTAGTTAGCGAAGCATACATTATAAAAAACGATCCGGTTGGCGATATGTTTCTTGGAAAAACAGATAAAGATGGAAGATTAGATATTTGGCTTTCAAATGGAGAATATACATTGACAGCAAAGAACAACACAGAAATTTCTTCCAGAAATATTACCGTTCAAGATTATGAAAAATCGATCGTCATTCAATTGCAAAATCATGAGGAAAAATTAAAAGATGTAATCGCATCGAAAGGAACAATTTGTACATGGGAATATGCAGATTATGATGGGAATGGAACAAAAGAAGCATTTGCAATTGTTGGTACAAAGTCAATGCCGAATTATTATGTTTGCAGTGATATAGCTGGCATTTACTTTATTAGTACGAATGGAGAAGTCACACAGCTTAACGCAACAAATCCTAATCTAAAAATGTGCATGATAGAACGATGTACAGAATATGCAGGAAAAAAGTTTTTCTCTTGTAATACTACAGCAGGAGGATCAAGCAGTGAGACATACTTATTTGGTGTAAAAAATGGGAAGTGTTATGAATTAGAGATTTCTGGAACTATTGTAGATTTTTATAGTAGAGATGGCATATGCTATGCAACTAAAGGTGAATTCCTTCCAGAAGGTGGGCATGTCTGGACGGAATATGCATTATCCTATAACGAAGAAACACAAGAGTTTTCTATGAATGACCAAGCAAGTACACAACAACAGTATGCAACTGTACCTCAAGATGTTATAGATTCTAATGCATTGCAGTCAGTTGATGAAGAATATGGTGTACCTACAACCTGGGGGGCAATATGTTCTTGCTTTGGATTGGAGCCGAATGCAATTTATAATTTTTATGTCATGAAATCTGCAATAATAGAAGATCCATTCAACAGTGATAATCTACTTTATATTGCACAAGTTGTTTCTGATACAGATGGAAAGTGTGAAATTTCATATGTTACAAAAGAATTGTATCAAAGTCCAGTAACTATAATAAAAGCAGCTTCTAAAACAGATTTATCTTCAGCACAAGTCAGTGTTCCGTCTATTGTTTGTGACGGAACCGAACAATTTGCAGAACCAAAGGTAACCTTGGATGGGAAAACCTTGAAGGAAGGACAGGATTATGACATAGAAAAGCGCTATAGTGCCATCTATCCTGGAGAGTATGAACTTGTCATCACTGGAATTCGGGATTATACCGGAAAGGCTCCGGCTACTTATACAGTTACTTGTACGCATCGGTTCGAAAACGGTCAGTGTATCATTTGTAAATCGTTGAAGCAGTCACTCGGCGATGCAAATGGGGATGATGTAGTTGGTATGGCAGATATTGTAGTCCTGCAAAATTATCTGCTAGCGCGGCGAACTGAGATTTCTGCATATGCGGATGTCAACCAGGATGGCATCATCAATGCATGGGATCTAAGTATATTAAAGAGTATTGTTTTGGATGCAATGCGTTAAGTTTCAAAAAAGTCTATTCAAAAACAAGCTGACAAAGTAAATCTTTGTCAGCTGTTTCCTTATCTGCTTCTTTTCCTGTAAAACAAGCAAAAGGTATTGCCAATTGGAATGGAATGCGTTATAATGGGTACATGCTACATGATGCTGCATGAACCAGAACTATGTTTAAGTGGATGCAGGACATGGTGGGATGGATGGCGGCTGCTCTTCGGTGAATGGTACACCGGAAAAAGGCATCAACCTCAATATTTTGCTGTGTCTGCGTAATTTATTGGAGATGGAAGGCTACACCGTTGCTGTTACACGGGATACAGATGTATCCATTCATGATGCAGGGGTAGAGGGCATTGCCAATCAAAAAAGCTCCGATATGGATAATCGCCTGGCATTGTTTAACGAGTATGAGCATGCAGTTTGTATCTCCATTCATCAAAATCAATTTACGGATGCTTCCTATAGTGGCGCACAGATGTTTTATTCAGACAGCAACAAGGAAAACAGTACATTGGCGCAGTGCATGCAGGATGCATTTGTAGCGCAGCTTCAACCGGAAAACACACGAGAAATCAAATTGAGCGGAAAAGAATTGTTCCTTTGCTATTTCAGTGAAAATCCAACGGTGATGGTAGAGTGTGGATTCTTGTCCAATCCGGAAGAAGCCGCATTACTGGAAACAGAAGACTATCAGCAGAAGGTTGCATTTACCATTTTCTGCGGATTGAATCAATATTTTGCACAAAGAAAGTAGGAACCAATTTCGGTTGGATGGAAAAAATCATAAGGATGTGAACCAATGGCAAAACCAAAAACCATTTATCGCTGTACGGTATGTGGATATGAAAGCAGCAAATGGAACGGACAGTGTCCTTCCTGTCAAACTTGGAATAGTTTGGAAGAAGATGTGCCGCTTCCTACTTCTGCAAAAGCTGGCAGTGGGAAGCGGCAGCGCGCCGATTTATCGGAGCAAATTCAAGAATTGGAAGCAATCGGTACAACAGATGAAATTCGCTATCACACAGGAATCGGGGAATTGGACCGTGTTCTGGGCGGCGGCTTGGTAAAGGGTTCGATTGTCTTGTTAGGCGGAGAACCGGGAATTGGAAAAAGTACGTTACTCTTACAGATCTGTCAATTTTTAGGGGAATCGTATTCCGTTCTATATGTCTCCGGGGAAGAATCTACCAAACAGATTAAACTGCGTGCTGTTCGGCTTGGCGTCTGCACAGAAAACTTGTATTTGCTGTCTGTCACGGATGCACAGAGCATCTGCGATACCATTGTTGCCTGTGAACCGGATATTGTCATGATTGACTCCATTCAGACCATGCAGATTCCGGAGATCAGCTCCAGTCCCGGCAGCTTGACACAGGTACGGGAATGCACCAATTTATTTATGCATACCGCAAAAAGCCAGGATGTTCCCATTTTTATTGTCGGGCATGTCAATAAGGATGGAGCCATTGCCGGGCCAAAGGTCATGGAACATATCGTGGATACCGTATTGTACTTTGAAGGAGAGCGTAACTTATCGTATCGGATTTTGCGTGCTGTCAAAAATCGATACGGTTCCACCAATGAAATTGGTATGTTTGAAATGGCGGATCATGGGTTACAGGAGGTACTGAATCCATCGGCGCTGCTGTTGGAGGGACGCCCCATTGGTGTGTCCGGAACTTGTGTTACCTGTGTCATGGAAGGCTCTCGCCCCATCTTGGCAGAGGTACAGGTACTTGCCACCAAAAGCGGTTTCACTAGCCCACGCCGTATGACAACAGGGTTCGACTACAATCGTATGGTGATTATTATTGCAGTGTTGGAAAAGCATTTGGGATTATACTATGGAACCTTGGACGTATTTTTAAATGTCGTTGGCGGATTTCGGCTGGATGAACCGTCCGGAGACCTTGCAGTAGCACTTTGTTTGTATTCCAGCATGACGGATCGTCCGATTGATGAACGAACAGCAGCATTTGGAGAAATCGGCTTGGGTGGAGAAATACGTGGAATTTCACATATTCGTCAGCGCGTACAGGAAGTGGAGCGAATGGGTTTTACACGCTGCATCATCCCTAAGCAAAATATGAAAGAGCTGGATGTATCCGCCTATCACATGCAGATCATTGGTGTGACGCATTTAAAGCAGGCATTTGCTGAATTCGCAGCATCCAGTCCGGAAAAGCGTGCTGCCCGGAAAACGGATTCTGTGGACAACTTCTAAAAAAATCCGCCATACACTTCGCGTTGGTATGGCGGATTTTATCATGGAATTTTTATAGGATGGAATCAGCAGGATACATCGTTTCGTAATGTAGAACGATGCAGACTGTCTTCCGGACGAGGAGAATCTCCATTGTCTGCATAGAGTTCATAGGAGCTATTGGGATATCCCAGCAGCTGGCAAGTTTGCAGATCAATTTGTTCTGTGTTGGCAGCTGGCTTGGCAAGTGGAATGGATTTTTGCTTTCGAATGAAGAACACCAATTCATCCAGTGCAATAGCAATATAATGATGGCCCTTCGGGAGAATTGTTGTTTCATAGGATGTACAGGAGCGCATGCGAACCAGCATCATTTCTTCCGGCAGATAAACATATCGACCCTGTGCATTTTGTTTGTATACAGGAGCAATCATCAATTCCTTGCCAAGAAGCAGTTGATCTTCTACTTGTTTTGCCATGGAATCGTCTGGGAATTCAAAAGCAAGCGGCTCAAACATCATTTCATCCTGAAGTGCTGCCTTTAAAAATTCACTGTAAAGGTAGGGGAGGAGCGCATATCGAATTTTGATCATTTCGGCAGCTGCCTGAACATTATCAAAGCGATAAAGCTCCTGCTCACGTGTCCCATCCGCAGAGTGATTGCGGAAAAGTGGTGTAAACAAAGCATATTGCAGCCAGCGGAGCATCAGATCTTCGGTGGTATCACTGCCGAATCCGCCGGTATCAGAGCCAACAAAAAGGAATCCTGCCATATTCAGTGCTGGAAGCTGCTGCATAGATTGGAGGATATGAGACCACCAAGAGCGGTTATCCCCCTGCCAGATGCCGCCGTAGCGATGGGCACCGATATAGGAAGAACGAGAGAAGAATAGGGTACGCTTTTCCGGGCAGATTTCTTGTAAAGCTTCAAAGGCAGAGCGTGTCATATTCATGCCATAAAGGTTATGAATTTCACGGTGCCGGATCATTTGACCGTTGACATTGTGATAGAACTTGTCATAGTCGCCCTTGTTTCCATTCAAGCCGGCAACCATTCCAGTGAAAGCAAAATAGTCCTGTGTTCCCATATTTTTGGAGGCAAGCTTTTGTATTTCTGCACAAGTGTCTGCCAGTCTGTCTTCTGTATAGAAGATGGCAGGTTCATTCATATCATTCCAAAAGCCTTCGATTCCCAAATCAGTCAGAACAGCATACTTTTTCCCGAACCAGTCTCTTGCTTCGGGCTGTAGGAAATCCGGGAAATGAACTCGTCCCGGCCAGACAGCACCAACGAAGTCTTCTCCATCTGCATTCTTGCAGAAGTAGTTGTTTTGCACGCCTTCTTCGTAAACATCGTAACCTGTTTCGATTTTTACACCAGCATCGATGATGGGAACCAGGTGAATGCCTTGTCTTTTCATATCCTGTACCAGGTTTTTCAAGTCCGGAAATCGTTCCGGATCCACTGTAAAATCCTTGTACCGTTCCATATAATCAATATCCAGATAAATGCTGTCAAGCGGAATGCCAGCAGTTTGATATTGTTCTGCAACGGTGCGAATATCCTGTTCTGTCTTGTATCCCCAGCGACTTTGTCCGTATCCAAATGCCCAGAAGGGCGGAATGTAGCTCTTTCCGATTAAGGTACGGAACTGTTTGACGATCTCTTTTTCTGTTTTGCCGGTGATGATATAGACAGCGAGATCATTTTTTTCTGCTTTGATTTGCATAACGGTACGCTTGGTGTAACCAATGTCAAATTCCATTTTTCCTGCGTAGTCAAAGAATACGCCAAAGAGAACGGATCCGCAAATAATCATAAAGTTATGAGCACCATATAGGGAACGGGTATCCTCTTGATGATTGGGATTGTCAGAATTCCAGCTGATGTACTGCCAGCCTCTTTTGTTGATGCCACGAATCTGTTCTCCTAAGCCGTAAACAATGTCCTCTTCGGAAAGGGAATAGGTGAATGTTCCTGCTCCATCGGTTTCAAAGAATGGCAGCGGTTCCTTTGAGGATTCCAGCTCCAGAACAACAGCATCTGTCGGAAACGGGGTTCCGTAACTATATTTTTTAATCATAACAGCACTTCCTTTCAAAAGTTCCTTTTGATGGTTCCTTCTGTATGATATCATACTATAAAGCAGTGTGTGAATCTATTGCTATGCTATGATATTCTGATACAATTCTACTTTTTGGAGGCATTTCCATGCACAACAGAAATTCCAGAGAAAATCGTATACATAGTTCGGAAATTAAACCATTCAGCTATTATCAATGTTCTATTCCAGATGAATTTCACGATGTCCCCATGCACTGGCACAGTGAATTCGAAATCAATTTTATTCGGGAAGGTGCGGCAGAATTTATCTGTGGAGAGGAAAAATTTACTTCCGCAGCAGGGGACATCATCGTTACGCAGCCCAATGTGATGCATTCCATCTATCCTTGTGTTGGAGTCCGTCAGGTTTATGATACACTTGTTTTTAGTCCCGAAGTTTTTGGTGGTTCTGATTCTGATCGATTTATAAATGAATGCATTAAACCATTGGTAAATGGAAGCATGCGGGTACAGATGCATCTTACAGCCTCCCATCCGTACTATTTGGAACTGGAAAAAATCATAGAAAATATTTTTGCCTGTGCAAAAGGGGACACGCCGCAGTTGGACATGCTGATGCGGAGTGAATTGCTGCGTTTTTTTTGGATTTTGGAGACGGAAGCAGAACTCGATCCTGATTTTTGTGAATCCGGAGAAACCATTCGTCCTGCCTTGGAGTATATTGCAGCGCACATTCAAGAAACCATTACCATTAAGCAACTTGCAGCAGCGGTACATTTAAGTGAAAGTTACTTTATGAATCAATTTCAAAAACATGTCGGATTCAGTGCCATGGAGTATGTTTCTCATTTTCGAATCAATCAAGCATGCAAGGCATTGATTTGCACCCAAAAGAACGTCTTAGAAATTGCATTTGACTGTGGATTTCGAAATATTTCCAATTTCAACCGACAATTTCGGAAAATTGTAGGATGTGCGCCTACAGCATACCGAAAAAAATGGATAGAATCGCAGAAATCGTGTTAAAGTTGATACGATGTACAGTTTGATAATCGTTTCATTTGACATCACCCGTGGAAACAGTGTATAATGATATCATACATGTGATAAGTATTGAATCATTGTGGAACATTGGGAGATGATGAAATGGAACTATTTTATGGGATATCCATCCCTTTTCTTGGCACTGTACTGGGAGCTGCCTGTGTGTTTTTTATGAAAAAGTCGCTGGGAGATTTGGTACAGCGTGCTTTGACCGGATTTGCCTCTGGTGTCATGGTGGCGGCGTCTATCTGGAGTCTGTTGATTCCGGCAATGGAACAATCCTCCCAAATGGGGAAGCTGGCGTTTGTGCCGGCTGTTGTCGGATTTTGGATTGGAATTTTATTCTTGCTGCTGCTGGATCGTGTCATTCCGCATTTGCATCGAAATAGCGAGCAGGCAGAGGGTCCCAAGAGTCAATTGCAGCGAACGACAATGATGCTGCTTGCGGTAACGCTGCACAATATTCCAGAAGGAATGGCGGTTGGAGTGGTGTATGCAGGATATCGTTCCGGCAGTGTCTCCATCACAGCAGCAGGGGCACTGGCATTGTCGCTGGGCATTGCCATCCAAAATTTTCCGGAGGGAGCAATCGTTTCCATGCCGCTTCGTGCAGAAGGGATGAAAAAGGGGCGTGCTTTTTTGGGTGGGGTGCTATCTGGCGTGGTGGAACCCATTGGAGCTGTGCTGACCATATTAGCCGCACAATTTGTGATTCCCATTCTTCCGTATTTGCTGAGTTTTGCAGCTGGAGCAATGCTGTATGTTGTCGTGGAAGAATTGATTCCGGAAATGTCGGAGGGAAAGCACTCTAACATTGGAACGATCTTTTTTGCCGTTGGTTTTAGTATGATGATGATTTTGGATGTTGCACTTGGATGAATTAGAAGCGAATCAATAAAAATGAAAAATCCCTCCAGCCGTATGGATCTTCATACAGTTGGAGGGATTGATTTACTCAATAATCAAATCCACATAATCACCACGTTCTTTGTTGTAAACATGTTTTCCAACAATGGATAATAGGTTTTGGATATCAGAGAGATCCGGACTGGAAAATTCCTGATAGGAGTGAATGGGATCATTGGCATTTTCCTGTTCATACCAATCTTCGCAACAACACATAAATTCATCCAAAAGATCTTCCAACGGGTACTGAGAAATATTGGAATCCGATGGTTCATTTTCTCCATATTCCGGTTCCTGCTCAAAAATAAGTGAGGTTACGTAAAGCGTTTGTGGAATATCTGCTTCATTTTGAAAAACTACAGTATCACAGTCTGGATCTTTATAATATCTTTTTCCTTGGTAAGATAGAACCTTTAAGTTTTGTTCTGCTTCTATTTTTGAGGTTCCATCTTTCCAATTGTCCGATGCAAGAAGCAGCTGATGCAGTTCGGGATCTGCCACCTGACAAAGAGAAAGGCAGTTTTCTGTGTCTTCTTTTTTTGCAGTATATGCATAGATATTCGGTTCCACTTCTGTGTAAATCGGCTGTTTGTACTTAGGAGCCGGATAAACTTGAATATTTTTCATTCGTATAAAGTCCTTTCTGATAATGCATTTGAAAGGCGTTCTTTCCTTTTCAAGTTCAAGCAGACTTCTATCGGAAAAGAACGTAGGCAATTCCGGCGATCAGAACAAGTCCACCGCCACAGCATAGCAGTACAATTCCGACTAGCTTGCTGCAAACGACCACTTTTTCCACAAATGCTTGTTTGGGATTCTTAGGATTATAAACAACAGGCAGTTGACTGCCGAGCGGCCAAGTTTCTCTGGCAAGCGCTGCATAATGATGATAAACACCTGTTGTATGAATATGGAAGATCTCTCGATCAGAAACCCAACAGCAATCTTTTTGCCCCAGGCAGGTATTGGGGTTGGGTGTTTGCTTTCGAGCAGAAGCAACTCCTTTGTAATGTCGATAGGCTTTGTAAGTTCGATTTCCGACTTCATAGGTTACAACGGGTGCAATGGATTTTCCATTTGTTCCGCCGCCGTATCGATATTGGATGACAGTTCCAACCGTTTGCTGGGTGCAGGCTTTCTGGATTCGTTTTTCCCGCAAGAAGAAAAAAAGAGAGAAAAGCATCATCAAAATGCCAGCGCCGCCTACTGCAATGCAAGAAATGAGTTCTGTTGTCATATCATGCTCCAATCTATATATTTTTGATTTTATTATAACATTTTGTATAGAAAAAAGCAAGCACTTGTTTCAAAAAAAGCACATCCGTCCAATCCGTAAAATCGGAAAGGAGGATGTGCTTTTTGAAATGTTTTTAAATGGAGAAAACGTTACGTCAGATCGCTCCAAGAAGGCTTGTTGCCAACTGCCTGTTCGGCATAGTAGGTTAGAATTTTGGTTGCATCCAGCAGTTCAATGATTCCATTGTTGGTATCTGCACCCTGCTTGGATTCGGTGTCAATGTCTGCCAGGAAGAACATCAGTTTTTCCAGCATTTGTTCTGCTTCTGTCTGTGGTGCCTGTGCACTTTGTGTGGTGAAGTAGAAATCATTATTGACCGCATGTTCCGAATAGTAGGTCAAAGCAAGTGTCGCATCCGTCAGGGTAACTTCGCCGTCCAGATCAATATCCCCTTTCTGTCCAATATATACCGGAACGGTGACCTCTGCCAGCAGTTCATCTTGATAGAACACTGGAAGGATCGCACGATGCTGTTCATCTGTTTCTACTGTGCTTGGAGAAACCTCTGGAAGCGTGATCTGATCTGTAATGTCCACTTCTGTTCCATCTTCCTGAATGAGCGTAATGGATTCAAACAGATCGCTTGGTGTAAATATTGTAGTATCTTCTGCAAAATAGAAGTCTGCTTCCTTTGGAACAACAACAATGGAGGTAGCGCTGGTTGTCGTTGTTGTAATGGTCGTCACAATTGGTGTTGTAGTAGTGGTAGAAATAATGCTGGAAGTTGTGGTAAGAGGTATCATAGTTGTGGTAGTAGTTGCTGTTGTGGTGGCTTTCATGGTAGTTGTCGTAGTCGTTTTAGCGGTTGTAGTGTATGTGGTTGTACTGTTTGTAGGAGTTGTTCCATATGCCGTTGTCGTTGCATTTGTAGAGGTTGTTTCCTGAGTCGTTGTGGAAGTTTTAGTAATTATAGAAGTTGTAATTGTTGATGTTGTAAGGGTGGTTTCTGTTGTTATGTCTATAGACGTGGTGGTAACTGCTTTTGTGGTGGTAGTTGTTCCCACCGACTTCGTTGTCATAGTTGCCTGAGTCGTTGTTGTGCCAGCAATTATCTTGGTAGAAGTAGTGGTAACTGC
>FR899068.1 GCA_000437255.1 Ruminococcus sp. CAG:403
CGCACATTTCACAAGCGGCTTGATAATAGGTAGAATGTAATCAGAAATGGAGGTATGCTTTATGAATACAGCAGTAAATGAATATAATTACCGATTTAAGCTCACAGATTATGCTCAGTTTGATAGAAATAGAGCCAGAAATGTTGCTATTTATGGTCGTGTATCAACAGAACACGAAGCACAGTTATCTGCATTGGAAAATCAGTTACAATGGTATGATGACCAAGTAAAATATCATCCGAACTGGACGGTCTGTGAACGATATATTGATGAAGGTATCACGGGAACACAGGCAAAAAAACGCCCTGCCTTTTTGAAAATGATTGAAGATGCCAAGCAAGGTAAATTTGATTTAATTGTTACCAGAGAGGTATGCCGTTTTGCACGAAATGTTGTGGATACCCTTGTTGTTACAAGAGAGTTGAAAGGCATAGGCGTTGAGGTGTTTTTTATCGACGATAATATTTGGACAATGGACGGAGATGGAGAACTGCGGCTATCTCTTATGGCAACATTGGCACAGGAAGAAAGTCGTAAGACTTCCGAGCGTGTAAAAGCAGGTCAGAAAATCAGCCGTGATAATGGTGTTCTCTATGGAAACGGTAATATTTTAGGTTATGACCGTGTTGGAGATACCTATGTTATCAATGAGGAACAGGCAGAAACGGTCAGAATGATATATGATTTGTATCTGCAAGGTTATGGCTCGATGAAAATCGCAAAGATTTTGACGGAGCGAAAAAGGAAAACAGCTTCTGGACTTATAAAGTGGAGCGTTTCAAATATTATGAGAGCGATAAAAAATGCCACCTACACAGGAACAAAGTGTTACAACAAATCCAGAAGCAATAATTTTTTAGAGCAGAAGCGAATTAACAATCTTGATATGTCCACTTATGAATATGTTGAGGGAGATTTCCCTGCTATTATTTCTCAAGAGATATGGAATAAAGCACAGGCGATAAGGGAAAGTAGAGTAAAACCTGTATGTGTATCGTCAGGGAAAAACACACATAGTAAGCGTGATTCACGAGATATATGGGTCAATAAGCTGCGTTGTTCCTGCGGCTCATCATACCGTAAAAATAAATGGCATACGAAATTGGACGGAAAAACCTCTTACGGTTATCAATGCTACAATCAGCTTAACAACGGAATTAAACGGAAAAGAGCTGAAATCGGTTTAGATACTGAGGGATATTGTGACAGCAGAATGATAACCGATTGGAAACTCGATTTTATGGCAAAAGCTCTGTTAGAGCATCTCTGGACGGAGAGAAAAGAGTCTGTACTGATTGCGTTAGACCTAATTAAGTGTTATTATAAGGAAGAAAAATCTAACGAAACTCAATCCGATACGGTAACGATACAGGCGAAATTGGATAAGGCAAATAGCAGACTGACTAACTTGATTGCTATGAGAGCTGATGGAGAGATTTCCAAAGACGAGTATCAAACAATGAGAAGTCCTGTCGATGAAGAAATCAAGAAACTTCAAAAAGCACTTGATGAAATTCCACAGGAAAAAAGCAATACGAAAGGATTAGATATAGAGGGTATCCGTTCCACTCTGAACAGCCTTATTGATTTTAGTGGTAGCACTATCAGCCATGATGTTGTCAATCAGTTTGTATATCTGATAACACCAACATCGGATACTACATTTGATTGGTATGTTAATCTGAATGGGACAGCAGATGTAAAAGCAACCTTTACAGCGGAAGGCAGAAAGAAAAACTGCATTATCAAATTGGAGGAAATCGAAAAGATTTCCTCGGTACATAGGGAAAAGAATGAGGACAATGCTCATTTCATTAAAAACCCCCATATTTTTACCTATCTGCACAGGCTGCCATCCGCGAGGAACAGTGACCCGGCGCTTTGCGCGCACCAATCGCAGCCC
>FR899069.1 GCA_000437255.1 Ruminococcus sp. CAG:403
GCAGTAGTTGCCTCGGTTGTTGCGTTTGTAGTAGTCGTCGTTGTTGTCGTAGTAGTTGTGGTGGTAGTAGTTGTTGTGGTAGTCGTCTGTGCATTTACCACAACCGTGCCGGTTACAACGTTATAGTTCTCGCTGTCCTCCGGGGTAAACTTCCACGTCAAGGTGTTTTCTCCGGCAGTCAGTGCTTTAATCTCGCTGATAATTTCCGCCAGACCCTTGGTGTTGTTTCCGCTGAGAATCAGCTTCAGCCCGCTCACAAGGTCACCCTCGGTGTGGGAATCGCCGTCCACGGTAACTTCTACCGTCGGATCAGCCTTGGCGATCTGGAACGTCAGTTTGATCTTCGCCGTTTCGCCGTTTTTCGCCGTGACAATAACCGTAGTCTTAACGCTGTCTGCTGCCTTTGCCGGTGTGCCGGAAAGTGTTCCGTCTGCGGAAAGTTCCAGACCCTCCGGCAGCTGGCTTGCATCGTCAACCTTGAATGTCAGCTTGCCCAGATCGGCAGCGTTTTCCACATAGCTGTTCAGATCGACCTCGGTCATCGCCTTTTTGTAAGTCAGTTCCAGCTTGTCCACATCGGCAGGAACGGTGATCTTCACTGCCTCTTTTTTCACAGTGAGCATCGCATCGCCGGTCATGAGATAAATATCTTCAGTGAGCTCGGTCTCGCCGTCAAAGTAGCGGTAAGTATACGCCTTATCCGTCGATTTTTCCAGCATTACTTCATCCGCAGCGTTGTAATAGAGTTCCTTGGTATCGGCATCATCGCCAAAAGTTTCGTCATAGGTCAGTGTCAGCCGAACGACTGCCCTTGCCTGCTCGTTGAGGGTCGGGATCTCGTCCTCGCCGATGGTCTGGTGGAAGTTCAGCAAATAAGCAACTTCACCATTTGTGAACTGGTCGGCGGTTTTGCTTATGCCGTCATCATTTGTGAAAGTCGTACCCTCTGCCGCACAGGTGTCGAGGTAGTAACTGTTTTTGACGATGCCATTGTTACTGCTATCATCTGCATCAATATAGTTATCGCCGCACACGCCGCCAATATAGTTCCCAGTACCAGAAATTGTTCCGGTGTTGTAGCAGTTTTCGAGCGTGCCGCAATTGAGACCACACACACCGCCAACAGTATCCGCACCAGAAACCGTTCCAGTATAATAACAGTTTTTGATTATTTTTTCATTATTACCGCACACACCACTGACAGAGTTTTCACTCTTAAAATAAGAGTTCACTATGCCAACATTTTGAATGATACCACGGTTATATTCAAACAAACCAGTATAGCTTCTGCTGTTAGCATCGCAATACAGACCGCTGATCGTATGTCCCTGTCCATCGAATGTGCCAGTGTAATAGCCATGTCGAAATTTTCCGATCGGTGTCCAAGTTCTCCAACTGTTTGCACTAATGCCATCATATCCAGAAAGATCGCCCTCATTGATTACGATATCTTTTTTCAGAACAGCACTTGCATTTTTATTCGGATAGTCATCAAAAGAACTGCCTGTGGTATTCACAAATGCCGCAAACCAGTACAGCTGACCGGCGTTGGAGATCTCGTAGTTTCCAGTTGTCTCATTCAGCGTTGCCGGCTGGTAATGTGTTTCGCCCTCTTTCTGGGTGCAGAAGCCGTTTTTATAGTCGTGCGGTATATCTGCTGTTTCGGTATTGGTGTATTTCACCACACCACAATCCGTATAGGCGTAGACCGTGCTATGGGTGTTGTCAAAAGTCGGAAAAGCGTCATTGCCGATCGTTTGATAAAAACGAATGTCAGATTGATCGCCGTTGAGCAGATAAGCAACTTCACCGCTTGCGAATTCGTCGGCGGTTTTGCTTGTGCCGTCGGTGTTGTCAAAGGTTGTACCCTCTGCCGCACAGGTGTCGAGGTAGTAACAGTTGGCGACTGTATCATTGTTATTGTAACCGTACACGCCACCAACTCTGCTGTCAGTACCAAAAACTGTTCCGATGTTGTAGCAGTTGGTGGTTTTGGCATCGTCTCCAGCACTTCCGCACACACCACCAATCCAGTTTTCACCAGAAATCGTTTCAGTGTTGTAGCTGTTTTCAATCGTACCACCATTGTAACCACACACGCCGCCGACAAGTCTTTTACCAGAAATCGTTCCGGTGTTATAGCTGTTTTCAATCGTACCGTAATTGTCACCACACATGCCGCCTGCATATTCGTCAGTGCAGGAAATTGTTCCAGCGTTGTAGCTGTTTTTAATCGTACCACCATTGTAACCGCACATACCACTGACGTGTAAATCCCCCTTAAAATAGGAGTTCACGACACCAACATTCTGAATTGTGCCAGTATTATGTGAAACCAAGCCGACATAGCGTTTTTTTGAATCATTGAAATACAATCCGCTAATGGTATGATTCTGTCCGTCGAATGTACCGACGAATGTACCGAAGTATGCATCGCCAAAATTTCCAATCGGTGTCCAATCTTTCCAGCCTTCCGCCTTGTTGCCGTCACAGCCGGAAACATCACCCTCGTTGACTACGATGTCCTGCGTGAGAACAGCGTTTGCACTGCTATAAGTTGTGTTATCATTGCTCACTTTGTCCGCAAACCAATACAGCTGACCGGCGTTGGAGATCTCGTAGTTTCCGGTCTCCTCGTTCAGCGTTGCCGGTTGATAGTGGGTGCTGTCCTTTTTGCAGAAGCCGTTTTCGTCGAACTTCTCCGGCTTCTTTTATCTGTTTTGCAAGCTTCATCATTTCTTCAATGACTTCTTCATTTGTCAGCATTCCATTCAGATACTGATTCATTGTACGCTGCATAATTTCAGAAAACTTTTCAGATTTAACCACATTTGTACGTTTATATATAACTATCTGTTCTGCAATAAGCTTTTTAAGAAGTTCAACTGCCAGATTTTTTTCTTTCATATTTGCTACTTCTTGCAAAAACTTTGGGTCAAACAGAGAAACCTCTTTTCCAATATCAGAAAAAAGATTTATAACACCTTCACTTTTGATACTCTGCTTCAGAAGTTCATTTATCCTTGTATTCATTTCTCCAAGAGATATTTTCTTGCCTGTTCCTTTATTTTCAAGACGCATAATAAGAACTCTTACGGATTCAAAAAATGCTGCTTCAAGTCTTAATGATTCCTCCACCATAGAAGAACAAAGTGACAAAGCCTGATGGAGCAACAAAGATTCTTTCAGATATTCTTTTTTGTCATCTTCTTTTGTCGGAGAGATTATAAAGTTGACAGCACCGGTGATGGCTTTTGCACGTTCAAGGTCTGTTCCTGTCATAAATTTTGAATAATCATATCCAAAAAAGGAATCACGGCAAATTGAAATTTTTTCAAGGAATTTCGGATATGCAACTTTCGCTACATCCATTTGCTTGAGCACTGCCTTGCCCACGATTTATAATTTCAGTGATTACTTCTGATTGCTTTAAAGTACAATATAAGAAAGGAAGTTTTTCTATTGGATTGT
>FR899070.1:0-8589 GCA_000437255.1 Ruminococcus sp. CAG:403
AAATATTCCACACCCGTCAGATCAGAGATCCCTTTGGATGATACATTGATACTTGTAACCTGCTCGAGTTCGCCTTCTGTCAGAATCCCATCCGCCGTTGTATCAAAGTTCTCCTGAATGTAGGTTCGGAATCTTTCATCCGGAAAGTTTGTTGCATCAATGGCAATGCCCTCTACGCTTTCCTCGGTCTCCTCTGCACTTGCCCGCCAATTCCAGTGAATGGAAAAGGCTCCGCTTGGAAAGTTTAACAGCATACTGCTGCATACAGACGCCGCGGCAAGAACTGCTAGTGATTTCTTGATTGTTTTTTTCATACAAACTTTTCCTCCTTTAATGGATTTTTATGAATTGCATGGCAATTCCAATTTCTTTTTGCTCTTTTTCAATTTTTATTATACCAATATACAATCAAATTGCAATAGGTTTGGCACGAAACGTAAAAAAATGGCACGAATTGTAGTTGCAATTGCTTTTTGTATTTCATTTTTATGAATATTGTGTGATTTCAAATCCAAAACACCAGTGAAAAAAGTCGCCACACAGATGTAAATAAGCGCTAAAAGCAATAAAATACACACGAATAAAGGAATGATTTTATAGATGCATTTTAACATACCGTTTCTTTTTCTGTCAACACTTTTGTCGTAAACGTCAATTTTCTGTCGTAAACGTCATGGACACAAGATTTTTTCGTTTGCTTTCAAGTATTCTCAAGCATAAAAAGAGCTTCTGGAAGCAATCAACAAAATATAAAAAACGCTGAGACCAAAGTGAACTGCCCCCAAAAAGTTAGACAAAAATTCAAAAGAAAATTTATGCAAGGCGACAAAGAGCAATCTTGGTCGCTTTTGTTATGCAGCTTTATGTCTGAATTCTACAGGAGATAGTCCATTAAGTTTAAGCTTGATGCGTTTGTTGTTGTACCATTTTTAATTCATTATCACCTAATTTTTGCTTGATTTCAACTATTATATTCAAGTAAAACAAAAACCTCGAAAATTCAGCATTTTCGAGGTTTTATGCGTAATCCCAATAGGGATAACATTATCTCTTGGAGAACTGCGGTGCACGACGAGCAGCCTTCAAGCCGTACTTCTTTCTTTCCTTCATTCTCGGGTCACGAGTGAGGAATCCAGCCTTCTTCAGGGCAGGACGCAGGCTCGGATCAAATTCCAGCAGAGCTCTTGCAATACCGTGACGGATTGCACCAGCCTGACCGGTTACGCCACCACCAGTAACGGTGCAGACAACGTCCAGCTTTTCTACAGTGTCAGTCAAAGTCAAAGGCTGACGAACGATCAACTTCAGTGTATCCAGGCCAAAATATTCATCAATCTTACGGTCATTAATGGTAATGTTACCGCTACCCGGATAAAGTCTTACTCGAGCAACAGAATGCTTTCTTCTGCCGGTACCATAGTAATATTTTACTTTAGATTCGTACATAGTGTGTAATGCTCCCTTCCCTCTTAGAATTCGTAAACTTCAGGCTTCTGTGCAGCCTGCTTGTGCTCTGCACCCTTGTAGGTACGCAGACGCTTCAGCTGGTTTGCACCCTGGGTGTTATGCGGAAGCATACCCTTGATGGCAATTTCCATTGCACGATCAGCATTGTTTTCCATCATATCTTTGTACTGGATCTGCTTCAAGCCGCCAATCCAGCCTGTGTGCCAGTAAAAATACTTGTTTTCCAGCTTCTTACCAGTGAGCACTGCCTTATCGCAGTTAATCACAATTACAAAATCGCCGCAATCCACATGCGGTGCAAATGTTGGCTTATGCTTTCCTCTTAAAATGTGTGCAGCCTTTGCAGCAACACGACCCAGAGGCTTGCCTTCTGCATCAATAATATACCACTTGCGGCTTACTTCGCCAGCTTTTGGCATGGTTGTTGACATAGTAATTTCCTCCATTCAATCTCTAACAAAAAATCCGTTTAAAAATCAAAAGCGCAGTCCAAATGAACACGCATCATTTTCAAACTAGGCAGAGGGCAGTTGGGTTAAGACTGCACCGCCGGCGTTCCGCAAGATATCAACCGGTCTCTCTGACAGTACAAGTTTAATTATACATGATTTTAAAAGCCCTGTCAAGAGGCAATTTGCCAAATTTTCATCTTTTTTTGCATTTTCTTTTGCATCCCGTATACGCTGTCTATTTGGTCACAATAATGCTGGAATCAAAATTTGCATGAATCATATAATAGATTAAAAAGCCCAAAATGCAAAGCACGAAAAAGGCAACAATCACACGAAATCGAAACCGAAGAAATGGTTTTGGCTGATTGCTTTCCTGAATGCGTCGCATTTTTGTTTTTTTCTTTTTTTTCATATGGTTTCCTTCCCGTTCCCACAGATCAATCTGCCAAAATTCTGTTTGACAGAACCTGCAATTTCCTTGTTGAGTTCTATTATAAAGGATTTTGAAAAGATTTTCAAGTTTTTTTTCAGATGCAGGCAAATTTATTGCAAAATCTGTTTTTTTATAGTATAATAAATAGGATCCGTTCCAGTGTACCGAAAAAGTTTCCTTGAAATCCATACTTTTCTCGGTACCCATGAAGCAACAGATGGACCTACAGCATTCCCTGTAGATCCCAGAACAAGCAGCCGCATCAAAGCAAGCGGCTTGCACGCAGGAGGAGATTACTATGTGCGGATTTGTAGGATTTACCAACAAAATTGATAATTCCAACCAGGTGTTAAAAGCCATGATGGATAAAATCAAACACCGTGGGCCAGATGCAGAAGGCAAGTATATCGATGCAGACATTGCCTTAGGACACCGCAGACTAAGCATCATCGACGTATCGGAATCCGGAAACCAACCGCTGTACAGCGAAGATGGCAACCTGGTTCTGGTATTCAACGGAGAAATTTATAACTATCAGGACATCCGCAAAAAATTGGTGGAAGCCGGATATCATTTTGCAACACAGACCGATTCCGAAGTGCTCATTTACGGCTATCAGGAATACGGTGCTGACCTGCTCAACCAGCTGCGCGGCATGTTTTCCTTTGTCATTTGGGACAAAAAGAAGAAAAAGCTGTTTGGCGCACGAGACTTTTTCGGCATCAAACCGCTTTATTATGCACAGATGGGCGAAAGTTTTTTGTTTGGATCGGAAATCAAAAGTTTCCTTTGCCATCCGCATTTTCAGAAAGCTCTCAACGAGGATGCTTTGGAAAACTACCTGACATTCCAGTATTCCCCTTGTGCAGAAACATTCTTCCGGGGCGTTTACAAACTGCCGCCGGCACACTATTTCACCTATGAAAACGGAAAATTAGACATCCAGCGTTATTGGAGCATTCACTTCCAAGCAGATGAAAAGCCAACACTGGACGATTGGGTAAACCGCATCTCTGATACCTTCCACGATTCCGTGCAGGCACACAAGATTGCCGATGTAGAAGTCGGTTCCTTCCTCTCCAGCGGTGTGGATTCCAGCTATGTAGCTGCTATTGCCGATGTGGATAAGACCTTCACCGTTGGATTCGGCAAAGAAGAACGCTACAATGAAATTGGCTGGGCAAAGGGATTCTCCGAAGCCATTGGAAAGAAGAACTACAGCAAAGTCATTGAACCAGAGGAATACTGGGATCATCTGTCTATGATTCAATATCACATGGATGAACCGCTTGCCGACCCGGCTGCTATTGCCCTGTACTTTGTCTGCAATCTGGCTTCACAGTCCCTGAAAGTAGTTCTTTCCGGAGAAGGTGCCGATGAAATCTTCGGCGGCTATAACGTATACAGCGAACCGAACTCCACCATGTATGACAAACTGCCCATGGGACTGCGCCGTGGCATTGGTCATCTGGCACAAAAAGTTCCGGCTCACCGTGGTGTTAACTTCTTTGTACGAAAGGGAAAAACTTTGGAAGAGCGCTTCATCGGAAACGCCTACATGTTTACTCCAGAAGACCGCAAAGCCATTCTGAAAATCAAAACAGCTGCACCAGATCCAACTGCAATTACAAAGCCTTACTACGATCAGGTACAGGATCAGGATGATGTCACCAAGATGCAGTATCTGGATCTCCACATGTGGATGGCCGGCGATATTCTGCTGAAAGCCGATAAAATGAGCATGGCAAACTCGCTGGAACTGCGTGTTCCCTTCTTGGATAAAGAAGTTATGAAACTAGCAGAGCAGATTCCGACTCGCTACCGGGTAACCCGAAAAGAAGTGACCGATTCCCACACCAGCTATGTCACCAAATATGCAATGCGACTGGCTGCCAAAAAGGACACTCCACCGCAGACTGCCAAAACAGCTGCCAAGAAGAAGCTTGGCTTCCCGGTTCCAATTCGGGTTTGGCTGAAAGAAGATACCTATTATAATAAAGTGCGTGCTGCTTTTGAAAGCGAAGATGCCCAGCATTTCTTCCATACAGAAAAGCTGGTTCGCCTGCTAGACGATCACCGTGCCGGAAAAGCAGACAACAGCCGTAAGATTTGGACGGTATACATGTTCCTGATCTGGTACCAAGTTTACTTCCGGGAACAGGCATAAGCAAAGACGGAAAGGAAGCACTATGGCAAGCAACGTAACGTATCAGTATATTCAAAAAAATGAGGACATCCGCACCTATATTCGCCGTGCGGATCAGTCCCTTGCGGCAATGGGATACACGGAGCATTCCTTTGCTCATGTGGAAAAAGTAGCACAGACAGCCGCCATGATTCTGACCACGCTGGGCTATCCGGAACGACAGGTGGAACTCGCCCGTATTGCCGGATTTCTGCACGACATCGGCAATGTTGTCAACCGTACCGATCATGCACAAAGCGGTGCTGTCATGTCATTTCGTATTCTGGATCGTCTGGAAATGCCGGTGGATGAGATTTGCTCCATCATTTCGGCAATCGGAAACCACGATGAAACAACGGCACAGCCCATTGATGCCATCTCTGCTGCTTTGATTCTGGCAGATAAGTCCGATGTCCGCCGCAGCCGGGTTCGCAACACGGATCTGCTGACCTTTGACATTCACGACCGTGTGAACTATGCGGTAGAATATGCCGATCTGCATTTCAACGAAGACCAGACTGCCATTGTGCTGGATTTAAAGATTGATACGGAAATTTCCTCCGTATTGGAATATTTTGAAATCTTCATGCAGCGCATGCTGCTTTGCAAGCGTGCGGCGCTGTTCTTTCACCTGAAGTTTAAAATGTATATGAATGGCAGCAATGTGCTCTAAGGCATTTGCCCAAACATGCTGCCATGCAAAAATCTAGGAGGTATTTACTATGATTTCAAACCATCCGCATTTAATTGACCTGGACGATTATCCGGCACAATGGTGGCTGAATGTCGTAGATCTTGGCGAAAAGATCAGCAAACATCCCGAAATTTATTCCGGTGCCTGCCATAACAAAATTATGGCAACCTTATTCTATGAGCCGTCTACCCGTACCCAAATGTCTTTCCAAACTGCTATGCTGCGGCTGGGCGGCCGTCTGATTGGCTTTGACAATCCGGCAAACTCCTCCGTTTCCAAGGGCGAAACATTAAAGGATACCACCAAAATTGTCAGCAGCTACGCAGATATCCTGGTTATGCGGCATCCGGTTGCCGGCGCTGCAAAAGCTGCTGCACTGTCTGCGGATTGTCCGGTTATCAATGCCGGCGACAGCGGTCACCTGCACCCCACACAGACTCTGACCGACCTGCTCACCCTAAAATGTGAAAAAGGCAGACTGGATCACCTGACCATTGGTTTGTGCGGCGACCTGATCAACGGCAGAACCGTACACTCCCTGCTGAAAGCCATGTCTCGTTTTCCGGGCAACCGCTTCATTCTCATTTCCACACCGGAACTGAAGCTGCCGTTCTACATCAAGGATATTCTGACCGCAAACGGCTGTGACTTTGAAGAAGTTTCTTCTCTGGAAGCCGTTTTGCCGGAACTGGATGTGCTGTACATGACTCGTATTCAACAGGAACGCTTTGCAAGCAGAGAAGAATACCTCAGCCAGAAAGATACTTACGTATTGGACACCAAGAAAATGAAGGCTGCCAAGAAGGATCTGGTGGTTCTGCATCCGCTGCCACGTGTCGATGAAATTGAAGTAGCTTTGGATGACGATCCCCGTGCCATTTACTTCAAGCAAGCCAAGTACGGCATGTATGTCCGCATGGCACTGATTATCACCATGCTGGAACTGGACACCCAAACCGTACTGCTGCGTGGTCAGACCTACAAGGGTGCTGCCTGCAAGAATCCGAACTGCATCACCTGCACCGAAAAGTATCTGCCGAAAAGCTTTATCAAGATCGGCGAAACCTTGCTGGAATGCGAATACTGCAACGAACGCCTGCTGCTGGAACACTAAACGGCTTCCCGCAACTGCAAATATAACAAAAGCTCCCGGAATCTATTTTCCGGGAGCTTTTTTGGATACTTCTACAATTTGTTTTCCACAGTTTCAACATGAAAATGTTGAAAACATAAAATTTTATGCTTGCGGTACGGTCTCACCATAATACGCCTTGCAGTACATTTCCTTCAGTTCGAACATCAGCGGATACCGCGGATTGGCGCCGGTGCACTGATCGTCAAATGCCTGCTCTACCATTTCATCCAGCGTTGCCAGGAAGTCTTCCTCCTTGACACCGTAATCCCGGATGGTTTTCCGAATGCCGACCCGTTCCTTCAGCTGCTCGATCTGTTCCAACAGCTTCTCAAACAGTTCTTCATCCGTAGGAGCTGTCAGTCCCAGATACCGCGCGCACTCGCAATACCGTTCCAGTGCCTTCGGATACTGATACTGCGGGAAGGTGCCCATTTTCCGTGGTGCCGTTGCAACATTAAACCGCATCACATCCGTAATCAGAATGGCATTGGCAACCCCGTGCGGCAGATGGTGGAAAGCACCCAACTTATGCGCCATGGAGTGGCAAACGCCCAAAAATGCGTTGGCAAATGCCATACCTGCCATCGTAGAAGCATTTGCCATCTTCTCTCTGGCATAAGGATCATTGGCACCGTTTTCATAGCATGCCGGCAAGTAAGTGAAAATATTTTTCAACGCCTGCAATGCCATTCCATCCGTGTAATCAGTTGCCATAACAGAAGCATATGCTTCCAGCGCATGGGTCATTGCATCAATACCAGATGCAGCTGTCAGGCCTTTCGGCTGAGACATCATCAAATCGGTATCAATAATTGCCATATTCGGCAGCAGCTGATAATCTGCCAGCGGATACTTGGTACCAGTTGCTTCATCGGTAATAACGGCAAACGGCGTTACTTCGGAACCGGTACCGGAAGAGGTTGGAACCGCAACAAAATATGCCTTTTCGCCCATTTCCGGGAACGTATAAACCCGCTTTCGGATATCCATAAACCGCATGGCCATATCCATAAAGTCTGCCTCTGGATGTTCGTACAACACCCACATGATCTTCGCAGCGTCCATTGCAGAACCGCCGCCCAACGCCAGAATGACATCCGGCTCAAACTGCCGCATCTGCTGGGCGCCCTGCTGGGCACAGGACAAGGTCGGATCCGGCTCTACATCAGAAAAGAGCTGGTACGCAATCCCCAGACTTTGCAGCTGATCCGTGATGCAGGCAGACATGCCGCTGCGTGCGAGGAACTGGTCGGTCACAACAAATGCACGTTTCTTATGCAGAACTTCTTTCAGTTCCCGCATTGCCACCGGCAGACAGCCCTTCTTAAAGTATACTTTTTGCGGGGTTCGGAACCACAGCATATTCTCTCTCCTCTCAGCAACCGTCTTAATGTTCAGCAAGTGGCGAATTCCAACATTTTCTGATACAGAATTTCCACCCCAGGAGCCGCATCCCAACGTCAGAGAGGGCGCCAGATTGAAGTTATACAAATCACCAATGCCACCGTGAGAGGAAGGGGTATTGACCAGAATTCGACAGGTCTTCATCTTCTCCGCAAACTGCCGAATCCGCTCTTTTCCGGTTTCTGCATGGATATACAGGGAGGACGTATGCCCATATCCGCCATCCTTTACCAGCTGATCCGCCTTTTCCATAGCTTCTTCGAACGATTCTACCCGATACATTGCCAGAACCGGAGACAGCTTTTCATGGGCAAACGGTTCTGACGGGTCTACGGAAGTCACTTCTCCAATCAAAATCTTGGTGTCTGGATCCACCGAAAAGCCTGCCAATTCTGCAATTTTTGCAGCAGGCTGTCCTACGATTTTAGCATTCAATGCACCATTGATCAGGATGATGCTGCGCAGTTTCTCGGTTTCTTCTTCCGTCAGAATATGGCAGCCACGTGCAGTGAATTCTGCCTTGACGGCTTCATACAGCGGAGCCGTTACCAAAACGGATTGTTCCGATGCGCAGATCATACCATTGTCAAACGTCTTGGAATGCACGATAGAATTGACCGCCAGCTTCACATCTGCGCTTTCTTCAATGACTGCTGGTGTATTGCCGGCACCTACGCCAAGTGCTGGTTTGCCGCTGGAGTAGGCTGCCTTTACCATGCTGGGACCACCGGTTGCCAGAATGATGTCAGCTTCCTGCATCAGAGTCTGGGTCAATTCCAGAGACGGTACATCAATCCATGCCACCAAGCCCTCCGGTGC
>FR899070.1:8673-10364 GCA_000437255.1 Ruminococcus sp. CAG:403
ATGCGGTGAAATTACAATTGCATTTCTGGTTTTTAAACTAATCAAAATCTTAAAAATTGCAGTAGAAGTCGGGTTAGTTGTCGGAATGACCGCCGCAACCACACCAATCGGTTCTGCAATCTTCATGGTACCGTAAGCGGAATCCTCTTCCAGAATGCCGCAGGTCTTTGCATCCTTATACGCATTGTAAATATATTCTGATGCGTAGTGATTCTTGATGACCTTATCCTCTACAATACCCATGCCAGTTTCTTCTGCTGCTAATTTTGCCAATGGAATTCGTGCCCGATTGGCTGCAAGCGCAGCTGCTCGAAAAATTGCGTCAACCTGTTCCTGGGAATAGGTTGCATAGGTAGCCTGTGCCTTTCGAACGGCAGCCAATGTGTGCCGCAAAGCATCGACATTGTCCACAAAATACGTTGCTTGTTGTTCTGCCATATACGATCGCTCCATTCTTTCCAGTTTCGGGTGAGTTCTTCTGTATCTTCATTATATCAGATTGTTATATTTTTGTCAATCTTTATAATCTTCTAATTTTAATGGAGGATTATAAAGTGTTTTTCTAATTTTCTTTTCTTTTTTCAATATTTGACTCGATTTACAATCTATTGAAGTCGTTTTCCGTTTCCTGCATGCAACATGCATTTTGTTGGAATGCGTCAGATTCTGCCCCCAGATTCTGCCACTTCTTCGACAGGTTTCTCCGGGAATTCGGGGTATAATAAAGAAGGCGGTGATACCCATGAAAACCATTTATCTGGATGTCCTGCTTTGCCTCAATCTATATATCAATTATTTTGTGCTGCGTGCTACCGCAAAATTGCTGCATGCCAAACTGCGAACCGGACGGTGCCTGCTGGCAGCCGGTGTGGGCAGTCTTTTCTCCCTGACCATTCTACTGCCGCCAATGCCGCCGGTTTACAGCATCCTTTTCAAATTGCTGGCAACCTGCATCATTCTGATGCTTGCAGTCGGCGTGCGGCAAAAGCGCCTGCTGCTTGGCGGAATCTTCTGTTTTTTTGGCATCAGTTTTGGATTTGCCGGACTGCTGCTTGCCATTGGTTCCTGCTTCGGTGGAAAATTTGTGACCTATGGAAACGGATCCTGCTATTTGGATTTTTCCCTCTTGCAGCTTATTTTATTCACCCTGCTTGCATATGGTGCCATGCAATTGGTACAGCGCTTGCGCAATCGTTTGTTTCCTGCGACCGATCCCTATCAGGTTTACATTCGGCAGGGAGAAAAAATGGTTTTGCTGCCCGGATTACCGGATACCGGCAATCAGCTCACTGATTGTTTCAGCGGCAGAATGGTCATTGTTTGCAGTGCAGAACAGCTTCATCCGCTTTTTCCGCCCGGAAAAACGATTCAGCAAATGAAGCATTACCGCATTCTTCCCTGCACAACGGTTTCCTCCAGCGGAATGATTCCTGTTTTTTTGCCGGATGAAATCGTCATCTGCAACCAGGCAACTGGCATGCGGCGCAGTGTCGATGCAATGATTGGTATTGGACAGACACAAGGCAACGCAGTATTTCATCCCAAATTAATTCCATTTTGACAGAAAGGAAATGACTTATGAAATGTAATGGAATGCCCCTCAAAATCGTATGGAATTTTTTTCGACAAACTTGCACCCGTATCTGCAAGAATGATCCTTGCCGCATTGATTACATCAATGGCTCGGATAC
>FR899070.1:10420-10990 GCA_000437255.1 Ruminococcus sp. CAG:403
ACGTTTTTCTGGCACTGGAAGCACAGGATCCTGCCGCAAAAGAAACGCTCATTGTGCATAACCTGCGTCTTGTGGTGTACATCGCCAAAAAATTTGAATCCACCGGTGTAGGCCTGGAAGATTTGATTTCCATTGGCACCATTGGCTTAATCAAAGCCGTCAATACCTTTTGTCCCACCAAAAAGATTAAGCTCGCTACATACGCTTCCCGCTGCATTGAAAATGAGATTCTCATGTTTCTGCGCAAAACGTCTCATCAAAAAAATGAGATCTCCATTGATGAACCACTGAATATCGACTGGGACGGAAATGAGCTGCTGCTTGCAGATATTCTCGGCACCGAAGAAGATATTGTCTCCAAAGGCATTGAATCAGAAGCAGAACGTGCCATGCTGCGGGATGCCATTGCAGAACTGGGCAAACGGGAACGGGAAATCATGGAAATGCGGTTCGGGCTCCTGGACGGAAAGGAGAAAACGCAAAAGGAAGTCGCAGAAGCCATCGGCATCTCGCAATCCTATATTTCACGTTTGGAGAAAAAAATCATCCGAAAGTTACGGGGACAACTCG
>FR899071.1:0-7518 GCA_000437255.1 Ruminococcus sp. CAG:403
GTCGGTACGTGGTACGGCGGCAATTCCATAACGAACGGAGCCGGGTCACCAGCGAACATCTTTGTCTTCTTCAAAATGATACCAGAAACAATGATAGCAGCCATACCTAAGAAGTAGGCACCTGTTGCAATCCAAGCGGAACCGCCAAAGATTGCACCGGCAATCATTGCAATAAACGGCTGTTTTGCACCACACGGAATAAAGGTGGTGGTCATAATGGTCATACGACGGTCACGTTCATTTTCAATGGTTCTGGAAGCCATGATACCCGGGATACCGCATCCGGTACCAATCAGGATCGGGATGAAGGACTTACCAGACAGACCGAACTTCCGGAAGATACGGTCCAGAACGAATGCGATACGTGCCATATAGCCGCATGCTTCCAGGATTGCCAGCAGGATGAACAATACCAGCATCTGCGGAACGAAGCCCAATACAGCGCCAACACCGGCAACAATACCATCCAGAATCAAGCCCTTCAGCCAGTCTACACAATTCAGTGCATCCAGTCCTTTTTCAATCAGAACCGGAATACCCGGAACCCATACGCCGTAGTCAGCCGGATCCGGTTCCCCTTCTGCGAACAGATCTGCTGCACCAGTCAGGTCATCCATGGTAGCTGTTTCTGTGGTAACTTCCAGGGTTTCTTCATCTTCTACATCATAGCTGAAATCGCTGTTGTATGTATTTGCATAGGAAAGGATTTCATTCTTTGCAGCTTCTCCGTCGAAATCATCGGACTCGGTATCAATCAAGCCTTCCAATTCCTCGGTATCAACGCCTTCATCGCCCAAGTATGCAACATAGCCATCGATAATGGCATTGGTGTCGCCGTATTCTTCGGCAGCATCGTTATAGGAGCCGCTTCCGATGCCCAGCAAGTGCCAGCCATCGCCGAACAGTCCATCGTTTGCCCAGTCTGTTGCTGCACTTCCGACGGTAACCATGGAAATGTAGTAAACCAGGAACATAATCACAGCAAAGATCGGCAAGCCCAGCCAACGGTTGGTAACTACCTTATCGATCTTATCGGATGTTGTCAAACCGCCCTTGTTCTTTTTCCGCAGGCAATCCTTGATCAGCTTGGAGATGTACTGATACCGCTCATTGGTAATGATGCTCTCTGCATCATCATCCAGCTTTTCTTCTGCGGCAGTGATTTCTTTTTCAATGGCATCTTTGTGGCTGCCGGACAGTTTCAACTGTTCCAGTACCTTTTCATCCCGTTCAAACACCTTGATGGCATACCATCTCTTGCGTTCTTCCGGCACATCGTGCAGCAGTTCTGCTTCGATGTGAGAAATGGTGTTTTCTACATCACTGCTGAAGCTATGCTGTGCAACCATCGGCTTAGCTGCCATTGCAACCTGTACCGCAAGGTCTGCTGCTTCTGTAATACCAGTGCCCTTCAAAGCGGAGATCTCTACGACCTTACAACCCAATTCTTTTTCGAGCTGCTTAACTTGAATCTGGTCACCTGTCTTCTTTACGACATCCATCATATTCAATGCAACGATAACCGGAATACCCAGTTCTACCAGCTGCGTAGTCAGGTACAGGTTCCGCTCCAAGTTGGTTGCATCGATGATATTCAGGATTGCATTGGGATGTTCCGACAGCAGGTAGTTTCTTGCAACTACTTCTTCCAAGGTGTACGGAGAAAGGGAGTAAATACCCGGCAAGTCGGTGATGATGACATCCTTATGCCGCTTCAGCTTTCCTTCCTTCTTTTCTACGGTAACACCCGGCCAGTTTCCAACGAACTGATTGGAACCAGTCAATGCATTGAACAGCGTTGTTTTTCCGCAGTTCGGATTGCCGGCAAGGGCAATTTTGTATTCCATACATAACATCCTTTCCAGATTATTGCTCTTACTCTACTTCGATCATTTCTGCATCTGCTTTCCGCAAAGACAGTTCATAGCCACGTACTGTAACCTCAATCGGATCACCCAACGGCGCTACTTTCTGAACGGTAACAGTTGTGCCTTTTGTCAAGCCCATATCCATGATTCTGCGCTTAACAGCACCAACACCGTGCAGCTTCTTCACAGTAACCGTCTGCCCAACAGCAGTTGTCTTCAGTGTGTTCATCTGCATTTCCTCCTTCTCCATACTTCTTCCCTGCAACAATTCTACGTTGTCAGTCCATATTGAAACCGGTATGTCCAAATAGGCCGTGCATGCCGGCAGCACACGGCACCTTTTTTTGTAAAGGCGCAGCCATGCACTTTTTTCAATCCGCATGCACGTTTTGTATCACACCGGTTTTATACCATAATTTTATTCGCCATTTCCTTGCTAATTGCAACACGGGAATCTTTTACATTGACAATCATATTGCCGCCGATTTCTGAAACAACAATGACAATTCCGCCAATTACAAAACCCAGATTTTCCAAAAACTGTCTGGTTTCTGCTTTTCCGCCCACTTTCTGAATGACGTTTTCTGCGCCAACGCTTGCCATGGTCAAAGGCATCATACTGTTTCACCTCTCTATCTCTATGTTCCAACGGAACGATCCATTCTTTTTCGATGGTTAGCACCTTCTAACCATCCACTATCATACTCCATCTGTCCGGAAAAGTCAATTGCTTTTTTGAAAAATTTCCAATCCATTTTGATTTTTGTTAGTTTCCGCTAATTTCAAAGTTAGTGCGCCCTAATTTATGTTTGTTTTTACGAATTTTTCTCAGGCACTGTTTCCCACCTGCAACCAGCTTTTGAAAGAGACCCCCATAAAAAAGAGAACCACGCATACAATACGTGGTTCTCCGATACTATTATATATAATATCTATATCATACTTTTTTAAAATGCAAACCGTCCGCTTTCCTGGCTGAGTTTGCTCCACATATAGCGCAGCATCCAACCATCAAAATCGGTAATCTTCATTGCAGACCCTGCCATCATCAAGGAGTTTTCTCCTCCCGGGAAGCCACCCGGCGGGAATCCATCCGATGCACCTTCTCCGCCATAGAAGTCGGTCATACCGAAACCGTGCCCGATCTCATGCTCTAATACATGCAGACCCGTTCCGTCCAGCATATTCAGGTAAGCAGCATCCGACAAGCGCTGTCCCCAGTCTCCGCCGCATCCGCCGATAGACGGCCAGCCCTGTGTTGCCCAGAGATACATATCAAATCGGCTGTCTAAACCATTCGGATAATCGTAGCCGATTCCAGTGCTGAAATGATAGAACCGGGAGATGTCATCCGGTGCACTTGGCAGCGTACTTGGAATTTCCTCCACACCGTTTGAAGTATCGCCGCTGCTGTCATACGGTTCCATCAAGGTATCATAGACCACTTCATCTTCCTGCAAATCCAGCAGACAACTGCGATCCAGAACCGCCCAGCCAACAATTTTTACTGTAACATGCTGATACGGCCAGTTCTCATAGCCAACCAGCCAATCTGTCCAGCCATTGACACAATCTGAAAGCATCTGTTCCATCTGCTGACGCTGTTGCAGGGTCAGCTGTCGGTAAGACTGCCAGCGAACCACATAGTTCAGCGTTCCGTTTCCAGCAACAATCTGATCGAAAATGGTATTTTGCCGACCGGTGGAATTTTCTCTTTGAATCCGATTCTCCCAAATCCAGTCTGCACCTGCCTGATAATCAGACGGCAAATCTGCAATGGTAATCGGCTGTGCCGTCGTGGTCGTAGTCGTTTCTGCCGGTGATGCACTGGTAACAAGCGTTGTAGTTGTGGTTGTAGTTGTCGTAGTTGTACTGCTTTCCACACTGGTTGTTTCCTGTACTATTGTGGTCAGCTCCTGCATCTGTGGGAAAATGGTACAGGACGGAATGGCAACAGCTGCCTGATAAGCAGCGGTATCATCTCCCAGCAGATACCGCTGCAAGGTTACAACATCTGCCAAGGTAAAGGCACCGTCCCCATTGGTATCACTAATGGCAATTTCCCAGAAGTCCAGAACGTACGAATCAAATTGCATTTCCATCTGCTGGAGCCGTTTAACATAGGCAAGATCCAAACCGCTGAGGCGTTTGTCCCAGTTCCAGTCCCCGGCAACCAATGTACCAGTAACCGGCTTCAAAATCCATGCTTCCTGCAAAGAATCAGACGGCGCTTGCTGTTCGACAGGCGCACCATACAGAGCAGATGAGGTGCAGGAAAGCACCGTACCTGCCTGCGTGCCAAGCTGATAGCTGCCATCCGCACGGGCTGCCAACTGAAACGAAGTGGGCGTCTGTGCAATTGACGCACCTTGTTCCAAATTCAGGTAGTACTGTCCTTGATCCAGGGCAGATTTCAAAGAATAGCCGCCGTCCTCCAATTCTGTCAGGTACCACGTATTATACGCTGCGGCACCATCTGCCTGGTAGGTACACACGTTCGCTCCATCCTGTGCCTGTGCATTTGCCACCGTCAAATAAGTTCCACTAGCTGCATTGCAAAGCATGTAGCCCGTATACTGATTGGCAGCTTCCAGCTTCGGCAGCTTAGCTGCACCGAACACCTGTACACTGCTCCACATACCTGCCGCCAGACTGCACCCAGTCAGCATGGCAAGCATGCGGTTCCATTTTTTCTTCATGAAACCCCTCCGTTTCAAAAATAATCCATCTTATTGTAGCATAGTTCTAGTATTTTGTCAACTGTTTCTTATAAATTTAGAAAGAAACACAAAAAATGAAGGGGCTGTTTTGTGAAGATTGAACCATTGCAGACAAGAAAAAAGGATATCCGCTTTCCAAAAACGGATATCCTTTTCTCAAAGAGGATCTATGCATTTACGCTCTACAGAAGAGCTGTAACGGGAAACAATTACTTAGCGAAGTTTTCACCGAACTGCTTGCAGTTTTCCAAATCTTCCTCAGAAGGTGTTTCGTTGACAATCAAACCTTCATCGCCGAATACAACAGCACCGTCTGCCTTGGCGCGGTCTACCCAATCCCGCATCCACTGGCCGTCGCCCCAGCCATAGGAGCCAAACAGTGCGATGGTCTTGCCGCTGAGTTCGCCTTCTACTTCTGCGAAGAACGGTTCAAATTCGGATTCTTCCAATACCTCATCACCCATTGCGGAACATCCAAAGGCAACACGATCATATACATCCAGCTTGCCGCTGAAATCAGAAACTGCGAACAAATCTGCGCCAGCACCTTCTGCAATTGCCTGTGCCATCTGTTCGGTATTTCCGGTACCACTCCAATAAATTACTGCTACTTTCATTCTAATTGATCCTTTCCGGCGGTTTCACTCCAAACCGTCTACAAAATTCAAAAAGCATTGCTGCTTTTTTCTGCAACTTGCAGCGCCTGATACAAGCTTCTGCCCTGCTTCATTTGTCTGCACAAATAGGAGCGGCAGCCGTCATACTGTGAGAACAGCTGTTTTGCCTGTTCGGCGTTTCGATACACTTTCCAATAGCCCAGCAGCAAGTAGTCTTCCCCATGATGTGCAATAAATCCCAGCACATCTGCAACCGGATAGCCGAGAAACAATCCAATTTCATGTGGAAAAGTTGCAGACTGTTGAATGTGTTCTGCCAATTCCGACAGCATTGCGTCCAAAGACTGGGTCTGCCGGTAACCAAATTTTTTTCGAAGTAAGGTGCGAATCGAAGGAGAAAGCGCTGCTTCCAACCGCTGTTCCTGATAGACAAACAGCAGCAGCCGTTTTTTACAGCTGCATAAAATCCGAATGCGCAAACCGGAGAAAGCCATCTTTTGATGAAAGGCACGAATCTGTTTCCAGGTATCGCCAAGCGCCTGTCCCACAGAAAACAGCCCGGCTGGCTTGATTCCCATTAGAACCGGTGCCGTATGATAGGCAAGCTGTTCTTCCAAACCGCTTGATCGAATCTGTTCCATGCATTTCCTCCTGCGTTCCATTTCGGGATGTTGTTTGCAACGATTGCATTCCTGCTTCTCTTACTGACAATATTCTGACAAAACTGCATGCAGCGCATTCACGCTGGAAGAATGTACCCGTGCAACCGGGAACCGATGCTTCTCTGCTTTCTGGTTCACACGCATTGCCATTTTATGAGAGACCGTACTGGTAAACAGAATTGCCAGATCCGGTGTTCCGATCTTGTTATCAAAATTTGCAGGCATCTGGGTAAATACCTTTGCCTTGCAACCATAGGATTTACAAATTTCCTTATACCGTGTTGCCATTCGATCATTTCCGCCAACAACCACGACGCTCATTGTTTCACCACCTTTCTTTCTCGGTTAGTTTCCTCTAACCGTAAGCTTATGATACCAAAATCTTCTGCATTTGTCAAGCAACTTGTGAAAAGGGTGGCTTTCCATCGTAATTTTTAGAATTATCTTATGTTGTTTTTCTGGATTTATGCGATTATTTTATACAATCTACACAGTCTATCGGTTAGCCACAGCTAACAGCATAACAAACAAATACGGCCTGACAGAAACTGTCAGACCGTATGATAGGCATGGAAATTGCTTACTTTAATTTATTCTTTTCGTTTTCAATCATTGCAAGCAGTTCATCCACCGAAGCAGATTCATACCGTGCTGCACGTTTGGTTGTAGCCGGTGCTGCCGGTTTCTTTGCCGGTGCTGCTGGTTCGGCTGCTGGTGTGGTGCTGCTCATGGAGCGAGCTGCTTCATGCGGACGAGCGCCCAGATTGCGGACATCACCCGAAGACGTTGCCTCATGGCTGCCACGATAAGCAGACGGACTTTGCTGCGGTTCCTGCATCAGATCTTCCACGCTGCCTGCACGAGATGCAGTTGCCTGCCGTGCATTGGTAAACGTATTGGTAAAGGAGCTGGACAGACCAGACTCTTCCTCATCTGCCGTAATTTGATCCTGCGGTGCTGTGTAAATCGGAACATTCCGCTGTGCCTTAAACTGCATGGTACGTGCTTTCTGATACGGAGAATTCGGATTCACTGCCTTGCGTTCAAAGTTCTGTGCAATGGAAGACTTCTTCCGCTGCAAGGAAGTGGTATCGCCAATGTTCGCAGCAGGATTGGACTGATACAGCGGCGCTGTTGCACCCAGATCTTCATCATCATATTCATCGTCGTACATGTCTTCATTGAAGATCTCATCATAAGTCTCTTCAAATGCCATGTCCTCGTCCTTGTCCTTTGCATTGGCCCGTACAATAGCAACAATCAGCAGAACAACCAAAATGACACACGGCAGCGCCAGCATGATCAGAATGCCCTTGAAGCTTGTGGTGAAGGTAACGAACGCATACAGTTCATCACTCTCATAGGTACATTTTCCCAAAATGGAATCGGTGGTAATAGCCGGTTCTTCTCCATACAAATCCGGTTTCATGGTGATCGGATAATACATTTGAATTCCCGTATCCGGATCCTGTTCAATTTTTGCGATACGGCGAACGGCAATTCCTTCGCTGTCCCGACCCGGTGTCGTGTCTTCGACAGTCAACTTACAGAGCACCGGATTGTTAATGGAAATTGGATCGGTACCATTATATTCTTTTGCCAAAACCGCTGTTTTCTTCCGGATGGAACCAGTCGTAGACCCGGCAGCTTT
>FR899071.1:7567-15657 GCA_000437255.1 Ruminococcus sp. CAG:403
CGCCGTTTCACCAGCCAGCTCCATCTCATCGGTTTCCATCATATAAATATAGTGGCCGAAAATTTTAGGTGTTTCGCTTCTGGAGAATAGGATATCGGTAACCAACGCTACCGCAATCACCAAAATCATCAGAATGACGATCACAATACGGATGACAGACATTGCTTTTTTCTTCATAGCAGTTCCTTCCTTTTGACATTTTTATATCAGAATATCAGATTAACCCTATTATAACATACTTCTCCGGGAAATTCAATTTATTTTTGAGATTTTTTTATTTTTTTTAAGATTCCGCTTGACATTTACAGAAAATATGGTATAATCATTATAGTGTTGCATCAAACAGGCTTGTTTGCTTGCAAAGGAAAACAATCAAAACAGGACGCTGGAATAGCTCAGTTGGTAGAGCAGCGCATTCGTAATGCGCAGGTCGCGTGTTCAAGTCACGTTTCCAGCTCCATTTTTATTTTTAGGTTCAGCAAATACAGCATGCGGGTGTAGTTCAGTGGTAAAACATCAGCTTCCCAAGCTGAGGTTGCGGGTTCGATTCCCGTCACCCGCTCCAAATCATTTTGGGGCATTGGCGCAGTTGGGAGCGCGCCACACTGGCAGTGTGGAGGTCAGGGGTTCGAACCCCCTATGCTCCACCAGTACAAAAAGCACGTAATTTCGGACATTCTCCGGGTTTACGTGCTTTTTCTTTACCTGTATGATCACTTTTGCAGGAGTTCTTCAAAAGTCACCGAATTGCCAACCGCTGCTTCTGCATAATATGTCAGAATCAGTGTCGCATCCCGCAGCGCAATGGTGCCATCCTGATCCACATCTGCCCCTAAAAACTGCCGAGCGGTGATGGCAATCGGATCCTTGACTGCACTTTGTGCATACCAGGTCAGCGCCAGCGTGGCATCAGAAAGTGTAACACTAGAATCCCAATTACAATCCCCCAGCTTTGCATCTGAAATGGAATCATAGAGATGTGCTGGATAGGAAACCACGCCTTCGGCTTCCAAATCCGTCAGCAACTGTAAAGCTGCCAAATCAATTTCTTCCTGCGTACAAGTGCCGTCTTCTGCTGCTGTCAGCATTTGCTGTGCTGCTGAATAGGCAGTCAATTCTGTTCCATCTTCCAATGACTCTGCCAGTGCACAAGCTTCTGTCAGCTGCTTCATGGAATACGATTCTGCTGTTGCCTGCTGCACAACCGCCTTTAAAACCACATTCCCCATCTTGGTGCCGTCTCTGGAAGTAAGCTCTGTTGTATCCCTCCAGCCATAATTGCCCCACTTTACATAACTTTGTCCCGGCGCTGCATAAAAATACTCGGACAATCCGGATGCCTGTTCCACATTTCGTTCAATATACTGATAGGCTGTCTCGCCGGATTCCGTATCATTCCGCAGCTGCAAAACAACAGCAAACCGCTGCCCTTTTTGAAGCGAAACCGGTTTCGGGAAGGAAATGGTTTTCATTCCATGATAAAACACCGTACCTTCTGTTTCTGCTGCCAGCGTTCCGTCCTCCGGAGAATTGGCATCTGCATCCAGCAAGTATATTTGTGCCTGATACCAGAGCGTGCTGCTGTTTGCTTCTGAATTGTAAAAGGAAAGCTCTGTTAAACTGCCGTCTGTTTCTGCTGTAAAAATGTTGGAAACTGCATCCATGCTAAATGCGCTCATGGAACCAATTCCATCATATTGATAGACCTGCTCCGTTGCAGAAGCCGGCTGCATTTGAAATTGTGTAAACTCTCCCAGAGTTGTTTCTTCATAGGACATCCAGAAATATCCGTTGTCCATAACATCCGGACCCCAGCTGTTTTTGCAAAGCCAGGCACCGTTTTCCTCCGGCATAGCGGCGGCACGGAAATGGCTGCGGTCAAACTGATCGTCCCATCCGACAATTGTAATGGCATGGCTGGCATAGTCATGCCCAATTCGTTTGGTTTGATAATAGGCAAAATCGTCTGACAGGACACCGCCGGAGTAATATGAGGCATAGACTCCGCCGTCTTCCAGAATCCATCTTTTTACCGTCTCAATGGATTCCGCATCCAGAGCACCATCTGAATCCGGCAGCATATTGGAAGCATGCAGCCGAAAAGCCGATGCATACCGCTGATATTCGGAATATCCCGCTTCCCAATCGGTATAAGGAACATTGTCTTCCAATTGCGCACCCAATCCGCTTCCCAATGCATAAGCTGCCACCGTGGCATTGCCGCCGCCGGAACCCTTTCCATCCAGTTCCAGCCAGTCGCCATAACGAAGATCCGTCCAATTGGTTGGTTCTGTATAGGGAAACCATCCTAGATGTGCTTCAGAAAGATCCAGTTCTCCGTTCTCCGACAGCCAATCTTCCGGAATTGATACACCTTGTTTCAACAAATTCGATTCGCAGGCACTCAAAACAGCAAACGCCCAGCAAAGACCTTCACTTCCCTGATTCTTTACCGAAGTCACGCAGGATTCCTCCCGCAGATCATACGATTCCGGCAAACTTTGCGCCTGCACCAAATGCTGCTCCTCCGCTGCTTGCGGGAGAGCTGTTTCCGGTGGATCATAGGACACCCCATCCTGATCCACCAGTGTGGTATGCAGATAACCGTCCTGCTGCTGCAAAATCATATCCACACGATCGGGAAGCCGCAGCATTTGCTGTGCTTCCGAAAGCGCCGCAGCCGGTTTCCCGCACCAAATACCAAGCAGGATGGCGGCGACACTTCCTGCCAGCCAATTCATTCGATTCATCTACCCACCTCCTTTTTCCTATCATACCATATTTCAGGATGAATTGTCAACTTTTTTGTCAAAATCGAACAAATCAAAACGGACATACAACCATTCCTCATCCGAAAGGCTGTATGTCCGTTTTTCTCTTTTTTTCAAACCGATGGTTAAGATTCTGTCGGATCAACCACCACAAAACAAATCTCGCACGATACTGCACGCTCTTTTCCGACAAAAGCTTCTGCTGCTGCAATGCCAATGGTTCCTTTCTTCAAGCGCACTTTTACAAAAAGATCCAATTGATCCCCCGGAACAACCGCACGGTAGAAATTGGCCTTATCGATTCCACCGAACAAACTGAGTTTTCCGCTTAGCTCCGGCTGGGAAAGCAGGCAAACAGCACCTGCCTGCGCCAACATCTCTACAATTAAAACGCCTGGCGTAACTGGTGCATGCCCCTGAAACCAGAAGTCATCTGCCCGAATGGTTCTTTTTGCCTGTACGCTGACACCGACTTCCATTGCTACCACTTCATCGATCAACAGAAAAGGAGGACGGTGCGGAATTACCTGCATAATTTCTTCCTGGTTCATTCTTCTGTCTGCCATCCGGCTCCTCCTCCTTTTTACAGCATAGCATCGATGCAATCTTTCAATGTTGCACTGCTGATGATCTGAAAGACGGATACTTCTTTTCCAAGTACACGCTTCAACTTAGCAGAAAGCTTAACCGCAGACAGAGAATTTCCACCCATTTCATAAAAGTTGACGGACTCATCCGGAATCTCGCAGTCCAGCTCATCTTCAAACAATTCCAAAATAGCAAGACGTTCCGCACTGCAATCCGTCCGCTCCACAGCAGGAGCCGGTGTCTCTTCCTGCACATGCTGGAGAATAATCTCTGCCAGTTTCGTTCTATCATGCTTTCCATTATGCGTCAGCGGCATCTGATCCACTCTTACAAATGTCTTTGGAATCATATACTCCGGCAATTCTGTTTTCAAATACGCATACAGTTCACTGGCTGGAATCTCACGCTTGGCAACATACACCGCTGCAAGCAGCTCCTGCTCAGGAAGGTAAACCACTGCTGCGTGGTAAAGATCTTCCTGCTGTTCCAGAATGCATTCAATTCCGGACAGCTCAATTCGCTTACCGTGAATTTTTACCTGAAAATCCGTTCTTCCCAGAAAGAGCAATTCTCCATTCGGCAATCTGCTTCCCATATCGCCCGTGTTATAACACCGCATGCCATTCCATTCGATAAATCTCTTTGCCGTTTCTTCAGGGTTGCCTTTATAACCGGCAGCTAATCCAATTCCTGTAACATACATGGTTCCGCTTACCCCAATTGGGCATTCTTCTAAATTTTGATCCAAAATATGATACTGTGTATTGGGCAGCGGCGCACCATATGGAATGCAATCGTTTTGCAAATCGGCTTCTGTCACCCGATGCTGAATGTTCCAAATGGTGGTTTCAGAAGGCCCTCCTACATTATAAACTGTCACATTGGGAAATGTCTGATACAGGAATTCAGCCACGCCAGCTTTCAGCGTTTCCCCACCATGCATCACACGTTTCAAAGAAAGATCCGTGGCAGGAATCTGGTTGGCACGAAGATGCAGCATCAACATTTCCATAAAAGAAGGTACCGACTGCCAAATTGCAATTTGATTCTCCTGCATGAGGGAAATCCACGCACCCGGATCCATTGCCTGCTGCTCATCCGGAATGACTGCACATCCACCGAAGAAGAAATATCCAATGGTATCAAAGATTGCCATATCGTGACAGAAATTGGTAATGGCAAACAGCTTATCCCCTTCCTGGAAATCAAAGATCCGGTGGGTATACTCCAGACAGTTGATAAGTCCCTGATCTCTCAGCATAACACTTTTGGGGTATCCCGTCGTACCCGATGTATTGATCAGAATATGGACGTCCCTGCTGTCTGTTTGATGTGGTGTAAAGTGCGGCACTGCATTCCAATCGATTTCCTCCAGAACAAGCACCGTCTGATTGGGACAATCCGGAAGCTTCTGTTGCAGCGCTGCACAAGTGATGATAGTCCGGCTATCCGTTTGCTGCAAACAGTGGGCAATGCCGGAAGCGGATAGTTCAATATCCAGCGGCATATAGGCTCTGCCGGAAAGCAGCGTTGCATAAGCTGAAACAAACTGTCCCAAAGACTTCGGCAGGAAAATGGCAACTGTCCCCGTCTCCTTTTGCAGCAGTTCTCCCAAGATGCTGGATCTGCGGTATACTTCTGCATAGGAATAGGATTGTCCTTTATAGATGCAGGCCGTTCGGTCTGCATACTGTGAAAAGGCATACAGCAAAACATCATTGATGGTCGATTCTATCAACGGCTTCTGATTGTTGTTTACTGCCTCTATGATCGCTTGTGTTTTTTGGGGAAGTGCCAAGGTTCTATTTTTCCCCTTGCTCTTCAAGGTATCTCGAATGGCAAGCAGGAACATCTCTGCCAGTTCTTCCACCACCCCAGCATCAAACAGTTCTTTCGGATAATTGATGGAAATACTCGGAACTCCATGGAGCAGCAAGATGTGGGTCTCCAGCAGTGCCTGATTGGTGTGAATCCGCCAATTGGTCTTGATAAAGTCCGCTCCCGGCTGATCGTCTCCAAACGGCAGCATGGTAAAAATAATGTTTCTAGAATAATTGACCTGCTCCGGTTTGGTCAGCTGTACGGTTTCAGAACCGGAAAGAAACCGTGCTTTTTGAACAACCGACATGGTGGCAGCATTTCTTTGAACAAGTGTTTCCACATCTGCTTCCGGTTCTATTGCAACCGGAAAATACAGGTAATTGGAAAACAGTCCCACACTGTTCTCCATGCCTTCCATATCCCGAAATCGAGCGGAACAAGGAACATTCAGGAAAAATTTCTGCGCACCGGAATATCGGGCAATTACCTTACTGAAAAGCGTCAGCAGCAGCAAAAACGGTGTCGTCTGCAACGTTTTGGCAAACGCCGCAAGCTCTTGGTACAAGGAACTGCCAATCTCTTTGCAAACGCAGGCATTGTGCCGCTCTGCCGGTTGAAAGGGATCTGATTTTGTCGGCATAGCGCATGCATCCGGTTCAAAGGTATCATACAGCTGCTTGACAGCCGCCCAATTCTGTGCATGCGAAGCAGAAGCTTTCTCCTGCCGGAGCCGCTCTGCATAATCTGCAAAATCAACCGTCTGGCAAAGTGACTTTCCGTTGTAAGCATCCCGCAGCTGTGCTAGGAACAAATCCCAGCTCATTCCATCTATGAGCAAACCGCTGATCTGAAAATGCACCTCTGCGGTATGATCCGGATGCTCATGAATCCGCACATGAATGGTACAGTCCTTTGGATCCACGCCATTTGCCTGACAGATCTGCTCGGTTAATGCCGCACCGCTTTCTGCTACAACTTTTTCATCCAGCAAGCCTGCTTCTGCTTCCACCCACTCTGTTTCCGTATGCAACTGGCAGTGCAGCAGCGTATTGTTGCGCACAACGGCATCCAACGCCCGGTCAAACCGTTCTTTTTCAAACTGCGAAATTTTCGTGGAAACATACAGGAATGGATACTTTCCCCCTAAAAAAGAAGCAGGATGCATCCCCAGGCAGTATGTTTTTTGCAGATCGGTCAATTGCATGTTTTTTTCCATAATCCGGTTCTCTCCTTATTGATTTTCATAATCGGCAAGCATATTGACTTCTTCCAACATGTATGCCAGCAAAGTCTCCTCGGTCTGTATCGGCAAATACTGGTCAGGGGTAACCAGATTCATCAGGATACTTCCATTCACCCGGAAGAACTCTCCATCCATCACCACATTGGGTGTTTCCGTATGCACCCCACAGCAGGTGCCAAAGCACTGTCGAATGACCGGATCCGCAAGATCCCGGTCAATATGAGAAGAAAAGGTCACATTTCCATTGATGACAGTTTGCTGCCGTGCTTCAGCAAGCCGCTGCTGCACGTTGATGCCGCTGAACGAAGCGTGCGCCAAATCCTCCTGATATTGTTTGGACAAGGCGCATAGCTGTGCCCGAAAATCCTGCTCTGTCGCATGATCTACTGCAAACATCAAAATTACCGTATAATCAGCCGCCGTATCTCGATAGGCAGCATCCACATTGCTGCGATCCAAAACCGGAATATTCAAAAGGAACTGATCCTTTTGTACGGTTTTTGCAATCGCACGCACAAACAGCGTCAGCAGAACCATTTGCAGATTGGTTGCAGCATCTGCTGCAAAACGCTCCAAGAAAGCTACCTGTTCTGTCGGCAAAACAGCTGAATGACTGCTATACGATGCAGGAACCGAAAGCGTTCCAACTGCGGCTTGTTCCTGGAAGGGAGTTCCCTCCATATGCTGGATTTTCTCCATCCAGTATTGCCGATCTTCTGCCTTTTTGGCGCGGGACGGCCGTGGAAGCGCATCATTTTCATAAGGATGAAATGCAGCAGGCAACTCCGGCAAATCGACTCCTGCATACAGCCTTGCCAGATCCTGCAAAAAAATCTGTGCACTGGTGATGTCAAATGCGGCACAGTCTGCTTCCAAAATCAGCTGATCATGCGAAGCATCCACGTGCAGCAGATGCAGCACCGCCAATTCTCCGTGCTCCAAATCCATCAGTCTGCTTTCCAACTGTGCAAGATAAGCTTTTCCACATGCTTCCGGATCTGATTCTCCGGTAAAGTCCTGATACAGAAAAAAAGAATCCGCAGTATGGTGCTCCGCAAAGGAAACTGCACCATCTGAAAAAATTCTCGTTTGCAGTACAATATGCCGTGCAGCAAGCGCCTGCCATGCCGCACGAAACCGCTCTACATCTATTGATTTGGCATGATACTGAATCAGAACATGACAGGATACCTGACAAAGCTCTGCATTGGACTGCCGCCCAATCAGAAAGGCATACTGCACATCATTCAGAAAATAAAGGTCTGTTGCATTCATAGTGCTTCTCTCTTTCTCAAAGCCTTTTTCTTTTTCCAGAACTTACTGCACCGCTGCATCAGCGAGTTCCTCCAAAGTCGGATACTGGTAGATTGCATCCAAACCCAGTGCAATCCCAGTTTCATGATGCAGAGAAGAAGAAAAAAGCACTGCATTCAAAGAAGTTCCACCCAATTCAAAAAAATTGGATGTTCTTGTAATTTCCTGTCCCGGGAAAATACGTCTCCATAACTTTGCCATAATCTGAATCATACGATCTCTTGCTTCCATAAGTGCCATCCCTTTCTTTTACGATAAAAGCTTTAAAATCTGTTCCATACAAGCATGGGTTTGATTGGTAATGATATTATGATCTCCCGGAATTTCGATCAGCTGCATTCCACCTGCCGCAA
>FR899071.1:15702-17994 GCA_000437255.1 Ruminococcus sp. CAG:403
GCATCCGCAGTCGATACCAATGCATCCTCTGTTCCGTGCAGAACCACCAATTTTGATGCAATTGACCGATTGGCATCCGCATCAAACGCATACGCAGAAGCAATGTACCAGTCAAATGTCAGCATGGTAATGGTGCTGTTTGCAAATTGCAGCATCATTTCCTGTTCATAGGTGCACGACGCCCCCAACACCGTTTTCGGTGGAAGAACAGTCGCAGTGAGACTGGGATCTTGATTCTGTGCAAGCAGCCAATCTGCGCAAGCCTGCGCTGAATGATCTGGATCCGAGAAAAGAGAAGGATTAAACAGCGCCCGGTAAATCCCGGTAATATGTGCCCGATTTTCCGCACAAAGGTACCGATTTCCCTGATAATAGGCAGTTGCCGGAGAAAATGCCGAAACAGCAACCACATATTGCGGCAGTCTTTTCTGGTGTGCTGCAATTTGCTGATACAGCTCATATGCAATCAATGTCCCTGTACAGGAACTCAGCAGCATATAATCTTCCGCTTCATCCAGCTCCGCCTGTATCTTCTCATATAGTTTTGCAGCAATTCCCTGCACCGAAGGCGTGGATTGATCCGAAAACGTTCTCGCATAATCCAGCGTGCGAACGGTTGCTTTTCCTTTCAGCAGCGGCACCCACTGAAAAAACACCGACGCTGGAGTGCCCCCACCGGGAATACAGTAAATCTTCATCCTAACATCCCATCCTCAATCCTTGTATTTTTGTATGTTGGTTTGAATTACATCCGCAATTTCCTGCAAATGTGCATCCAGGAAAAAGTGACCGCCATGATAGCAATAAATTGGAGGTGTTTCATAACTGGTATAATCTTTCCAGGAAAGCAAATCTTCATAGCGTACCATTGGATCCTGATCTCCGTAGAAACATACAATCGGACAATCCAGTTTTTTTCCATCATGTACATAGCTTTCTGAAAGATTGAAATCCGATCGCAGAATGCGTAGAAAAGTTTCCCGAAGACCCGGTGTATCCAGCACGCTGCCTGCTTCCTCCACACCACCATATTGACGTACTCGCTCCAGAAAGGCAGCATCATCTAAATCAATGGAAAACGGCACATTTGTCATATCTTCCACATAAGTGGAGGAGATAAAACAAACATCCGGACGCAAGCCCATTCGAATCCATTTCTTCGCGGCTTCATATGCCAGAATGCCACCCATACTGTGCCCAAAAATAGAAAACCGTCCTGTTTCCAAATACGGCTGCAATGCCTGAACCACAGCATCGGTTGCTTCTGTGCAGCTGGAAAAGGGCTGCTCCCGCATTCTGGTTTCATGTCCCGGCAGTTGCACAGGCAGTACTTCCAGGCGATCGCCGAATACGTTCTGCCATTTGAGATAAGCACTTGCACCGGCGCCTGCATGATGCAGGCAAACCAGTTTATAGCCATGCGCAGAAACATGCTTTGCATAGTTGATAAAAGGCGTCATCTGTTCCATTGTGCCAATCCCTGCTTTCAAAAATCCTGTACCATCTCTTCCACTTCACGGAACAGGACTGCTAAATTTGCATCATTCAGGAAAAAATGTCCGCCGTCATATGCACGCAGCACCACTTTTCCTGTTGTAACCGTATCCCACGTTGCAATCTCCTCTGGAGATACATTGGGATCCTGGTTTCCATATGGTGCATAAATCCAACTGGTGAGTTTGCTGTCCATTGTTGGATCATATTGATACACCAATTTATAATCTGTTTTCAACGCCGGAATGAAAAAATCCGTATACATCTTGTTCTGTGCCACTTCCGGTGTGATATAGCCTAGATTCACAAAAAACTCCACCAGTTCTTCCCGGCTCATTGCATCCAGGGAAGCAGTTCCATCCAGATTACGAGGAGAAATTGCGCTGGCTGGAACCAGCATGCGAACATCGCAATGATACTGATTCCGTAAAACTTGTGCTGTTTCATAGGCAACCAATGCGCCGAAACAGTGTCCAAAAAAGATACAAGGTTTCGACTGAAACAGATCTGCATGATCGGCAGCAAGCTGTGCCGCCAATTCTTTCAGATCAGACGGCATAGGTTCTGCCCGCCTATTTTCCCGCATGGGATACTGCACCGGAAAAAAGCCAAACGATTTTGGTACGACTTTCCCCCAGGTTGCATAAATACTAGCGCCTGCTCCCGCATGCGGAAAGCAAAAGAAATTATAGGCTGCATCTTCTTTTTCCTGAAAAAATTGAAACCATTTGTATTTCTTATTCATGCTGCTCCCCTTTTTTCATGGCTTCCACAACAAAATCAGTCATCTGTGCAAGC
>FR899072.1:0-5040 GCA_000437255.1 Ruminococcus sp. CAG:403
AAATGGGAACTGCTGGATGAAAATTTGCTGCTCCTGTATCCGCCGGGAGACGATTACACGCCAAATACTGTATCCATTTTTTACGTGGATTTCGCAGAAGATGCCGTGTATGTGCCTTTATTTGTAAAGTCTGAAACGATGCTGCCGGAGGTGCAGCAGATTGTTCTGGAAGATGAGGTGAAATAAAGACAATGGCAAATTTTAAAGTTGGCCGTACAGAAGAGGATTTGCTGCGGGAGTTTACTGCAATTCTGCGGGAATTGAAAGACCCTCGTATTGATCCGATGCTGACGGTGGTTCGGGCAGAGCTTTCCAATGATCTGTCCAATTGCAAAATTTATGTTTCCAGCCTGCAAGGGCAGGAACGGGCAAAGGAATCGGTAAAAGGACTGGTCAGCGCTTCCGGTTATATCCGGCGAGAGCTGTTTCATCGCCTGAAGATGCGCAAGAGTCCGGCTTTGCACTTTGTTGCAGATGATTCCATTGCACACAGTGCCGCAATCAATCAGAAGCTACAGGCACTCCATCCGGTCAGCCCGGCAGAGCCAGAACCGGATTCGGAGGATGCGGAATAGAAAGGAGCAGGATGTGATGCAACCTATGACGGTACAGGAGACAGCCGCCTGGCTGCAAACCTGTGAACGTGCTGTGATTCTGATTCATCAGAGTCCGGACGGTGACTGCATTGGTGCCGGTTATGCATTGGCAGAACTATTGCATCAGATGGGAAAGCAGGCGGCGGTATGCTGTAGCGATCCCATTCCGGAGCGATATGCCTTTTTGTTGTCGGAGCAGGATGCAGCACCGCTTGCAGAGCCGGATTGTGTGCTGGCGGTGGACGTTGCAGACCCGAAGCTCTTAGGCAGGTTGCAGGAACCATACGGCAGCCAGGTGGATCTGTGTATCGACCATCACATTTCCAATACCGGTTATGCAGCACGGCTTTGCCTGGATGGACAGGCTGCCGCTGCGTGTCAGGTCTTGTATGAGATCATGCAATTTCTGCCGGTGCAGATGACACAGCATCTGGCAACTTGTCTCTATACAGGCATGGCAACCGATACCGGATGCTTTCAGTATGACAATACCGGAGCGAGAACCCATCAAATCGTTGCAGAATTGATGACGCAGTGTCCGGCTGTTCCATATGGACGGATCAATCGGAATTTATTTGCAGTGAAAAGTTTGGGACGGCTGCGAATGGAAAAAATGCTGACCGATCAGCTGGAATCGCATTTGGGCGGTGCCTGCATGATGATTTGCGTCACACAAGCGCTGCTGAAACAGTTTGGTGTCGCAGAATCGGAACTGGATGGTGTGGCTGGTTTTCCCTTACAGGTGGAAGGTGCGCAGGTTGGCATCACCATCAAGGAACGGGAACCCAATGTCTTTAAAGTATCTATGCGGTCAGCAGATTGGGTCAATGTGTCGGCAATCTGCCAGACGCTGGGCGGCGGCGGACATGTAAAAGCAGCCGGCTGCCTGGTAAAGGGCACATTGGACGAAGTGCGGAACAAACTGCTGGATGCTGTGGAGAAAGGAATGCAGCGGACGTGAACGGAATTCTTTGTATGGACAAACCGCAGGAATTTACTTCCTTCGATGTGATTGGAAAGCTTCGTGGTATCCTGCATCTGAAACGTCTGGGGCATACCGGAACGCTCGATCCAATGGCAACTGGTGTCCTGCCGGTGCTGGTGGGAACTGCCACAAAGGCTTGCGATATTTTACCCAATCAGAACAAAACCTATCGGGCAGAAGTCCAGTTCGGTTATGAAACGGATACGCAGGATCGCTGGGGCAAGACGGTGCAAACTTTTCCGGAGATGCAGGTCACACGCGCACAGCTGGAAGCTGTGCTGCCCGCATTTATCGGCAGCATCGAACAGATTCCGCCGATGTATTCAGCGGTTTCCGTCGGCGGACAGCGGCTATATGATTTGGCACGTAAAGGTGTAGAGGTGGAGCGTCCGGCACGGACGGTTGTAATTCACGCCATTTCACTGGATGCCTTTGACGAAGCAGAGCAAACGGCTGTGCTGACGGTTTCCTGCGGAAAAGGCACGTATATCCGGACGCTGCTGTCTGACATCGGGCATGCACTGGACGGCGGCGCTGTTTTGACGGAGCTGCGGCGCACGATGGCATGCGGTTACCGCTTGGAGCAGGCATATACCTTTGAGCAGGTTGCGCAGATGATGCAGGAAGGTACGCTGGAAGCACATTTGATTCCAACAGAAACCCTGTTTGCAGCACTTCCGGCGCTGCATCTGGGGGAGGCCCAGGCACGGATGTACCGCAATGGTGTCAAGCTGGACTTGAAGCGACTGCGGCAGGTTCGGACAGATGCAGCACAGTACCGGGTTTATGATGCACAGGGAAAATTTCTCGGCACAGCGCAGGCGGACTGGGAACAGGGGCTGCTGCGTGTGGGCAAGAATTTTGGAACAGGCTGAGGTGATTCTTTGTCGGAAGTAACCATTCTTACACAACCCGTGTCCCAGCCAACTGCTGTTGCGCTGGGCTTGTTTGACGGGGTTCATTTGGGGCATCAAGCTGTGCTGCGTGCCGCTGCGGCATGCAGGCAGGACGGTTTGCTGCCTTGCGCATTTACCTTCCAGTCTGCCTCGATGCCGAAAAAGCAGAATCGGGAGCTGGAATATCTCTATACAGAATCGCAGAAGCTGGAACATCTGGCAGCAGCTGGAATTGCGGCCGTTTATCAGCCGGATTTCGCCGCATTGCGGGAGCTGGACGGTGCCGCATTTTGCCGAACTGTTTTGCGGGATATGCTGCATGCGGAGCAGGTCTTTTGCGGCGGCGATTTTCGATTTGGAAAAGCTGCCGGATGGGGCTTTTCCGATCTTGCCGCATTTGGCAGCGCATGCGGATTTACGGCAGTGGAAGTGCAGCCGGTTCGCATCCAGGGAGAAATTGTCTCCTCCAGCCGGATTCGGCAGGCATTAAAGGACGGTGATCCGGAAAGTGCCGCTGCCATGCTGGGAACGCCTTATGAAGTGGAAGGCATCGTTGTGCATGGCAGAGCGCTCGGGCGGACGATTTCGTTCCCCACCATTAATTTGCAGTTTCAGGAGGGGCAGCTGGTGCCCAGGCACGGTGTCTATGCCGCAGATGTGCAGACACCGGATGGCGCATGGTATTGGGGCGTTGCCAATGTCGGCGTGAAGCCGACCATTGCAGCCGGGCTGTATCCTTCTGTAGAAGTGCATCTGCTGGATTATTCCGGCGATCTATACGGTGCAGTCTGCCGGGTACAGCTGCATCATTTTTTGCGAAGCGAACAACAATTTGAAACCATTACCCAATTACAGGCAGCCATTGCACAGGATTGCATCCATGCACGGGAATGGGTTGCCAAAAAGTGAATCGAAAAAGAGGAGTACGATCATCATGGGAAAACGAGTTAGAACAAGATTTGCCCCCAGTCCAACGGGCTATATGCACATCGGAAATTTGCGGACTGCATTGTATGCTTATCTGATTGCGAAGAAGTATGACGGAGATTTCATTCTTCGAATTGAGGATACGGACCAGGAACGGTACGTGGAAGGTGCTGTTGATATCATTTATGATACCCTGCGGACAGCTGGTCTGAAATGGGACGAAGGCCCGGACATCGGCGGCCCGGTTGGCCCGTATGTACAGTCCGAGCGGATGGGAATGTTCAAGGGCTATGCAGAACAGCTGGTTCAGTCTGGTCACGCTTATTACTGCTTCTGTGACAAGGAACGGCTGGAAGAGGTGCGGAAGATTCAGGAAGCTTCCCGGATTGCGCCGATGTATGACCGCCACTGCCGGGATCTCTCTCCGGAAGAAGTACAGGAAAAGCTGGATGCCGGTGTACCGTATGTCATCCGTCAGAAAATGCCGCTGGAAGGCACAACCACATTCCATGATGAGGTTTATGGAGATGTTACTGTAGAAAACAGCACACTGGATGACCAGATTCTGATTAAAACCGATGGGATGCCAACCTATAACTTTGCCAATGTAGTCGATGACCACCTGATGGGCATTACCCATGTGGTACGTGGAAATGAATATCTGGCATCTGCTCCGAAATATAATTTGCTGTATGAGGCATTTGGCTGGGATGTACCGATTTATGTGCACTGTGCACCGGTTATGAAGGATCAGACGCATAAGCTTTCCAAGCGAAACGGAGATGCTTCCTTCCAGGATCTGATGAAGAAGGGCTATCTGCCGGAAGCCGTTGTCAACTTCATTGCCCTGCTGGGATGGGGACCGAACAGCGAGCAGGAAATCTTCACCATGCCGGAACTGATTGATGCATTTGAATTGTCTGGACTGAGCAAGTCCCCGGCTATTTTTGACGATCAGAAGCTGAAAGCCATTAACGCAGCTTACATCCGGAAACTAGAGCCGGAAGCATTCCAGAAGCTGGCAATGCCGTATATTCAGCAGACCGTACATCGGGAAGATGTTGATTTTGCACTGCTCTGCCATGTATTGCAGCCGAGAACGGAACTGTTTACCGATATTCCGGAACAGGTAGACTTCATTGATGCTCTGCCGGATTATGACCTGGAACTGTATCGCCACAAGAAAATGAAGACTACACCGGAAACCGCATTGGAAGCCCTGCAAAAGGTTCTGCCGGTTCTGGAAGCACTGGAAGACTGGAATGCCGACGCCATTCATGCAGCACTGTTTGAACTGATTGGAGAACTGGGCGTGAAGAACGGCTGGCTGCTCTGGCCGGTACGGACAGCACTGTCTGGTAAATCCTTTACACCAGGCGGCGGCGTAGAATTGTGTGCCATTTTAGGAAAGGAAGATTCCTTGAATCGAATTCGGACGGGAATTGCCCGGCTGTCTGCATAAGGATTTGGGGTGTGCGGTGTGGATCGGAAGCTTTCGCTCTTCCATCACATGGCTATCACAATGTCCTGATACAATAATGCGGATTGATGCGTATGCGATCAAGTTCAAGCCCGTTTTTGCACGCCTGTAGAAAGAGGTTGTTTTGTTTGCCGCTTTGCATGTTGCTGAGCGGCA
>FR899072.1:5065-10512 GCA_000437255.1 Ruminococcus sp. CAG:403
CAGCCAATCAGGCAGTGGTGCACACGAATGGGCTTCATTAAAGGAGGCAGTCACTAGGATGATTGAGGTTAAAAATCTAACCAAGTATTACGGCGACCATCTGGCGGTGGACAATGTAAGCTTTAACGTGGAGGAAGGCGAGATCCTTGGTCTGTTGGGGCCGAATGGTGCCGGAAAATCCACGACCATGAATATGCTGACCGGTTATATCAGCTCCTCTTCCGGGCAGGCACTGATTAACGGCATTGATATTCTGGAAGATCCCATTCGGGCAAAGGCAAATATCGGCTATCTGCCGGAACTTCCGCCGCTGTATCTGGATATGACCGTAATGGGCTATCTGAACTTTGTATATGACCTGAAAAAATGCAAGCTTCCCCGGAAGTCGCACCTGAAGGAGATTTGCAGCTTATGCAAGATTGATGATGTGGCAAACCGCATCATCAAGCACCTGTCCAAAGGGTATCGGCAGCGTGTGGGACTGGCACAGGCATTGGTGAATAATCCGCCGGTGCTGATTCTGGACGAGCCGACTGTTGGCTTGGATCCGAAGCAGATTATTGAAATCCGGACGCTCATGAAAAAGCTGGGCAAGCGGCATACAATGATTCTGTCTTCCCATATTTTGACGGAAATTCAGGCAGTCTGTGACCGAGTTGTCATCATCAATAAGGGCAAGGTTGCTGCGAATGATACCACAGAAAATCTTTCAAAGTCCATCTCCTCCAGTCATCGGATTACTGTACGGCTGGACGGCAAAAAAGAGGATGTTTTGCAGGCGCTGCGGCAGCTGCCAGGCGTGGTTTCCGTACAGGCAGATGTAGAACGGGAAACCGGCATCTGGGAATATAACATCGAAATGCAGCCAGGTTGTGACATTCGTGCCGATCTGAACCAGATGGCAAAGGAACAGGGCTGGTCCATTTATAAGCTGGATCTGGATGAACTGACCTTGGAAGACATCTTCCTGAAAATTACCATGGGAGAAGAAACCATTCCGGAAAGGGAACCGAAAAAGAGTTCCGATCAGCCTGCCAAACAGCCGTCTGACCAAACGGCAAAGCAGCCGGACGCTTCCAAGAAGGAACCGACTGCGGAAGCACCGCAGGCCAATGTAGAAAAAGGAGGCACAGACTAATGGGTGCGATTTATCGAAGAGAAATGGGTGCCTTTTTTACATCCAGTATTGGATATGTCTTTTTGGCAGTTTTTTATTTGGCATCCGGGTACTTTTTTTATGCCGGCTCACTGGCAAATGCAACAACAGATATGTCTTCCCTGTTTTCCAGTCTGTTTTTGATTGTTGTCATTTTAATTCCAATCTTAACCATGAAGCTGCTCAGTGAAGAGAAAAAGCAGAAGACAGAACAGGGTTTGCTGACGGCTCCGGTTTCTCTGGGCGGCATTGTACTGGGCAAGTACTTTGCAGCACTGACGATGTATACCATCGGCATTGGCGTCATTTTCCTGTATGCTTTAATTCTTAGCTTCTTTGGTGCGGTCACCTGGAGCATTGTGCTGGCAAACTTCCTGGCACTGTTTTTATTGGGTGCTGCCTTTATTGCCGTTTGTATTTTTATTTCTTCTCTGACCGAGAATCAGGTCGTTGCAGCAGTCGGCGGCATCATTACATTGATGGTTTTGTATTTGCTGGACTTCATTGCACAGTATGTAGAAAGCGTTCCGGTTCTGCCGACGGTTCTGCGTGCGCTGTCGTTCTATAATAAGTATCAGGATTTCACATACGGATTGTTTAACGGATCCAGCGTGCTGTTCTATATTAGTACGGCTGTGCTGTTTAACTTCTTTACCGTTCGTGTGTTTGAGAAACGGCGCTGGAGCTAAGGAGGAACGAGACGATGGAAGAAACGAAAAAGAAGAAGGAACAAGCTGCGGATGCCAGCCAGAAAAAAGCAAAGAACCGCAAGAAGCTGAAATATGGCTCTCTTGCAACCGGTATCACCATTATTTTTGTAGCAGTAGTCGTACTGGTCAATGTGGTGGTTTCCCAGCTGGTAGATCGGTATCCGAATTTAAAGCTGGACTTGACCACCAACAACATCTATGAGATTTCAGACGAAACGATGGATTACATCAAGAACCTGAATCAAAAAGTAGAAATTGGTGTTTCCGTAGAGGAAAGCAGCATGGATGGCAACCAGAACTACAAGATGATCAAGGAAATGCTCGACAAATACAAGGGCTACTCTGATCAAATTGAAGTGGAATACTTTGACACCACCAAAGACCCAGATATTTTGAACAAATATCAGGAAGTGTATGGTGCAGAAATTCAGGCTGGCTGTATCGTGGTTTCCAGCAACAATCGAGCAAAAGCATATAGTCTGGTAGATTTGTTTGAAATTGATGAAAGCACCTATCAGCAGTATGCTTACTATGGATACAATGTCAGCAAGTGGAGCTTCATCACCGGTTTCAAGGGCGAACAGGTTTTGACAACGGCAATCATGAACGTAACAGATTCCAATCCGAAGAATGTTGGGATCATTGCATATAATAACAACCAGTATCTGTTCTATTCCATGTATGAAAGCACTGTCGGCGGCATCATGCAGCTGCTGGATGAAAATGGTTATAATGTCTCTACCATCAATCTGGCATCCGATCAGTTGGATCCGGAAAAGTATGATATTCTGCTGCTTCCGGCACCGACTTCTGATTTGACCACCGATGCGGTCAACCAGCTGAGCGACTTCCTGTATCACGACGGCGCTTATGGTAAACAGCTGATCTATATTGCAGACTATACGCAGGCAAGCAGCATGCCGAATCTGGAAAGCTTCCTGAAGGATTGGTGCGTTTCGGTTGACAGCAGCATTGTCATCGATGAAAACGGCAGCACCAGCCAGCAGGTTGGACAGAGCATTGTTCCGGTTGCAACCGTTGCCAGCGATGCTTCTGATTATGCAGCTGGACTTGCCAACGCTGCTTTGCCAATCGTGGCACCGAGTGCACGGCCAATTGATCTGGTCAGCACCAACAACGAACGAAATGTGATTCCGATTCTGGAAACCTCTGCAACTTCTTACCGGTATCCGCTGGATGCCCTGCTGAGCGCACAATCCAGCAAACAGAATGATGCAGAAAGCGAATTGCAGGAAGGGCTCCAGGAGGCAGAGACAACAGAAGCGGCAGAAGCAACCACCACCACAACAGCAACCAGCTTTGACAAGTCTACGGCGGAAAAGGCATCCAATACGGTTATGGCACTGGTACAGAATCAGTATGCAACTGGCAGCGAAGTGCTGGAAAGTGATGTACTGGTACTGGGCTCCATGCAGATGCTGACCAGTTCTCTGGTACAGGATGCAGCCTATAACAATGCACAGATGTTTATTAGCACATTGAATACCATTTGCGGCAAGGAAGACAGCATCGTTGTTGCCACAAAGGATCTGAATATTACTTCGATCACCGCTTCTGCTTCTCAGATTTCTGTGATTAAGACCATTGTGGTATGGGTTATCCCGATTTGCGTTGCAGTGATTGGAATTGTGGTATTTATCCGCAGAAGAAATCGGTAAGCCATTGGCTGCTGTAGGAAAGGATGGGAATGCCAAGTGAATAAAAAAGTAGTTGGTTTGCTCTGCGGCGTTGTGGTTGTCGCAGGGCTGTCCGGTGCATTGATTGCGCTGAATCGAACCAGTGGAACGGAAACGAGTTCCAGCAGCACTGCGGAAAGCAGTGATTCTGCCATTGCCACCGTACTGTCCAATCAAAAGGCAGCGGATGTGGTTTCCATTGCGGTGACCAATGCAAGTGGTTCGTTTGAAGTGGTTCGCACCAAGACAGCAGCGGATGCTTCCGATGGCAATGCGGTGTTTAACATCTCTGGCTTTGAAGATCTGTCCTGTGCAGACACTTCCATGATCGGAACGCTTGCCAACAATCTTGCAACAGTGAATGCAACCGATACGATAGCTGAGCATTGCGAGGATTTGTCCAAGTATGGTTTGGAACCGGCAGTTGCCTCGGCTGTGATGACCTTTGCAGATGGCAGCACATTCTCCTTCCGCATTGGCAATGCCGTCTCCGGCGGGGAGGATACCTATTTTGCTGTGGAAGGATCGGATACGGTGTATACGGTACAGACTGCCAGTCTAGCCAATTATCAGAAGGCGGAAACGGATTTCCTTTCCAAGACACTGGTGACCAAGCCGGCAGATGATAATGATACGCCGATTGCAGAGACCATCTCAATCGAACGGCAGGATTTGGATTATCAAATTGTTTTGCAGTATGATAAGTCCTCGGAAGAAAAGGACAGTCTGGGCGGAACTGCATCAACCCATACCATGGTAGAACCAGTTGCCGCTTACCTGAGCAGTGAACGTTCCAAAGATGTGATTTCCGGTTTGTATGGACTGACGGCAACCAGCATCAAACAGGTGCATCCGAAAGACAGCGACCTGGAAGAAGCTGGACTGGGTGAATCGGATTGCTTTGGCAAGATGACCATGCAGTGTGACAACGGCACCACATACGTTTTGCGGATGGGGCCTCGTTATACGCAGGATGATTCGGATGCCGGTACCATTGCCTACCATGATATCTACCTGGAAGGTTTGGATGTGATTTACTCCATCCAGGAAGAGAAGCTGCCATGGAGTACAGTACAGCCGACCGATATTGCCTCTAAGCTGATTTTCACCACGTATGTCTGGGATATCGGAGAACTAAAGGTAGAGGCAAACGGTGCAGAAACCATGGACTTTGTGGGATCTGGCACCGATAAAGATAATTATCAGGTTACCTTAAATGGAACTGCCTGCGATCGGGAGCGATTCCGGTTGTTCTATTCGTTCATCCTGAATGCATCTGCTGAGCAGGTTGTGCTGAATGAAACAGCGCAGGGCGATCCGCTGGCAACCATTACGCTGAAGCTGCAAAACGGCGGTGCAGAACGTGTGGTTTCCTTCTACCAAAAGGATGACTTTACCTGTCTGATCTCCATCAATGGAGAATCTGCCTATACGTGTCGGCTGTCTTTTGTGCAGACAATGATTCAGAATATGAAACGGTTCTCGACCGACGAAGAATTTGTTACCTCATGGAGTTAAGGAGGGCTTGAGACTATGAATTCCTTTTTTATGTATAAAGATTACCCCCTAGTACGAAACGGAAATTGTATTTACTACGGCTATATGTCAGAACCAACCGTTGTCATGATGCAGGTGATGCATCAGAATCAGCAAGATGACCTTGCAGTTGCAGATAAGATTAAGGTTTATCAGATCTCTACCGATGAGAAACTGAATCCCATGCAAGCAACCTTGCAGACAACAGAACGGGATTCCTTGTTTGATGCACTGGATCTTGCCAATGCATGGCTCAGACGGGCTGAGAAGGCAACACAGCAGGAAAAAAAGAACTGAGGAAATTCCTTGCAGGAAAAAAGAAAAGGCGCAGCATAGAGAATATTCTAT
>FR899072.1:10549-15225 GCA_000437255.1 Ruminococcus sp. CAG:403
TTTTTGCCGTTTATCCGGCAGAATCTCTGCCGAGCAAGGCAAGAGAAGATCAGATCAGGCAATCACCAATGCCTGCTGCTGCAATTCCTGGTAGCGTTGGAAGAACAGATTCATGTCATAAACAGTGGTGCCGTTCAGAGGATCGGCAACGGTAACGGTTCCGGCATTTTGGTCGTATCCGGTTAGAACGACGCAGTGTTCATTGACGATCCAAACAGCATCATTGCCTTCCGGATCTGTCCAGTAATAGACTCCTTCTGTGTCCATCAAATTGATGCTCACCCAAATGATGACCGGATAGCCGCTTGCGACATATTGCAGAACAGTTTGTTGATCGGAACCAGTCAAATCATAAACCTGATAGGAACTGCCGGGCTGATCGGCAAGATATTTTTCAGCAGCCTCCTGAATCACCGGTGCAAAGCAACCGAAAGAAGTCGGATCATAGGGGGATCCGATAAATGCCTTGTCAAACGTTGTGGATCCGGAGTCTGCATATGTGATATAGTTGTCCGCAATATCTGTCTTATCCACCGGGAAACCCAGGTAGTTGAGAACTGTTGTGAGCGAGGTGATTTCACAGCCGGTTGGCAGTTCCGGGTTTTGCAGAACCGGTGTAACGGCAATGGAGTAGGCATCCGGAACAGAGTCCGTTAGTTGCAGCTGCCGGGTTGTGGCAGCCTCTGTTTGAACGGGCTGGGTTTCCAAAGCGGGAGTTGTGCTTGCAACGCCCGGTTCTGTATGGGAATCGTCGGTTGTCTGTGGGACAGAAGCGGTTGAAATGGCACCTTGTGTGGCCGATTTTTTGCCGTCACAGCCTCTGCAAAGCAGAAAGATGAACAGAACGAGAATCATGAGAACGCCGAGTCGGCGGTAAGTTGCTTGTTTCTTGATCGTGGCAGATTTCTTTTTCGATGTGGATGCTTTTGGGTTAGAAGCCATGTAGGAAGAAACCTCCTTTGAAAAGTTATTTGGAGATCGTCATTTTGCGGCGGTAATCCTGCTGTGCCGTTCCAATGTTTGAGCAGGCAAGCTGATAGATGTCAGTTGCCATGGCGTCCAATTTGGCGCAGCGGTAAGCTGCCTGGCTGGTGCGGGCCAGCTCCGAAAGGCGATGTGAGAAGGGAAGGGTTCGCGTCAGCTTGGATTCCCGCAGAACCTGTTTTCCCGTATCGTTGAGCGCAAGGATCCGTCCATACGGCGGAAGCTGCTGCATATCTGCATTCTGGATGCCAAGCAGCAGATGCAGCAGAATGCGGCGCAGGCGTGCCATGGTATACCGTTTGGTTTTGATGGCAGCCAGCAAATTTTCCAGGGAGTCAGCGGTACGCTCCCGATAAATACGGTTTTCCAGTCCCTGTCCCACTTCTGCCGTTGCGGCAAGTTCCTGGATGGAGGTGGTGCGCAGCTTATAGAGCAGTACCCGTTCCAGGTTTTTCAGCGTTGCAATACGGCCGGCACGATCATGCTCCCGCAGCATTCGATAGGAAAAACCAGGCATCATGGCACGGCATTGTTCCTCTTCTCCGATGGCAATCTGCTGCCGGATAAAGGTTGCACTTGCGATGGTCGCATCTGCATCAACGTGCAGGCTGTCATGTTCTGCACCCTTTCGCTGAACCGTAAAGGGCTGCATTTCGCTGCCCAGTGCGGACAGTGCATTGAGGTAGGCAATGGCAAGGGTGTTGTTGGGCTGCTGCAAAACAGCAGCCGTCTCCGGCCCATACATATTTTCCACCATGTTGCAGATTACGGTTGGATAATGGTAGCCGCCCCGCAGGAATTCCTGCATGACATCCGGGTATTCTTCTCGTGCAATGCGGCAGGCATCAGCCGCCTGCATCAGCAAATCCAGGTTGCCGCACTCGCTGCCGAAAGACAGCTCGGAAACATTGCCCAGTGCATGCAGCAGGCTGACGCCGCCCATGGCAAATGCTTCTGCCGGCGCCAGTGCGTGCGCAGCAGGCAGTTCAATGACCAGATCGACACCGCTGTAAACCGCAAGCTTGGCACGGGTGAACTTGTCCAGAACGGCAACGTCTCCACGCTGTACAAAATTGCCGCTCATAATGGCAACAATGGCATCGGCACCGTGTTCCCGCATTTTTTGCAGGTGATACAAATGTCCATTGTGTAAAGGGTTATACTCACAAATAAGACCGCTGATTTTCATAAGGACTCCCTTCTTTGGAAAAACAGAATATGGAAAAGAATGCTGTATGCAGAGAAGCGCATACAGGGTGCATCGACCGCATGCAAGAAGTTTCGATTTTTTTCTGGAACCTCTTGCAATTTTGCAAAAATTTGTTTATAATAATAGATGGAACGACTCGTCTGCACTTATCTCAGCCGTAATTCAATGGAATAACAGCTCAGATAAGCGCTTTTTCCCTGCCTATTTGGAGCGGAAAATGAGAGCCGTGCAAGATGAGAGATGAAAGGAATTGAAAAAAGTATGATTATTCTCGTTGTGAATGCGGGCAGCTCTTCGCTGAAGTATCAGCTGATTGACATGGAGGATGAATCCGTAATTGCCAAAGGAAACTGTGACCGAATCGGCATTGACGGTCATTTGAGCCACAAAACCGCAGACGGCAGAAAAGTAGAAGAAGACTGCGCATTTCCGACCCATTCAGAAGCATTTGCTCGCTTGGTAGAGGCTCTGACCACCGGTGAGGCTGCTGTGATCAAGGATATGAAGGAAATTTCTGCTGTTGGACATCGAATTGTGCAGGGTGCAGAAATCTTTACAAAGACCACAATGGTAACCGACGCTGTCATTGATCAGATTGATGAGCTGCGGGAATTGGCACCGGTTCACAATCACGGTCATGCTCTGGCACTGCGTGCCTGCCGGAAAATTCTGCCGGATGTACCGCAGGTTGTTGTATTTGATACCGCTTTCCATCAGACCATTCCGGAAAAGGCCTATATGTACGGCTTCCCGTATGAAGATTACGAAAAGCTGCACGTTCGGAAATATGGCTTCCACGGAACTTCCCATCGGTTTGTAACCGCAAAGCTGGCACAGGTTCTGGGAAAAGACCTGAAAGATCTGAAGATTGTTTCCTGTCACCTGGGCAATGGTTCTTCCATTACAGCTGTACAGGATGGCAAGTCCATTGATACCACCATGGGCTTTACGCCGTTGGATGGCGTTCTGATGGGCACACGCTGCGGCGCCGTTGACCCGTCTGCTGTTACATACGTTGCTGCAAAGCACGGCTTTACACCAGAAGAGATGGACACTTATATGAATAAGAAGTCTGGTCTGTACGGCATTTCCGGCGGACATTCTGATTTCCGGGAAATCACCACTGGTGCAGAGCAGGGTGACCCACGTGCAACCCTGGCAAAGGATATGCTGGTTTACGACATCAAGAAGGATATCGGTGCCTACGCAGCCATCATGAATGGTCTGGATGCAGTGATCTTTACAGGCGGTATCGGCGAAAATGCACCGAACTGCCGTGCAGAAGTTTGCAAGAATATGGAATACCTGGGCATTAAGATCGATGAAATCGCAAACGATTTCAAGGGCGAGCTGCGGAAGATTTCCACAGAAGATTCCAAGGTACAGGTTTGGGTTGTCCCGACCAATGAGGAACTGCTGATTGCGCGGGATACTTTGGCAATGATCAGCAAGTAAGTTCACTGACACAAAGCAACAGATATGGGGAGGAGGAGACTCCGCCCTGTTTTGTTCCTTTGGTTTCGAGAGAAAGGAGCGTTACATGGCAAAAACATTAACCGATCAGGCAATGGAGGCACGTGCTTGTGCTTATGCCCCGTATTCCGGTTTTCAGGTTGGCGCTGCATTGGTTTGCCGGGATGGGACGGTATTTACCGGTTGTAACATGGAAAACCGTGCCTATGGATCCACCCTCTGTGCAGAACGGGTTGCAGTGGGCAAAGCCATCTCTTCCGGCAATCGTGCATTTCGCATTCTGGCAATTGTCGGCGGTGCAACCGAAGAGGAGGCATTGCAAAAGCCCTGTTACCCCTGCGGCGCCTGTCTCCAGGTGTTGGCAGAATTCTGCGAACCGGATTTTCCCATTTTGCTGCAAGACGGTGTACATCCGCTCAAGGAACTGCTGCCGATGCAGTTTTGCTTATGAGGAAATCTTTTTGGAATCCTTGTCGAATTCGTCCAGTTCCGTTCTGGATCCGTCTGGACGAATGATGACGGTATGATCCAGTTGCTGCTTGAGGTTGCCGACAACCGCCATGCGGTATTCCATGCGAAGCTGCTTTTGTTCTTCCAGTTCTTCCGGCGTCAAAGTCTGCGTTTTTGCTTTCCGAGCCAGTTCGTTGATGCGGTTGATTTTTTCCTGTTCCATTTTCGTTCACCTCGTTGGATATTATAGCACAATTTGTCGAGAAAAGCAAGGAAATCCGACATTTTTGCGATTTTTACCAAGGAAAGGCGGGAATGTTTGGGCGGTTGTATAACAATTTTCAGGCAGCAGAAGCGGTGCTTTTCAAAAACGCTGGTCACAGCAGGATTCCGTCAAACAAAATCATGCAAAAAAAGAAAGGAAGTTTCATAGAATGAAACAGAAAACTGTTGTGATTACCGGTGCAACCGGCGGAATTGGAACGGCTCTGACTGCCTGCTATGCAAAGGCAGGCTATCGGGTGGTTGCAGGATATGGCAGCAACACAGCTGCCGCACA
>FR899072.1:15234-18375 GCA_000437255.1 Ruminococcus sp. CAG:403
CAGCTGCCGCACAGGCGCTGGAAAAGCAGTGGCAGGCCATTCCCATGGCGGTCGATTTACAGGCATATTCGCAAATTCAATCATTTGCTGCGCGTGCATTGGAAACGCTGGGACAGGTGGATGTGCTCATTAACAATGCAGCCGTTTCCTACCATGGCTTGTTTCAGTGCATGGATCGTGCGGCGGTTCAGAAACTCTATGCGATTAATGTAATGGGAACCATCGAAACCGCGCGTGCCTTTTTACCGGCGATGATTGCCCGGCATAGCGGTTGTATCATCAACCTTTCTTCCATGTGGGGAGAAGTCGGTGCTTCCTGTGAGGTAGACTATTCTGCAACCAAAGGCGCCATTCTGGCATTTACCCGGGCGCTTGCGAAGGAAGTCGGCCCTTCCGGCATACGGGTCAACTGTGTTTCGCCCGGTATGATCGACACGCCGATGAATCGGGAACTGGATCCTTCGGTTGCGCAGGAAATTGCAGCGGATACCCCACTGGAACGGATTGGAACACCGGAGGATATTGCACAGGCTGTTTATTGGCTTTCCTCTCCAGCAGCTTCTTTCATTACCGGACAGGATCTTCCGGTAAACGGCGGTTACGTCATTGGTTCCCTATAATTGGAACATTTTCATGCAGAACCGACAAAAAAAGACTGCTTCTATAGTAGCTTTTCAACAAATCGACAAATTTCATGAAAATAAAATGCGTCTTTTGGAAAAGTGCTTGCAGTTTTGGGCAGTTTGTGCTATAGTAGGTAGGGTTCCAAACACACAGTTTGGAGATTTGAAAATCGAATAGAAAAGGTGAAAGGAAAACATGAAGCATTCAACCACGAAAAGTAGGGGATGGGGTTCGTCGATTCGTGCATGGGCTTGTGCATTGAACGATCGCAGAGAACGCAATTCCAATCGTTTTGTGATGACCAATCGGCTGTTTTTGCTGCTTTACCCGATTTTTATTGTGTGTATGGCAGAGCTGAATCAGTGTAAATATCTCAGTAAGCTGGTTATTTTTATTGCTCAGCATCCAACCATTATGTTATTTAATGTGTTGATTGCAGCATTGATTTTTGCCGGCTTTTTGTTGTTGTTCCGGCGAGGGTGGTTTGCCATGCTGGTGCAGACCATTATTTATATGGCGCTGAGTATTACGGAGCTGTTTAAATACAACACCAACGGGAACCACTTAATCATGAACGACATGAAGCTTGCACGCAGTCTGAAAAGTCTGACGGCATTTGCCTATATTAAAATTACACCAAGATTAATTACATTTTTGGCGATTTGTGTCGCTGTGCTGGTGCTTGCCTTCCTGCTCAATCCGCAGATTAAGCATACCATTCGGCTGCGTACCCGGATTTTACCGGGAATTGTCTGCCTGGGCTTTTGCATTGGAATGGTTGTTATGCCGTCCTGGTCGATGTCTGTCTACTCGCTGTTTCAGATTGACACCAAGCGTGCGAACAATACCTTTATTTTAAATGAGAAATTTGACCATAACGGCTTCCTGGCATTCTTTATGCAGACCGGATCGGAAAACATTGCCAATCGTTTGGAAGAACCGACCGATTATGAGGAAGACAGTGAAAATACGGTTGACATGTATCTGGCAACCAATGTTCCGGAAGAAGACTTTGGAACCGTAAAGCCCAATGTCATTGAAATCATGTCGGAATCCTATGCAGACTTCCGGGTATTTGATGAGCTGAAAGTGGATGATTCCTATTATGCAGGACTGGACGAAGTTGCTGCAAAGGGATACTGCGGCACTGCCATTGTGCCGACTTATGCCAGCTACACCGTACGGACAGAAACCGAATTGTTGTTCGGTCTGCCGGTGAAATCGCTTCGGGATCCCAATATGCCGCAGCGTTTGATGCTCGATCGGCAGCAGCCAACCATGGCAAGCTACTATAAGAGCTGGGGCTATCATACCGCATATGTTCATCCGTATCTGAGCAGTTTCTACGGCAGAAAGTCCATTTATGGCAATTATTCTTTTGATACCATGATCTTTGAGGACGATTTCACCGTCCCAGTTGAATATTACGGCAATTACATTGATGACAATACCGTATACAATCAGATTTATACGCTTTTGGAACAGACCGACGAGCCGCTTTACCTGCATGCCACCACCATGCAGAACCACCAGCCGTACGATCAAGGCGAAAATCCGGATGCGGAATTTGAAAACTATCTGCAATGGGTGCAGCATTCTTCAGAAGGACTGGCAGATCTGATTGATCGGCTACAGGATTTCGATGAGCCAACAGTTGTACTCTTTATCGGAGACCATTTCCCGTCGCTTCGGGGAGAAAGCAGCGTGTATAATCTGTTGGGTATCACCAGCGAAAATTGCAGCACATTGTATGAGCAAAAGTATATTTTGTGGAACAACTGTGGGCTGGATACCGATGTCATTCCAAAGGAGAAGATTTCTTCCTTCTATTTGCCGTATGTGATCATGGAAATGATTCATGCGCCGAGAGATGCATTCTTGCAGACCATGATGGATGAAATTGCAGTGACACCAATTTATTCTACCAACTACAATCCGGAGCAAGAGAATGTAGCAAAGCTGGATGTATTGACGTATGATAGAATCTTGGGAGACATTGTTTCCCCCAGTCCGCTGGAGGAACTCGCAGACACAAAGAAAGATACAAATTGATGAACCGGTCAATCAGAGATTAGGGAGGATGGATTCGATGGAACCGATTACAATTGGGGCAAGAGGAACTGCTCAGACTGTTGCAGACGCATCCAAATTGGCGAATGCAGTAGGAAGTGGATCCTTGCCGGTTTTTGCAACACCTATGATGACAGCGCTGATGGAAGCAGCTGCCTGCGATGCAGTAGCCGCTTACCTGGAACCGACCGAAACAACGGTTGGAACAGCCCTGCATATTACGCACGATGCGGCTACTCCGCAGGGCATGACCGTACGTGCAGAAGCAGAAGTAACGGGTGTAAACGGACGGGAAATTTCGTTTGCTGTGACAGCTTACGATGAAGCAGGACAGATTGGAACCGGAACGCACAAGCGATTCCTGGTGGAGCAGCAGCGTTTCCTGGACAAAGCTGCAAAGCGTGGACAGCAGTAAGTAAAGAAGAGATAAAAGCAGCCGCCTTGAGT
>FR899073.1:0-2464 GCA_000437255.1 Ruminococcus sp. CAG:403
AAAACGCTTATGAACACAGGCTCTTATCTTTGTTGGGTTTGGCATTCTTCCTGTTTATCGGTGTAGAGTTTATCGTTCCAATTTCTTCACAAGTAAAAAATGCTCGCCGCAAAGTACCGCTTGGCATGGTAATCAGTCTGGTCATTATTTTGGTTATGCAGATTTTTATGACAATTGGATTCAGCCGGTACACACCATGGGAAGATCTGGGTGCTAGCACAGTACCGCATATTTTGTATGGCACTCTGCTATATGGAAAAGTTGGTACTATCTGGATGACAATTATTTCATTACTAGCTGTTGTCAGCACCTTAAATACTGTCATGTTTTCTATTTCACAGATCTGTTCTGGAATGGCAAAGATCAAGCTTTTGCCTGCTGTTTTCTTACGAAAAAATAAGCGTGGAACGCCATATGTTGGATTGTTTTTGGTAACTGTGGCAATGATTTTGATCAATGCAACGGGACTTTCTACCAGCGATCAGCTGACTTTCTTAATCTTGACTGGCTGTACCTTTTGGATTTTTTCTTATATTATTCTGCACTTGGATGTACTGGTTTTGCGGAAACGTCTTCCAAAAGCACCTCGAACCTTTAAGCTGCCGTTTGGTCCCGTGATTCCAATTCTTGGAATCATTGGAAACGCATTTATGATCTACAATATTGATCCTAGCTGGGAAGTCAAAAAGAAAATCTATTTGATCTTTGTAATCGTTTTGGCAGTGTTATCTGTATATGCAGTAGTTTGGATTAAAGTCGTTATAAAGCGACCTCTTTTCCGATCTTTTCAAATCAAAGAGGTTATGGCGATGGAGTCAGATTTATATCAGATGTATCATAATCCAAGTTTGGCAAAGCGGCTTCATATTCATGCAGAACCGGAGCTTCAAAGCATGCCCGCAGATTTCAATACAGGTACTCGCCCGGAATGAGGCTGAATGAAAAATCCTGTCGTCAAAACAGTCGTTTTATTTGTATGAATACATTCTAAATATGTTGTAAAACACCTTGCAGTTTCCTGTTGCCTATACTATAATACCAATAGCAGTAGAGCAGCATAAAGGTGTTTTTTTATGGAACAACGGATTTACATGACACCTAGGCAGCCGTTCTTTGTTACTGCGGCTGAGACATATACCAAATATGTAATGAATCAATTTGGAATCGTACATTTTTACCAATGCCGAACAGGGATATTGCCAAGATATGCTGTTCCAGATGGATGTGTGGATATGGTATTCTGTTGTGATCCACATGCTCCGGGAGCTGAAATCTGCGGCACCGTGCTTGCACCGGAAACGGTCTTATTGCGATCAGAAACCTGCTATTTTGGTGTACGATTCCTTCCGGGTTATAATCCAATTTTGGGAGTATCCGGAGTAATGGAATCCCTGGTGAATCATCGTATTCCTTTTGATACTTTGATTCGGGATGAACGAATGCTCGAAAGAATTTGCAGCACAATGGACTTCCATCAGCAAATTCGAGCGTTTCTGCAATCCTATCTTTCGATTTACCATCGTATTTCTCCAATGGAAAACAGCAATCGATTGATTCTGCATGCAGCGAATCTTTTGATGCGTTCTTCCGGAAATATCACAATGGATCAATTAGCAGAGGAAATTGGGTACACAGCACGGTATATTAATAAATGCTTTCGTTCTGAAGTAGGATTGAGTCCGAAACAATTGGCAAAAATTTTCCGATTCCAAGCAACTGTTCAGGCATTGAATCACCGTTCCAATCAAGCACTTACGGAAGTGGCTGTAGATTTAGGCTATTATGATCAGTCCCATTTCATTCATGAATTCAAAACTTTTTCTGGAATGACTCCCAAAAAGTATTGTTTGCTGCTGCAAAATACACAGTATGAAAAAAAACTAAAAATTTTAGATCACCAAACGTATTCCATTAAGCCTTCTCCATAAAATACCCTTCCGTAATGAAATGGAAGGGTATTTGTATTATAATATACTGTATTAACTCAGAGAAATGAATTCACGTTTATATCCCTAAAAAATCAAAAAACTCTTCTAAAGATTCACTATCCTTTGTAAAATCCCACGTACCTGTTCCATGTGGTGCATAATACACTGGAGAATTATCTAAACTAACATCTATACAATATGGGTCTGCATTACAATTTGCAATCACAAGATAATTCGGATTCCAATCCTCTATTACAGCCTTTTGTACAGGATTATAGGAATATCCATGTTGTCCAACAAGCAACCCTTTCGCTCCATATAGTTCTATCTCATTTTCATAGGAAAAGAAATCATCTTCTTCCTCCTTGTTATCATTCATATTTATATATACGTTGTCTGCATGTTCATTAAGAAACTTTATGTAATTTTGAGGCAAGTTCCATCTAGAACAAATTTCTTCCATCATCTCTTTTAATTGCATCTATCCAACCATTCTTTCTTATCATCATATTTGTAACTACTTATTTACTTCATGG
>FR899073.1:2497-39839 GCA_000437255.1 Ruminococcus sp. CAG:403
TTCGATTTGTTGAATTTTTCTTTTATTTCAGTCCATTATAACATGCTTTCCAACACTTTTCAAGGTTCTTAAATAATTTTTCCATTTCAAATGGATTTTTTATTTTGTACGTTGAAAATTTGGTTGTATTATGTTATAATAATATAATAGTTACAAAATAAATTCCTCATTGGAGGTGAAAACTATGAAAAAAGATGAGCTAATTTATTTATTGTCACAATATTATAGCATGTTTGCCATTCCTGTCAGATTATATGAAAACAATACGCTGCTCTTTCAAAAAATACCATTTTTGGATTCGGAAGATCCCGTATGCTTAGTATTTCATAAAATCATGAATGATAACAGAGCAATTGGGTATTATCTGGATGGATACAACTTCTGTTATGGGTTTATCACAAGTGGCAATCAGAAAATCATTGCAGGGCCTGTCAGTGAATTGAAAAAAACAAAACAGGACATTCGCTATATTGCGTTTAAACGAAACTGCGAAAATGTAGAACGCTTTATCGATGAGATACAGTCTCTCTGTATTATGCATCCGGACACCTTGTTGCAGTCTTTGATCTTTCTAAATTTCTGTATGAACAAAACAATGCTTGATATTTCAGATGTCCGAATAAAAAAAGAACAGCAAGTAGGACTTACGACAGCTTTTAAAGAAGACACTTCTTTTGAGAAAAAAGAGGACTTTTTGACTCGTTCCCGTTCCTATGTGATTGATCAAGAGATTGCCAGAAAAGTCAAAGCCGGCGATGTAGAAGGATTAAAGCAGGGCGCCAATCAGGTATCTTCTGCCAATCCGAGAAATTTTGCACCGCATCTTTTCAGACATACCAAAAACTTTTTTATAAGGCTTCTTGCAATTTGCTGTTTTGCAGCAGTAGAAGCTGGTGTAAATTCTGTTGAAATTGCAGAATTGGAAGAATTATACATTATGAAATGTGAATCATTGGATGATATAGATAGAATCAAAAATCTGCAATATCACATGATATTAGACATGGCAGAACGTGTGCAGAAACTTCATACTTGGAATCCGAGCCATTCACAATTGGTAAAAAGCATCACAGATTATATTAAGGAAAATATGACAGAAAGCATTACAGTATCCAAAATAGCAGAGCATCTTTCGAAAAGCAGAGGATATGTCACAACAGAATTTAAAAAAATAACAGGTATCAATTTGTCGGATTATATATCTGAAATGAAAATTAATGAGGCAAAGGAATTGATTCGATACACGGATAGAAGCTTTATTGACATAAGCAGTTATCTCGGCTTTTCTACACAAAGCTATTTTATCAAAGTTTTTAAAAAAGTCACCGGGAAAACGCCAAGAGAATACAGAGAAAAAACAATATAGATTTGTAAGTACTGTATGACAATTTTACAGGAACCAATACAAAAATGGTATACGCTGCAACTCCAAACTTGTATACTGAAAACAGTACTGTTTCCGTTTTATAAGAGAAAATCAGAGGGGGTATTCATGTGATTCAACAATTGAAACGTACTTTTTCAGTAATATTAAGCGGTGTTCTATTGGTTTCTTCTGCCTCACTGTATCCAGTCAATATGCATGCAGCAGCGGCAACTGTTTGTAAAATTGATCCAACGATCCAGTATCAAACCATTCGAGGCTTCGGTGGAATCAATCATCCGGAATGGACTGGAAAGGATTTGACAGAAGAACAACGGCAAACCGCATTTGGAAACGGGGAGGATGAGTTGGGGCTTACTGTATTGCGTGTATTTGTAAATCCTGATCAAAGTCAGTGGAACAAAGCACTTCCAACCGCACAATTTGCCACAAAAATGGGAGTTACAGTTTTTGCATCTCCATGGGAACCTCCTGCAAATCTTGCAGAATCTGGTGGAAGCAACGGAAAACTGCACCTGCCAAAGTCCAATTATGCCGCTTATGCGAAGCACTTGAATGATTTTGGAACTTATATGAAAAGCAATGGCGTTGACCTTTATGCGGTCTCCGTGCAGAATGAGCCAGACTACGCTTCTGAATGGACGTATTGGTCAACTGATGAAACAACCGACTTTATTGCAAATTACGGAGATCAAATTACAAGCACACGATTGATGTCACCGGAATCCTTTCAGTATGCACCTGAAAATGCTTCATGGGTAGCTGATGGTGGAAAAACATTTTACAGAAAGATTCTGAACAACAGCAAGGCAATGGAAAACTGCGATCTATTTGGAACACACTTCTATGGCACACAGCGGGCGTGGATGGATTTCCCGGATCTTGAAAATTCCGGAAAGGAAATCTGGATGACAGAAGTATATGTCCCAAATAGTGAACAAGATTCCGCAAATCGTTATCCAGAAGCCTTACAAGTTTCTGAAAATATTCACAATGCCATGGTAGTCGGAAATATGAGCGCTTATACATGGTGGTATATTCGCAGACATTATGGGTTAATGACAGAAGATGGGAAGATCAGCAAGCGTGGGTACTGTATGGCACAATACTCCAAATATGTTCGTCCCGGCGATGTGCGGATCGATGCCACAGAACAGCCGGCAGACAATGTCTATGTGTCTGCATATAAGGGTGATGACAATCAGGTAACCATTGTTGCCATTAACAAGGGAACAGAAAGCTATTCGCAGCAGTTTGCTGTAGATGCTGATGCACAAATTACAGAGGTTGACCGTTATCGTACTTCCGCCTCTGAAAATCTGGCAAAAACAGGAAACATGGAGCATGACAGCAGCAGCTTCTGGGCACAGCTTCCTGCGGAAAGTGTTTCTACGTTTGTTGTGACATTGGAAGACAAGCCGGTAGAACCGGATAAAAACGGCTATTATTTTCATGATACTTTTGAGGCGGACAACTGCGACTGGCAGGGACATGGTGCAGCAGATATTGCACTGAGCGGAAGAATACCGTATCAGGGAACCAACGCACTCTTGGTGCAGAATCGTGCCAGTGCGTGGAACGGAGCAGAAAAAACGCTGCCGGCAAAAGCATTTCAGGCTGGAAAAGAATATAGTTTCAGCGTATGCCTCAGCTATGTAGATGGGGATAGCCCCAAAAATGCTGCATTGTCCCTACAATATACCAATTCCGCAGGAGAAGTCAAGTATGCAAGAATTGCATCCGCATCTGCAACAAAGAACAATTATGTGCAACTTGCCAATCAAGCGTTCCAGCTTCCTGAAGATGGTAAAGATTTCAAAATCTATGTTGAGATGGAAAATGACACGGATAATTTCTATATAGACGAGGCAATTGGAGCAGTGAAGGGAACTATAATAAAAGGCCCTCCTGTTGAAACGACAACAACTGTCGCGACTACCACCGCCACTACTACCGCTACCACAACAACTACCATTACAATGCCTACTGTTACAACGACCAAAATAACGACAACAATATCCACAGAAGCTCAAACTGCATTTTATGGGGACATCAACTTAGATGGTTCCGTTACATTGGCTGATCTGATTCTCTTCCAAAAACAGCAACGAGGTGTGTTAGATCTGAACGAACAGCAAAAACGCAATGCAAATTGCGATTTAACGGATTCTGCAATTACCCCACAGGATGTCACAACATTACTGAACTTCCTAATTGGTAAAATCAATCAACTTCCATTTCAGTAAGTGCCAGCTCAAATCATAAACTCCTTCAGCATTTCAAATTATAAATTCCCTCAAAAAGTTAAACGGACTTCTTGAGGGAATTTTTGTATCAATAGAACTTCGAAACTTGTACAGAATACCTCAAATTGTTTTTACAAATATGCAAGTTACATGACAAATGTGCTATACAAGTATTTCTTCTTTTGCTAGAATAGATATAGTTTGAATCAGATCATGAACTGCGTACAACAAAAGGAGGAATTTTTTGTATGAATAGTCAAAAATGGATTGCTGGATTAACCGCAATGCTATGCAGTGCAGGTGTCCTTTCTTGCTTCCCAGCGATTTCTGGAACCGTGTCTGCGACGGAACTCGTCAACAACGATTTTGAAGTAAATTATGGTGGCTGGTATGGAAATACAGATACTGTCGTTTTAAAAGCAGTAGAAGGAATTGGCTATCATTCTTCACGTGGAATGTCTGTTTCCGGTCGCTCCAGTGCTTCCGATGGGGCAAGTGCAGAAAAAGGATTCTACCTTTCCGGAGATGAAAAGTATACATATAGTGTGTGGGTATATAGTACGGAGGCGGAACAGTTCCATTTCTCTCTCTCCTGTGCCGATTTGGAAACTACGCAGGAATTTGAAACAGAACTAGCAAGCAGAAAAAGCAAAGCTGGCACTTGGACAAAACTTTCCGCTTCCTATCGTGCACCCAAAAATAGTGGAGAATTCCGACTTACTATTACAACTGATAGTACAAATGATTTTGTTTTTGATGATGTGAGCATAACAGGAAAGAACGACATGCATACCGTATCGGCTGCATCAACAGAAAAAGGCCTAAAAGATGAATTTGCCAATTATTTTCGAGTAGGCAATATCTTGAACGGAAGCACCGTGAAAAATTCAACCATTACTGCAAGTGTCCTTAAAGATTATAACAGCATTGAATGCGAAAATGAAATGAAGCCGGATGCAACATTGGTACAGTCCCAATGCAATGGCACCAATATTGGTGTCTCACTAAAAAATGCTGCCAGCATCATGGATTTTTGTGTCAACAATAAAATTGCAATGCGAGGACATACACTGGTATGGCATAGCCAGACACCACTGTGGTTTTTCAAAGAAAACTTCAACGCAAATGGAAACTGGGTTTCTGCTACTGTTATGGATCAGCGTATGGAAAGCTACATCAAAAATATGTTTGATGCAATCAAAACACAGTATCCAGATTTAAATCTCTATGCCTATGATGTAGCAAATGAGTGTATTAGCGATGACAGCAATCGTACAGCAAACAATGGTGGCACCAGAGAACCAGGAGAAAATGTGAGTGGACAGTCCCCGTGGGTGCAAGTTTACGGCAGCAATTCTTTTGTAGAACATGCATTTACTTACGCACGAAAATATGCTCCAGAAGGTTGTGCGCTTTACTATAACGATTATAATGAATATTGGGATCATAAGCGCGATGCCATTTACAGCATGTGTAAGTCCCTCTACGAAAAAGGCTTACTAGATGGAATTGGCATGCAATCTCACATCAACGCCAATTACGACGGATTTTCTGGTGTGTCTGCTTACACTACTGCAATGAAAAAGTTTTTGTCTATCGGTTGTGATCTTCAAATCACAGAACTGGATATCACCATGGAAAATGGCACCTATACTTTACAACAGCAGGCAGATAAGTACAAGGCCATTTTTCAGGCGGCCATAGACTGGAATCAGAATCCAACTTCGGATGGCAGAGTAACTGCTGTTTGTATCTGGGGACCAGATGATGCCAATACATGGATCAAAACAGAAAATACACCGCTTCTGTATGACACCAATCATCAGCCCAAGTTAGCATACACCACATTGACTTCCATGATTCCAAAATCCGAATGGGGAGACGGCAGCAATCCAAGTGAAAACGACAAACCGATTGAACCAAACGAATATGGCTGGTACTTTCACAGTACATTTGAAGGCGATACAGACAACTGGGAAGGTCGAGGCAGCGCTGATGTCCTTACCAGCGGCAGAACAGCTTACGTAGGTAGTGAGGCACTCTTGGTGCAAAATCGTACTGCATCTTGGAATGGTGCAGGAAAATCCTTAAATCCAAAAGCATTTGTTCCTGGAAAAGAATACAGTTTTAGTGTCAATGTAGAATATTTTGACGGCAACACAACGGATAAATTCTTCCTAAAGCTGGCCTATACAGACGCAAACGGAAAAACGCAGTATGCAACTGTAGCGGAAGGAACTGCCATTCAAGGTGAATGGGTACAGCTTGCCAATCAAAATTACCGGATTCCAGAAGATGCTTCCAACATGATCTTGTATGTAGAAACGTCAGAAAGTACCAATAATTTTTATTTGGATGAAGCCATTGGAGCAGTAGGAGGAACAACGATTCTTGGAGCAGGGGAATCCAAACCATTCCAATTAGGAGATGTCAATGCGGATGGTGTGATTAACGGAATGGATTTGTCATTTGCAAAACGAGGTGTTTCCACCGCATTCTCCAGTACAGCATCCCGTCTTGCGGCGGATGTAGATCAGAGTGGCAAGGTAGATCAAAAGGATATCCAGCTACTCCAGGATTACCTGCTGGGAAGAATTACATCGTTCCCAACAGCAGAAAAAGAAATTGATCTCACAGCGATGGAGCAGCTTTTTTCCAGCATCACACCGATAGCAAGCTATAAGGCTAATGGAGAAAACAATCCACTGTTTACCCAGCGTTTTGGAGCAGATCCTGGTGTAATGGAATACAACGGCAGGGTATATGTGTACACTACAAACGATGTGATCGAATATGACGGCAACGGAAATGTAACTGAAAACACCTATGCACAAGTCAACAAAATCAACTGTATCTCCTCCGATGATATGGTGAATTGGACCGATCATGGCGCCATTCCAGTGGCTGGAGCAAGTGGTATCGCCAAATGGGCAGATTGTTCTTGGGCACCCTGTGCAGCACATAAGACAATCAATGGCAAAGAAAAATTCTTTCTTTATTTTTGTAACGGTGGAAATGGTGTCAGCGTCCTAACGGCGGACAGTCCAACTGGTCCGTGGAGTGATCCACTTGGAAAGGCACTCATTACTAGAGCTACCCCTAACTGCGGAGATATTACGTGGCTATTTGATCCTGCTGTATTTGTGGATGATGACGGAACTGGTTATCTTTGCTTTGGTGGCGGTGTACCAGATGGAAAAAATGAAATGCCTGATACCTCTAGAGTCGTAAAACTTGGGGAGGATATGATCAGTCTTGCCGATACACCAATAACGATCCATGCTCCATACTTATTCGAAGATTCTGGCATCAACAAAATTGGAGACACCTATTACTATACCTATTGTTCCAATTGGAAAACTACTGGAAATACATACGGTATGACCAGCGGCGCAATTGAGTATATGACTGCTTCTAATCCGCTCGGACCATATACCTACGGCGGAGAACTGTTTCCAAATCAGGGAAAATTCTTTGGTTTGTATGGAAACAATCATCACTCCATTTGCGAAGTGAATGGACAGCTGTATTTGTTCTATCACAACCGCAGTGTGGAACAAGCGATGGGAATTGAAGGCAATTATCGAAGCCCACAGGTAGATCAAATTACGATAAGCGGCACGAAATTGCATACCGTTACCGGCACCATGCAGGGCATTGCTCAGCAAAAATCGATCAATCCATACAGTAAAATTCAAGCAGAAACCATGTCTAACCAAGCCGGAATAAATGTTCGAGGATTAAGTGATACCATTGTGACAGATATCGACAAAGGTGATTGGCTCCAGGTCAGTGGCGTCAACTTTTCCAAAGGTGCATCTAAGATAATTTTAACAGCCTCTTCTAAAAATGGTTGTGCAGTAAAAATATGCACCGGTTCTCCTACTGGTAAAGCAGTTGGTTATGCAGAAATCCCAGCAGGCGGAAAAATGGCAGAAGTCACAGCCAGCGTGCAGGGACTCAGCGGAAAGCAAGATCTATATTTTGTATTTAGTGCTCAAGCAGAAATGGATAGTTGGATAGCAAAATAATATACTGATACATGGAAAAGCATAAATGGCAGTAGAATGATATTCTACTGCCATTTTGTTTTTCAACTTAAACCATCAATCCAGCTCTGAATCTCTTCCTCTGAAGAATCTGCATCCAGTCTGCTTCCTGCAAGCCAGTTTCCACCACCGGATTGTGTTTTCAAATTGGATTCACTTTTGTCGATCTTGCTGCTACCAGAGGTGCAGAATGGGATAATAGTTTGATTGGAAAAATCATACGATTCTACAAATGTGCTCATAATTCTCGGCGCATCTCCCCACCAAATCGGATATCCCAAATAAATTGTAGAATAAGCATCCAAAGAAATCGGTTCACCTGCAATTTCAGGACGCACATTTGGATCATTCATTTCAATATTTGCGCGACACTGATCGTCATTATAGTCAAGATCGGCCTCACAATATGGATCAGCTGGAACAATTTCATACAAATCTGCACCAGTTACATCAGCAATCTTTTCGGCAACTGCTTTTGTATGACCTGTCGCGGAAAAATAAACTACAAGTGTTTCTGTGCCTGTATGAGTAGAATCCGCCTCCGATTCTGATAATTCCGTGATGTCTGTCATCTGATTTTCTTTTGTAGCCAACTCTGTTTTGATATTACGCTCTTCTGATGTAGCATTGCTACTTATTTGAGCTGCTCCACAAGCAGTACTACTCAGCAATAGCAGGATCGCCGTTATACCAGAAATAATTTTTTCATCTGTTTCTCCTCCATTTCATTATTCTGCAAGAGAAATGGTAACAGTTACATTCTCTTCGCCCAAAATGCTTTTCAATTCTTCTTTTGTAACAGAAGAATCGAGATGTCCCAGTCTTGTAAATGTCCATGAATTTTTGTCATAATACAAAACGAACTGATTTCCTTGATACAAAATCAAATCGCCAAAATCTGTATCAATTGGTTCATCATTTCTGGGAAGTGTCTGCGGCAGAGAGCCAGTTTTTTCAAAATTTCCATAATCATGCAAATCCAAAGTCAAAGGACCATCGTTTAAAAGTTCTGCAAACGCTTTTGCAGAGGAATTGTCTGCTAAAGTTGCCATCAACGTATGATTGTTTACAGCAATACTAATTCTGGTGTCTGTTGTTTGCTTTGGTAAATCCAGCGTAGAAATCCAATCAGAAACGCTTTTTTCCGAAGCACTGCCGGAAAACCGTTTACCTGGCAGTTGATTTCCAATGGGAACACCTAAATTTGCGATACGGTTTTCACTGGCTGCAATACTACTGCTGCCAGAAGTACAAAACGGAATGACTATTTTATCAGAAAAGTCATAACTTTCCAAAAATGTATCAATGATTCTCGGTTCCTCTCCCCACCAAATGGGATATCCGATATAAACCACGTCATAGTTATCCATGTTTTCTACACTGCCGGAAATCTCTGGTCGGCAAGACACATCATTCTGTTCCTGATTTGCACGGCAACTGCTATTGGAATAATTTAAGTCTTCTGCCGTATATGGAGTAGCTGGTGTAATACCATAGGAATCTGCTCCAGTATATGCTACGATATACTCTGCAATTTTCTTCGTATTACCTGTTGCAGAGAAGTAAGCAACTAGTGTATTCTGTTCTCCTTCTGTCGTCTGTTTGGTGTATGCTTGTTTCATCAAACAGAGATCAAATGTATCCCAAATACCGTCACCATTCAGATCATAGTTCTTTTCGCTGAGGTCTGGTGTTTCTTTGGCAAGCAAAAAGTCCTGCAAGTTGGTGACATCCGATATGGTATAATTGGTATCATTTGCTTTTGTTCTTGTATCAGCATGCGCAGAAAATAAGCTGACTAGAGATAAACCAAATATTGCAGTGATAATACCAATCAATCGTTTTTTTCCTTTCATAATCCCGCTTCTTTTTATACAACATTTTTTACCTGAAACCGAAGATAATCCAGTTTATCCAGCTGAGTTTCTTTTTTGTGGATTTCTTGCAGCGTTTCATTCCGCTTTTCATTCAATATTTGTAGCCGTTTTTCCTGCGTATCAGCTCCTTTCATTAGCAACTGCATGTAGGATTCTACTTCACTTTTCTGAAAACCAATATCATGCAACGTGACAATTATACTTAAATACGCAATGTCTTGGTCTTGATATTGTACTGCTTCTTCACATTTTAATGGAATCTTTCCATGTCTCCAATGCTCGTACTCCTGTATAATTTTCAATGGAATTTGATAACACTTGCGTACTTCATCTGCTGTCATTACATGCCTCCTTTCCTATCATCATAAAAAATGTAGATGTCCGTTTGGAACATCTACATGATAACATACTTTTTAAGAACTGTAAAATACTTATATAGAATCAGCAGAAATGCCTATAAAGTATTTCTGATATGATTGATGAACTGTTTAACAGCTGCACCCATCATCTGATTCTTTTTCCAAACCAAAACAGAACCAGTTTCCAAACGTGGAGTCAAAGGCACAAAGCACAAATCATCATAGAACTGCATCCCAAAATCAAAACAAAGCGCAGCACCGATACCAGTTTTAACCATGGCTGCTGCATTGACAATTAGGTTATAAGTAGCTGCAACCTGCATCTTTTCATAATAATCTCCGAACCAACTTGCTAATTCATTCTTGACTAGTTCCCGTTTTACCATAAGCAGCGGCATTCCGATCAAATCTTTTGGACAAACAGTTTCTTTCCTGGCAAGCTCAGCATCTTTTCGAATAAGAATGCCCCACCGTTCTTTTTGTGGCATTCGAAAAAACTCATATTTTCCGATATCCACCGGTTCTGTCAACAATCCAGCGTCTAGCGTTCCTTTTTCAATGCGTTCTTTGATATCATCTGCAATGGCACTGTGAATGTGAAACTGTACCAGTGGATATATTTGCTGAAAAGTTCGGATTTGCTCAGCGAGAAACAGCATACTTTTGGTTTCACCGCATCCAATGGCAATTTCACCGGATAATGCCTGCTCTTTGTGAGAAAGTTCCTGTACGGTTTTTTCGGAGAGAGAAATTAGTTCTTGCGCACGCCGTTTGAGCAGCATGCCATCTTCTGTCAAGATAATATTATGATTGCTTCGGTGAAAAAGAGTTACTCCTAACTCTTTTTCCAATTGTATCAGTTGACGAGATAGGGTAGGTTGTGTGATATGCAGAATAGAGGCTGCTTTTGTAATGTTTTCTTCTCTGGTAACCATCAGAAAATACTTTAGCACACGCAGTTCCATTATCATCATCCCATCATTACAACATAATATAATTATTTTTGGTAAGAAAAATCATCGAAAATTATGATCAATCAGCCACTTGAGAAACAAACCAATATGATTAGAAACATATAACCAGATTTCATCAACCTGTTCTTGTGTAAATTCACCTGTAATTTTGTGATTTTTCCGATACAGTTTCGCTGCACTTTCCCAGTGCCACTCTGCATTGTCAAGCGACATATAATTTTCTCCATAAAAATTTGGTCTATTCCGCACGAAAAACTGACATTTTACTTTGTAATTACGACATTTCCATCTGAATCAAGAAGCGGTGTAATGCCACCTGCATAACCTGACATCCATACTAAATAATTTACGCCTGTTTCTTTATCTATAAGTATTTGGCGAACACCAGAATTTTTCAACTGAGAGCCGTCTGTATATATAACCTCAAATCTATTTTCTTTTTTAACCATCTTTAATCCCTCCATCTAAATTCCAATTTACCAAACAATTTTCTTCACTTTATTTCTCTCATTAATATATCATACTATGTGCAAATTTTCAACTCAAAAAAGCAAAATTTACTTAAATTTTATATTCCTTGAAACAAGTACTATGAAAACAATGCAAAGGAAATTTAAATCACAATTAAAACAGGTTGAAAATACACGCACATTGTGGTATAATGAAAAACAACAAGAATTTATTCTAATCAATCAGATGCGCTGCATTTGGTATATTTGCGCACTGAGAATGGAAGTGAAGAAATGCATTTATCGATGGCTGGAATTGACGTACATACAGCAGATATTTCCGTGCGGGAATCTTTTGCATTTTCATTGGAACAAGAAAAGGCACTTTTGACTGCATGGATGCAAGAAAAAAAAGTACACGGTGCGATACTCTTGGCAACCTGCAATCGAACAGAATTATATATTACATCAGAATCAGCGGTTTCTCCAGCGGAATTGCTGCTGCATGCTGCAAAAATCGAGCAAACTACCCCAAAATTATTAATTTTAGAGGAAATAGAGGCAGCGCAGCATTTAATGGAAGTAGCTTGTGGTCTACATGCACAAATTCTACATGAAGAACAAATCGTTACACAGGTTAGCAATGCACTCGAACTGGCACGCAGCTGCCATAGTACAGATGCCGTGCTAGATACACTGTTTCGCACAGCTGTTTCTGCCGGAAAGGACGCTCTTACACAAGTTTGTATTTCTGTGGTACCGCTTTCCATTTCCTATCGTGCTGTACAGCGCTTGGAACAGGAACTGGGAAGTTTGCAGGGAAAGCGGTGTCTCGTCATCGGAAATGGCAATATGGGTCGGCTTGCCGCTTCGCTTCTGGTGCAGCGTGGTTGTCAAACAAGTGTAACGCTTCGCTCCTATCATCATGGAGAAACAGTGGTTCCATTTGGCGCTATTCCAATTGCTTATGAGAAACGCTTTCTGCAAATGGAACAATCCGATATTGTCATTAGTGCAACGAGAAGTCCGCATCATACGATTTTAAAACATCAGCTGGAAGCCGTTCATCATCGCCCATCTTGGCTGTTGGATTTGGCAATGCCCCGCGATATTGAGGCATCCTGCGGAGAATTAGAAGGTGTAACCCTTTGGAACCTAGATGATTTGCAAAGTGAAACCAAGCCAAACAAAAACGCAATCGATGCCCTGCAACAAATTGCAGAACAGTATGCTGATACTTTTCGCATGTGGCGAAACTATCGGGATTCCGTTCCCTATATGCAGCAATTAAAAGAATTGACTGCGCAGCGCATCCTGCATAGTACGGCAATAGAACCTTATCGAACCATGCCGCAACTGGAAGAACTGGTCCATTTGGCAACAGAAAAAACAGTGGACATGCTGATGGGCAGCATGAAAGCACAAATCGAACCGCATCTGCTACAAGATTGCTGTGTCAAAATTAAGGAAAGGGGACGGTTTTAGAGAATGGGAACTGTCATCCGTATTGGAAGCCGTTCCAGTCGTCTTGCAGTCATACAAAGCAAGCTGATTATGGAAGAAATCCAAAAAATTATGCCCGATGTAAAACTAGAATTGGTTACAATGAAAACAACTGGAGACAAAATTCTGCATCAAACTTTGGACAAAATCGGCGGGAAGGGATTATTTTTAAAAGAACTAGACGCAGCACTTTTGTCTGGAAAAGTTGACCTCTGCATCCATAGTTTAAAGGATGTGCCAACAGAGGAAAATGCTGCCATTCCATTGGGTGCCTATTCAATACGAGAAACCCCCGGAGATGTTCTGGTATTACCAAAAGGCGTTTTTCATTGGAATCCTGCACAACCAATAGGATGTGCAGGCCTGCGTCGCACGATGCAATTTCAGGAATTATATTCAGACGCTGTGATAAAGCCGATTCGTGGAAATGTGTTGACCCGACTGGAAAAGCTGGACAGCGGTGCATATGGTGCATTGATTCTGGCAGAAGCCGGTTTAAAGCGACTTAATTTATCAGATCGGATTTCCGTTCGCTTTTCACCAGAACAAATGGTTCCGGCAGCCGGGCAAGGTGTCATTGTCACGCAAAGCCGTGCAGGAGAATATTCCGAACTTTTGAAGCAATTAAATCATCCAGATGTAGCGCTTTGTGTAAAAACAGAGCGCCGTCTGTCAGCATTACTCGAAGGAGACTGTTCTGCACCGGTTGGCTGCCATGCCAGACTCCATGGCAACCACATGACACTTTATGGATTTTCCGGTTTAGGCGGTGTTCCAAAACATGCCCTGGTACAGGGAGAAAAAACAAATGCCGCTGCACTCGCAGAAGCACTCGCACGGCAATTACAAGATTAGAAAGCTGGTAGGAACCATGAATTTAACCAATCGTCCACGCCGCTTGCGCAATGGCGCACTGCTTCGTAGTATGGTACGGGAAACTCGTATCTCTGCGGATACATTGATTTATCCAATGTTCGTTCAAGAGGGAAAAAATATTAAAGAAGAAATCGCTTCCATGCCTGGTCAATATCGTTGGAGCCTAGATCGAGTAGATGAAATTTTACAGCAAATTTCTGATTCTGGCGTAAAAAGTGTATTGCTTTTTGGAATTCCTGCTAAGAAAGATGCAGTTGGAAGCAGTGCATGGCAGCCGGATGGAATTGTACAGCAGGCCATTCGACACATTAAAACAGCCTATTCACAGCTTTATGTCATTACAGATGTCTGCATGTGCGAATATACTTCACACGGGCATTGTGGCATTTTATGCGACCACGATGTAGATAATGATCAGACATTGGAAGTATTGGCAAAAACTGCACTTTCTCATGTTCAAGCTGGTGCAGATATGGTAGCTCCTTCCGATATGATGGACGGAAGAGTTGGAAAAATTCGGCAGGTTCTGGATGAAAATGGGTTTATCAATACGCCTATTTTGGCATATTCCGTAAAGTATGCCTCTGCCTTTTATGGCCCATTTCGAGACGCAGCTGGCTCAGCACCTGCATTTGGAGATCGAAAAACCTATCAAATGGATCCGCACAATGCACGGGAAGCGATTTTGGAAGCAGAATTGGATGTGCAGGAAGGTGCCGATATTCTCATGGTAAAACCAGGAATGGCATATCTGGATATTTTAAAATCTTTGAAAGAACGATTCCAAAAACCAGTCGCACTCTATAGTGTCAGCGGGGAATATGCCATGATTCAGGCAGCTGCAGCCGCAGGGTATATTGACAGAACGGCTGTCATTTGTGAATCTGCTGTCTGTATGTATCGTGCCGGTGCTGACATGCTCATTACTTATTTTGCGATGGAACTGGCGCAGTATATCAAAGAGGGGAGAATTGGATAATGTTACATACAGAACATTCTGAAGAACTGTATTCTCGTGCCAAAGAGCTTTTGCCTGGCGGTGTCAATTCTCCGGTGCGTGCATTTTTATCCGTAGGCGGTACCCCACGATTCATTCACCATGCAAAGGGACAATATCTCTATGATGAAGATGACAATGCCTATATTGATTACATTGGTTCCTGGGGCCCAATGATTTTGGGGCATAATCCAGACTTTATTCTGGACGCTGTTCGCAAGCAACTAGAATGCGGTTTGAGTTATGGTGCTACAACTGCCCTAGAAGTCGAAATGGCAGAACTGATTCATGAGATTGTGCCTTGCGTAGAAATGATGCGCATGGTCAATTCCGGAACCGAAGCGGTTATGAGTGCCATTCGTGCCGCCAGAGGATTCACCGGAAGAGATAAAATTGTAAAATTTGAGGGTTGCTATCACGGTCATGCCGATGCAATGTTGGTGAAAGCCGGTTCTGGTGTAATGACTGCCGGAGTTCCGGATTCCAGCGGCGTTCCAAGTGGCTGTACGGCAGATACACTTTCTGCGATATACAATCATCTCGACAGTGTAGAGCAGCTGTTCCAGCAATATCCGTCTGAAATTGCCTGCGTAATTGTAGAACCAGTAGCAGCAAATATGGGTGTTGTCCTTCCGGAATCCAATTTTCTTTCAGGATTGCGCCAGATTTGTGATCGGTATGGTGCCTTGTTAATTTTTGATGAAGTTATCACTGGATTTCGATTGCAACTGGATGGTGCCATTGGATATTTTGGCGTTACACCAGATCTTGTGACATATGGAAAAATCATTGGTGGTGGTATGCCAGTAGGCGCGTACGGCGGCAGGAAAGAAATTATGCAGCTGGTTGCCCCACTTGGTTCTGTTTATCAAGCTGGAACGCTCAGCGGCAATCCTGTAGCAATGTGTGCTGGCATTACACAGCTTCGTTATTTGCAGGCACACCCAGAAGTATATCAGCAAATTAGAGGTTTATCAGATCGTTTTCGCAATGGTTTAAAAGAAATTATTCAGCGCTATCATGCTCCATGTACCGTAAATGGCATGGAATCTCTTTCCTGTCTCTATTTCACATCGAAACCAGTAACCAACTATGCCAGTGCCAAACAAGCTGATACCCAACAGTTCCGACAGTATTTCCATTATATGCTGGATGCTGGAAGTTACTTTGGTCCTAGTCAGTTTGAAGCAATCTTTGTATCGAATGCACATACAACACAAGAAATTGACAAAACATTATCCGATGCAGAAGCTTATTTTGCAGCACAAGAGAAAAAATAAATATTTAACAAACATTGAAAGAGGAGAACACTATGAAACAGGGAACGGTATTTCTGGTGGGAGCCGGACCAGGGGATCCGCTCTTGCTGACCGAACGAGGCAAACAGTGCTTACAGGAAGCGGATGTTGTTGTCTATGACGCACTGGTCAGTGCATCTGTACTCAATTTGACTCGACAAGACTGCACGCTGATTTTTGCCGGGAAAACAGCCGGACAGCATCATAAAAAGCAAAGTGAAACCAATCTTTTATTGGTTCAACTGGCACAGCAAGGAAAAAAAGTGGTGCGTCTGAAGGGCGGTGATCCATTTGTCTTTGGAAGAGGTGGAGAAGAAGCACAGGTTCTACAGGCACATGGCATCCCATTTGTAATTGTACCAGGTGTATCATCATGCTATAGTGTGCCGGCATATGCCGGCATTCCAATTACGCACCGTGCCTATGCCTCCTCTTTTCATGTGATTACCGGACATCGAAAAGCAACGCAACAAGAAGACCTGGATGGTGTTGCTTTGGCTCATTTGGAAGGAACATTGGTTTTTCTGATGAGCCTTGGCAATCTGTCTCAAATTGTAAAATCACTGATACAGGCTGGAAAATCTCCAGACACTCCAACGGCAGTGGTGGAACATGGAACAACTGCACAACAGCGTGTTGTTACGGCACCTTTGAAAAATATTGTACAGGCAGTACAGAAAGCCGGCTTACAAACGCCAGCTATGACAGTGGTAGGAGAGGTAGTTTCTCTTCGCCAAGAACTGCACTGGTGGGAGCAACTCGGTGTATTGCATGGAAAAAAAGTACTTCTTACGGGTACACCAGACTACACACAAAAAGCAGCAGCATTGCTTCGAAGTTATGGTGCGGAGGCGTCAGAAGTAAGCTTGATCTATCCGCAAGCACCTCAAAAAAGCATGCTTTCCAAAATTGCATGGCATACCTATACTTGGGTCGTGCTGACTAGTGCCAATGGAGTTGCAGTATTCTTTGACAGCTTACAGCAAGATGGGATAGATTTACGCCGATTGCTGCATTTACGCTTTGCCGTAATTGGAAGCGGAACCGCACAAGCGCTTGCCAAACATGGCATTTTTGCAGATTGCATTCCGCCTCAATTTCATAGTAAAAGTCTGGCAGAGACCTTGATTCCACAGCTGACCGAGCAAGATCATGTCCTACTACTTCGAGCAGAAAATGGTTCCGAGGTGCTTGCACAACTTTTGAAACAGGCTGGTGTCCAGTTCCAAACGATTCCACTTTACAGCGTACAATCGGATGTTCGAAAAAAACATCTGTTGCTGACGGAATTGAAGCATGCAGATTATGTTTTTCTTGCCAGTTCCTCCGCAGCCAGAACATTTGCAGCAATGACAGCAGGAGAAACGCCATATTTTGCACAAATCATTTCTATCGGTGCTGCCACAACACGTACAGCAGAATCTCTTGGAATTTCAGTAACCAAAACAGCAACACAATCTGACACAATCGGCATGATACAATGTATTCTTCCACCTGCTGAGCAGGAGGTTCTCTCATGATGAGCTATCCGATTTCCCTGCACTTACAAGGGAAAAAGTGTATTGTCTTTGGTGCTGGCACCATTGCACAGCGACGTGTACAGGGACTTTTGCAGGCAGGCGCAGTGGTAACCGTTGTTGCGCCAGAATCAAAACCAATCTGCTGGGAACATATCGCACTCACATATCTACAAGGACGCTATCATCCGGAATTGCTTACGGATTTTTTTCTGGTATTTGCCGCAACAAATGATCCTGTAATCAATGCACAGATTGTTCGAGCCTCGCAGGAAAAAGGGAAGTTGGTATCTACTGTAACAACCGACTCAGCTTCTACAGCAGATTTTTCCCTTCCTGCCTGTCGCAGCAGCGGAGCTGTTACGCTTGCAATTACTACAGAAGGAACTGCTCCGGCACTTGCTACTGCAATTGGTAATGCATTGCTACCTGAACTTGCAAATTATGAAACCCTATGTACTTGCATTCACGCCTTACGACGCACCTGGAAAGAAATCATTCCAGAAAAGGAACAACGCATACAGCTTTTCAGGAAAATTACGACACCAGCAGCATTAACCTTGTTTCGAGAGCAGGGAAAAGATGCCTACTTACAATATGCTGCGCAATGTTTTGGAACAGAATTAACCAAAAAATCTGCCATTCTTGTAGTGAGTTTTGGGACTGCCTACGCAAAAACACGAGAACAAACAATTGGTGCAGTGGAACGAACAATTAGTAAAGCATTTCCAAAGGCAGATGTGTTTCGTGCTTTTACAAGTCGCAAAATTGTTCACCGTATGCGGCAAACAGGAATTGCAATTGATACAGTATCAGAATCCATAGAACGCTTAAAACGTATGGGATATACACAAGTCTTTTGTCAGCCGACTTATCTTGTTCCTGGAAGAGAATACGAACGGCTTTGCTCAGATCTGGAAGTATGGAAAAATGCTTTTTTTCAATTTTCCATAGGAGAGCCGCTTCTGTCACAGATGGAAGATTATCCGCTTCTCATTCAGGCATTGGAGGAATCCGGTATCATTACACATTCTGAAACAGAACTGTATCTCCTGGTGGGACATGGAACTTCTCACATTGGCAATCTGGCATATCTTGCACTGGAAGACTGGCTGAAACATTCCGGATATTCCAATGTATTGGTAGGAACAATAGGCGGATATCCAACCTTAGAAATGGTATTGAAACAACTAAACCAAAAAGGTTGTTCAAATGTAATTTTGATTCCTACGTTATTGGTTGCCGGAAAGCACGTGCAACAAGATATAGCAGGAGAAAAACCAGATTCTTGGAAATCTGTTTTAGAACAGAACGGATACTCTGTTACAGTACGTCTACAGGGACTGGGAGCATTTCCAGCCATACAACGTCTTTATCTTGCGCATTTGCAAAAAATCGTCGCGGATATTTCTTGATAGAATTTGAAAAAGCTGAACAAGAGAAAACCTTGTTCAGCTTTTGTGCACTTTAAACAATTTAAAGCGCTGTAAAAATCATGTTTTATCGCAATATACAAAAAGAGAAAAACGCCCTTGACAAATTCCTAGTTTTGCAGTATTATATATAGCATATTAAGCATATCAAAATAATATGAATAGTAGGGAAAGGAGACATTGCAATGCGATATGTCCATGCCACGGCATCCGGTGGAATTGTACGATGTTTTTCTTCTTTTTCTGAAATAGATGCATAATCGCAAATAAATAAAGAGAAAGAAGGAAAATAAGATGAAAAGAAATCAAATTTTTGGTATTTTGATCGCAGTAATTCTGACAGGCAGTGTTTTCACTGGATGCGGAAATGGTACTGCTTCCGGCGATAGCGTTAGCATAACCAATGTCTCCTATGATCCGACTAGAGAACTTTATTCTGAATACAATGCAATTTTTGCAGAACATTGGAAAGAAAAAACTGGACAAGACGTGGAAGTTACACAGTCTCATGGCGGCTCTGGCAAGCAAGCATTGGAAGTTGCCAACGGTCTGGAAGCTGATGTGGTAACATTGGCATTGGAATATGATGTAGATGCCATTCAGAATGCTGGCTTAATTGAAGATGGATGGATCAATGAATTCGAAGATGACAGTGCTCCATATACTTCTACCATTGTTTTTTTGGTTCGAAAAGGAAATCCAAAGGATATTCACGATTGGGACGATCTGGTAAAAGATGGCGTTGGTGTCATTACACCAAACCCTAAGACTTCCGGTGGTGCCAGATGGAATTACCTAGCAGCATGGGCATATGCAGACAAACAAGACGGCGGCGATGAAACACAAACCAAAGCGTTCATCCAAAAACTTTATCAAAATGTTTTGGTGCTGGATTCTGGTGCAAGAGGCGCTACGACAACGTTTGTAGAAAATGGGCAGGGAGATGTCTTGATTGCATGGGAAAACGAAGCATATTTATCAATCAAAGACAATCCAGATGATTATGAAATCATCACACCAAGTATCAGTATTTTAGCACAGCCTTCTGTAGCTGTTGTAGATGAAGTTGTGGACGATCGCGGAACACGAGAGGTTGCAACAGAATACTTACAGTATCTTTATTCCGATGAAGCACAGCGGATTGCAGGAGATCATTATTATCGGCCTACCAATCCAACAATTTTACAGGAATATGCAGATGTATTTGATCTGAACATTGACCTAGTTACCATTCAAGATTTCGGCGGATGGGATGAAGCACAGAAAAAACATTTTGCCGAAGGCGGCATATTTGATGAGATTTATGAAAAATAAGGAGCAAGTATGAAAAAAAGCGGCAAACGAGTGATTCCTGGATTTGGATTGTCCATGGGAGTAACACTTTCGATTCTCAGCATCATTGTTTTAATTCCTTTGGCATCATTGGTCATTTACACAGCACAGCTTAGTCCATCGGAGTTTTGGGAAACAATCACACGTCCTCGTGTTTTAGCAAGCTTTCGTGTCAGTTTACTTACAGCATTTGTAGCTTCCGCAATCAATGCAGTGATGGGTGTTATTCTTGCCTGGGTGTTGGTTCGGTATCGATTCCCCCTGAAGCGTTTGCTCAATGGAATGATTGAATTGCCATTTGCACTGCCCACGGCAGTTGCAGGTATTGCATTAACTTCTTTGACAGCAGACACCGGACTGGTCGGAAAATTTTTTGCACGATTTGGAATTGAGATTGCCTATACCAGAGCCGGTATTACAGTCGCTTTAATATTTATTGGCATTCCATTCGTCGTACGTACCGTACAGCCAATTTTGGAAAAACTGGATCTGACCTACGAAGAAGCAGCTGGCGTATTGGGAGCAAATCGCATTCTAATTTTCTGGAAAGTGATTTTCCCGGAAATTTTGCCAGCAACATTGACTGGATTTGGATTGGCATTTGGCAGATGCTTGGGAGAATACGGAAGTGTTGTATTCATTGCCGGCAATCAACCTTATAAAACAGAAATTACGCCGCTGATTATCATGTCTAAATTACAAGAATATGATTACACAAGCGCAACGTCCATTGCACTTGTTATGCTGATCGCAGCCTTTTTCATTTTATTCTTTACCAACCTAGTGCAGGCAAGAAGTTCAAAAATTTTGAAGGGAGGGCAGTAAGCTATGCATGAAGAAACCATAGGATCTAAAGTTGTAAAATGGATTTTAATTGGAATCAGTATTTTGTTTTTGGTGCTGATGCTGCTGCTTCCTTTGATTACAGTGATTTCCGAAGCACTACGAGATGGCTGGAAAACGTATCAAGCAGCTGTAACAGATAAATATACTGTAAAAGCAATTCTTTTAACATTAGAAGCAACCGCCTGTGCTGTTGTTGTCAATACAATTTTTGGTGTATTTGCGGCACTCGCAGTTACAAAGTATCATTTCCGCGGAAAAAAGGTGCTAACCACTTTGATTGATGTTCCGGTAACGGTATCTCCAATTATTGCCGGCTTGATTTTCTTGCTGACATTTGGCAGACAAAGTGATTTGTATCCATTGCTGCACGACTTGGGCATTAAAGTTGTGTTTGCAGTCCCCGGCATTATTCTGGCAACGGTTTTTGTTACTTTCCCATTTGTTTCACGAGAATTGATTCCGGTACTGGAATCACAAGGATCGGATGAAGAGGAAGCCGCTGCATTGATGGGCGCAAATTCATGGACCATTTTCTGGAAAGTCACATTTCCACATATGAAATGGGCACTTCTATATGGCGTTGTCCTTTGTGCCGCAAGAGCGATGGGCGAATTCGGTGCAGTTTCTGTCCTTTCCGGACATTTACGTGGAAAAACCAATACACTGCCCTTACATGTTGAGATTTTATTCAATGAATTCCAATATGTACCAGCGTTTGCAGTTTCATCAATTCTAGTAATAATGGCAATTGTCATTCTAGTTATTCGCAGTTTAATTGAACACCGTGGAAAGAAGGAAACCTGATGTATGTAGAATTGAATCATATCAACAAACGCTTCGGCAATTACCAAGCATCGGACGATGTAAACTTTGGAATTGAAAAAGGCAAGCTGATCGGATTGCTCGGCCCCAGTGGAAGCGGTAAAACAACCATTCTGCGTATGATTGCCGGTCTGGAGCATCCAGACAGTGGTGAGATTCAAATTGATGGCAAAGTAGTCAATGACATCCCTGCCAGCAAACGTGGAATTGGTTTTGTTTTTCAAAATTATGCACTCTTTCGCTATATGACGGTGTACGATAACATCGCTTTTGGATTAAAAGTACAGAAGGTCGATAAGAAAACGATTGCCAAGCGTGTTTCCGAACTAATTGAACTGATTGGATTAAAAGGCTTGGAAAAGCGATATCCCAGTCAGCTTTCCGGCGGCCAACGGCAGCGAGTAGCATTTGCCAGAGCCTTGGCACCAAATCCACAGCTTCTGCTGTTGGATGAACCATTTGCAGCAATTGATGCAAAAGTTCGTCAGGAATTGCGCAGCTGGCTGAAAGAAATGATTGGTAAACTTGGCGTTACCAGTATCTTTGTAACACACGACCAGGATGAAGCAATTGAGGTTGCCGATGAAATTATCATTACCAACCGAGGTAGAATTGAACAGATGGGAACTCCATTGGAGATTTACCGCCATCCACAAACTTCTTTTACCGCTTCTTTCTTTGGGCAGACTTCTGTATTGGAAGATTATCAAAAGTATCACACCTTCCAAAAGATGGAGCATGTAGAAAAGGCAATTGTTCGACCAGAGTTCCTGAAAATCACCAAAAGAGGAGAAGTACAAAAATTTGGCAGTTCTGCTTCCAAGGGCGTGGTAGAGCGTGTTTCTTTCCGTGGAGATTGGATCGAACTAGAGGTTCGGGTTAACAACGATCTACTAATTGCTAAGCGAGACTTAGAAGAAGCAGGCATCTCCGTTGGCGAAACAGTGGACGTGTTCCTCTATCGTATTTTTGTCATTGTGGGAGAAAAGTGTTACCTTCTGGAGAACCAGTCCTTGCAGGATGATTCTGTATTTATTTGAATGTTTTTTACAGTACAATATTATAAGATTTTAGGAGGAGTCAAGAGCCATGTCTAAGATTTATCAAGGTGCAGTAGAACTGATTGGAAATACCCCGTTGGTAGAAGTCATCAATCTGGAACAGCAGGAATCCTTAAAAGCAAGGGTACTGGTCAAGCTGGAATATCTCAATCCAGCAGGCAGTGTAAAGGATCGAATTGCCAAGGCAATGCTGGAAGATGCCGAACAAAAGGGACTTTTGCATAAAGATTCTGTAATTATTGAGCCGACATCTGGGAATACTGGAATTGGACTAGCAGCTATTGCTGCAGCAAAGGGATACCGTGTTATCCTGACCATGCCAGAAACAATGAGTGTAGAACGTCGAAATATCTTAAAAGCTTATGGAGCAGAAATTGTTCTGACATCGGGCGTAAAGGGAATGAAAGGTGCGATTGAACGTGCAAAGGAACTGGCAGAAGAAATTCCGAACAGTTTCATTCCAGGTCAATTTGAAAACCCAGCAAATCCAGAAGCTCACCGCAAAACAACCGGCCCAGAAATCTGGCAAGATGCAGATGGTAAGGTAGATTTTTTCGTTGCAGGAGTTGGAACTGGCGGAACGGTCAGCGGAACAGGTGCCTATCTGAAGTCCCAAAATCCGTCCGTGCAGATAATCGCTGTAGAACCTTTTGATTCTCAAGTATTGGCAGGCGGGAAGCCTGGTCCACACAAGATTCAAGGAATTGGAGCTGGATTTGTTCCAAAAACACTGGACACCAATATTTATGATGCCATTTTCCCGGTGAAAAATGACGATGCGTTTGCAACAGCCAAGTTGATTGCAAAACACGAAGGAATTCTCGTCGGAATTTCTTCTGGCGCAGCATTATACGCAGCATTGGAACTGGCAAAAAAGCCAGAAAACGCTGGAAAAACAATTGTTGCACTGTTACCAGATAGCGGCGATCGCTATTATTCTACGACACTGTTTTCTGATTGAAATTTGTAAAAGCGTATCAAAGAGAGGAGGATGTACCATTAAAATCTCAACAAAAGTAGAATGTGGAATTATTGCATTGATTGACATTGCACTGCATTCTGAAAATGGAGAAGCAGTTGCTGTGAGCGGTATCTCCAACCGGCAGAATATTTCGGTAAAATATCTAGAGCAGATTTTGGCAGCATTGCGGCAGGCGTATCTGATCCGTGGAATCAAAGGATTTAAAGGTGGCTATATGCTTGCAAGACCAGCGAATCATATTACGTTTCAGGAAATTATCGATGCATTAGATATTACTGTTCTGAGTGACGTGGATACTGGCAACACAAGCAATCCCTCTCTTTTGAAAGCAACTGTTCAAGAGTCCCTGTGGGATCAGATGACCACATATTTACGCACATTTTGTGCAGGCATTACACTGCAAGACATGATTGATCGTTATCGCAGTTCGATTCCACCGGATGAAGCGTTTATGTACTATATTTAAATGATAATTTGAGACCAATTTAAAACGGCGTGATAGGATTTCCATACGCCGTTTGATTTTTCAAACAAATTCATGAATATATTATGTAAATTAAAAACAAATGAAGAATTATTTGAACAAAATGAAAAAGCGGATAAAATCATATAAAACCTATTGACTTAGTAGTTAAAAGGTGCTATAATAGGATCATCGAGAAAGAACGAGAGGAGCGTGGGTGAGCGCATGAAATTTAATACGGCATTGTTACATCAGAATTTTGATGGAGAAAAAAGTACAGGTTCTACCATTATGCCGATTTATCAGGTCAGCGCATTCGCACATGAAACGGCAGAAAAACTGGAAAAAGTATTTCACAATCAAGCACCCGGATTTGCTTATACCAGAATTAGTAATCCAACCGTGGATGCTTTTGAAAAAAGAGTTGCCGCAATGGAGCACGGCATTGGAGCAGTAAGCTGTTCATCCGGTATGACAGCAGTTACCATGGCGTTACTGAACATTCTTCATGCTGGAGATGAAGTAATTGCCGGTTCTGGACTTTTTGGCGGAACCATTGATCTATTCTCCGACTTGAAAGCGTTTGGCATCACAACACGATTTGCAGAATCGGTTACCGTAGAGGAGATTGAACCTTTAATTAACAAACATACAAAAGTTGTCTTTACAGAACTGATTGGAAATCCAAAGTTGGATGTAGTTGATTTGAAAGCCGTTTCTGAACTGGTGCATGCCCACGGTATTCCACTGATTATTGATAGTACAACCGCAACACCGTATCTGATTCATCCGTTTGAATACGGCGCAGATGTTGTCGTGCATTCCTCTTCTAAATATATTAACGGGGGTGGAAATGCTATCAGTGGCGTAATTGTAGATAGCGGCAACTTCTCTTGGGATAAGAGCCGATACGATGGTTTTGAACCATTTGAAAAATACGGAAAGTTTGCTTACCTTGCAAAGCTTCGAAATGCCATTTGGAGAAATGTAGGCGGATGTCTTTCTCCAATGAATGCGTTTCTCAATTCTGTAGGACTGGAAACACTTGGATTGCGAATGGAACGGCTTTGCGATAACGCACTGAAATTAGCACAGTACTTAGAACACACAGAAGGTGTTACAGTCAATTATCCAGCTTTAGAGAAAAGTCCCTATTACGACTTGGTACAAAAACAGTTTGGCGGAAAGGGCGGCGCAATTTTAACGCTTCAAGTAGGAAGTAAGAAAAAAGCGTTTTGCTTGATCAATCATTTACAATATGCAACCAATGCAACCAACATTGGGGACACTCGAACGCTAGTAATTCATCCGGCAAGTACCATTTATGCACACAGTAATGAAAAGCAAAAACAAAGCGCAGGCGTTTATGAGGATTCTATCCGCATCAGTGTAGGCATTGAAGATATTGAAGACCTGATCGCAGATTTTGGACAGGCAATTGCAAAAATGCAGGAGGAATGTTAAATGGCAGTCGATTATGCAACCTTGAAAAAAGGTGGTTTTATGCGGCAGAAGCAGAAAAATCATTTTTCGCTTCGACTTCGGGTAGTCGGCGGCAATCTGACAGCAAAACAGCTTGCAAAGATTGCAGAGGTCGCAGAAACATTTGGAGATGGTCATGTGCACTTGACCTCTCGCCAGAGCGTGGAAATTCCATTTGTAAAACTGGAACAAATTGATGCGGTAAAAGCAGCGTTAGCAGAAGGTGATGTAGAACCAGGCGTATGCGGACCAAGAGTTCGGACTGTAACAGCTTGTCAAGGCGCAGCAATTTGCCCAAGCGGATGCATTGATACTTATGCATTGGCAAAAGAATTGGATGAACGTTATTTTGCACGGGAACTTCCACATAAATTTAAATTCGGTATCACAGGCTGTCAAAATAATTGCTTGAAATCTGAAGAAAATGATTTAGGCATCAAAGGCGGCATCCAAGTAAAATGGAGAGAAGAGGATTGTATTCAGTGTGGTGTCTGTACCAAGGCATGCCGCAGTGGTGCGATTACGCATGAAGATGGAAAGATCTCTGTGGATGACAGCAAATGTAATTTTTGCGGACGATGCGTAAAAGCATGTCCTACAGAAGCTTGGGATACGGTACATGGATATATCGTTTCTTTTGGCGGTCTGTTTGGCAACAGCATTCATAAGGGAGAACCCATTATCCCATTTATTGCAGATAAGGAAAAACTTCTGAAAATCTGTGATGCCACAGTACAATTTTTTGATGACAATGCCAACGCAGGTGAGCGTTTTCAATTCACCTTAGAGCGTGTGGGAAAAGAAAAATTTGAACAGAAAATCTGGGAGGCTTACAATGGCTGAATTTCAAATTGATGAAACTGTAGATATCACCGATGTCGTTTGCCCCGTTACTTTTGTAAAGGCAAAGGTGGCATTGGAAGAGTTGGATGACGGACAGATTCTTTCCATTCGTATGAATGATGGAGAACCAGTTCAGAATGTACCGAGAAGCATAAAGGAAGAAGGTCATAAAATCCTGAAGCTTCTGCAAAATGAAGATGGTACATATAATCTGATTGTAAAAAAGGTGGGTGATTAAATGGCCGCTCGTGTCAATCAGGAAACGTTCCAAAAAGAAGTATTGGAAGCAGACAAGCTGGTGTTGGCAGATTTTTATTCCGACAGCTGCATTCCTTGTAAGCGACTTTCTCCGGTTTTATCGGAACTGGAAGAAACCTACAGCGATGTATTAAAGGTTGTAAAGATCAATGTCAATTTTGATCAGGCACTGGCAGAGCAATATGCCGTACAGGCGGCTCCCACTCTGATTTTCTTCCACAATGGGGAAGAAAAGAGCAGATTAAGAGGCGCAGTAAAAAAAGCAGAGATCACAGAAGTGATTGATTCCCTCAAAACAAGATAAAGGAGAAAAGAAGAATGAAAATTACAGTTGCAGGTGTACAGAAGGAAGTTGCAGACGGTCTGACCGTTGCACAGTTGATTGTTGATGAAAAGGTAGAAACCCCGCAGTATGTTACGGTTACCATCAACGATGAGTTCGTTGAAAATGGTACATTTGAATCCACCGTTTTGAAAGATGGTGACACCGTAGAGTTCCTCTATTTCATGGGAGGTGGACAGTAAAATGGCATTCACCAATGAACAGATTGAACGGTACTCCCGTCATATCATTCTAAAAGAAGTCGGCGTAAAAGGTCAGAAAAAACTGCTCAACGCAAAAGTGCTGATCATCGGTGCCGGCGGACTTGGTGCACCGGCAGCAATGTACTTAGCAGCAGCTGGTGTTGGCACCATTGGCATTGCAGATGCGGATGAAGTAGATCTCTCCAATCTCCAGCGCCAAATTATTCATGCAACACAAGATGTTGGGAAAGCAAAAGTACAGTCCGCAAAAGAAACAATGGAAGCAATTAATCCAGATGTTACTGTAAATACTTACCATACATTTGTCACTAGCGAAAACATCATGGATTTGATTAAAGACTATGATTTCATTATTGATGGAACCGATAATTTCCCGGCAAAGTTCCTGATCAATGATGCTTGCGTAATGGCAAAGAAACCATTTTCCCACGCTGGCATTATCCGCTTCCAAGGTCAGTTGATGACCTATGTTCCGGGAGAAGGACCATGCTATCGCTGCGTCTTCAAAAATCCACCTCCGAAAGATGCAGTTCCAACTTGTAAACAAGCTGGCGTAATTGGTGCAATGGGCGGTGTCATTGGCAGTTTACAGGCAATGGAAGCTATCAAATATATTCTTGGAATTGGCAATTTGTTAACTGGTAATCTGCTGACTTATGATGCACTAAAGATGGATTTCCGTAAGGTAAAGCTGCCATCTGAAACTTGCAATTGCGCAGTTTGCGGCACCCATCCGACAATTACCAAATTGATCGATTACGAACAGGCAGAATGCGATGGAGTGGGATTATGATTCAATTAAAGAAATCAGATTTTGAAAAAATGCTGGCACATGCAAAAAAGGAATTACCCGATGAAGCATGTGGCTTGATTGCCGGTGAATTGCAGGGAACCGATAAAATTGTCAAAAAAGTATATCTGCTGACAAACATTGATCACTCCAACGAACATTTTAGTTTGGATCCGAAAGAGCAGCTGGCAGCAGTAAAAGATATGCGTGCAAATGGTCTGGTTCCACTGGGAAATTGGCATTCTCATCCGGAATCTCCTTCCAGACCGTCAGAAGAAGACAAGCGGCTGGCGTATGACAGTAAAGCGAGTTATATGATTCTTTCTCTGATGGATCGAGAAAATCCGGTACTCAATTCCTTCCACATTGAAGGAACCAATTCAGAGAAGGAACTCTTACAAATTGAGGATTAAGTTATGTATGACATCATCATCATCGGCAGCGGTCCGGCAGGCTTAACCGCTGCAATCTATGCCAGCCGTGCCAATCTTCAGGCATTGGTTGTTGAGAAAGATGCAATGGGTTCCGGACAGATTGCAGTAACAGAACAGGTAGACAATTATCCGGGTCTGTTACACATCGGTGGATACGAACTCGGTGAAAAGTTCCGGGAACATGCAGAAGTGCTTGGAGCATCATTTTGTGAGAATGAAGTAACGGCATTGACACAGAATGATGGAAGTTTTACCATTTCCATGCAAGATGGAACAAATGTGATTGGAAAAAGCGTAATCTATGCTGCTGGAAGTTCTTACCGCCGTCTAGAAGTTCCAGGCGGCCAGCTTCTCGGTGTTTCTTATTGTGCCACCTGTGACGGTGCCTTCTATCAAAACAAAACAGTAGCCGTCATTGGCGGCGGGGATACGGCGCTAGAGGATGCCTTGTATCTTTCCAGGGTCGCAAGCATTGTTTATCTCATACATCGTCGAGATACATTTCGTGCCAATGCTTCCTTACAAAAGCAAGTTGAGCAAACGAAAAATATCGTGCTGGTAAAACGTGCCGTTCCAACAGAAGTTGTAGGAGAAAAACGGGTCGAAGCACTGAAAATTCTGCATAACGGCGTACCGGAAGAATTGCTCTTAGATGGTGTATTTGTAGCGATTGGCAGTATTCCAAATACAGAGATTCTTCGTAACGTTGTGAATTTGGATGCAAACGGTTACATCGTAGCCGGTGAAGATGGAGTTACTTCTGTAGAAGGGATTTTCGCAGCTGGAGATGTACGGACAAAACCACTGCGACAGGTGGTAACAGCTGCATCAGATGGTGCAAACTGCGTGGCATCTGCTGAAAAGTATCTTCTGCGTACAAAAGAAAGGGCGGTGATGAAATGAATGTGAAACGTTATCAAACGGATGTGCTGATTATTGGCGGTGGAACCGCAGGTTGCTACGCAGCACTAACGATTGCGAATCAATCTGATGCGAGTGTACTGATTTGTGAAAAAGCACACATCAAGCGAAGCGGTTGTTTGGCGGCTGGTGTAAACGCTTTAAACGCCTATATCACCGAAGGCAGAAAGCCACAGGATTACGTGGATTATGCCCGAAAAGATGCGGATGGTATTGTGCGTGGCGACTTGCTTCTTACCATGTCCGAACGGCTCAATCAAGTAACCGCACATATGGAACAACTTGGGCTGGTTATCTTAAAAGATGAAAATGGCAAGTATGTTGCACGTGGTAATCGAAACCTAAAAATCAACGGTGAAAATATGAAGCCACTTTTGGCAAAAGCTGTAGAAGCATTGCCGCAGGTAACAGTTCTAAACCATGTTAACATCACCGATTTTTTCGTACAAAACAATCGAATTCAGGGCGCATTCGGATTTGGCATTCACAATGATACCGTATATGTGATGGAAGCAAATGCAGTAATCATTGCCACAGGCGGTGCAGCTGGTCTCTATAAACCCAATCATCCTGGATTCTCTCGCCATAAAATGTGGTATCCGCCCTTTAATACCGGCGCTGGATATGCCATGGGCATCCGTGCCGGAGCAGAAATGACAACATTTGAAATGCGGTTTATTGCATTGCGTTGTAAAGATACCATCGCACCCACTGGAACATTGGCACAAGGAGTTGGCGCAAAACAGGTGAATTCTTTGGGCGAAGTTTATGAAACCAAGTACGGTTTGACAACTTCCGAACGTGTCTATGGAACGGTCAGTGAAAATCTGGCTGGTAGGGGTCCCTGCTATTTACGAACAGAAGGTATCACTTCAGAACAGGATGATTCCTTGATGAAGGCATACCTCAATATGGCGCCTTCACAAACCCTGAAATGGATTGAAAATGGAAAGTGTCCTTCTCAGCAAAATGTGGAAATCGAGGGAACAGAACCCTATATTGTAGGTGGACATACTGCAAGCGGATATTGGGTAGATACAAAACGTGCAACAACAATTACAGGATTGTTTGCAGCTGGCGATGTTGCCGGCGGCTGTCCACAGAAGTACGTAACTGGTGCTTTGGCAGAAGGCGAGATTGCTGCTGAATCGGCATTGGAATTTTTACAAAATCATACAGCGTCAAAACCAGATGACAAAGAAGTTCAAGCGCATCTTGCAGAAGTGGAACACTTCTTAAATGGAACTGGTAGATTATTTGACACGGAACAACTGGAAGATGCCATGCAGACGGTTATGGACACCTATGCAGGTGGCATTGGTACAAATTATCGATTCCATGAAAAGGAATTGGATCTCGCAGACGAAAAAATCGTTCGTCTCATGGAATTATCCAATCAACTTCATGCAGCAGATTATCAGGAACTAATGTACATCTACGAATTGCGAGAACGTCTTGTGGTTTGCCGTAGTGTAATTGCACATTTGAAGGCAAGAAAAGAAACTCGCTGGCATAGTTTTGCAGAAAATCTGGATTATCCGGAGAAAGATGATCTCCATTGGAAACGTTATGTCAATTCCCGTATGAAAAACGGAAAGCTAGAAATTATTTTCCGGGAATTGGTAGAGGAGGGACAGAATTATGAGCATTGCCATTAATCAGGCACAATGTGTAGGATGCGGAAAATGCTGTATGATTTGTCCTGGCAGCTTGATTCATCAGCAAGAGAACGGCAAAGCATTTATCAAATACCCAAAGGATTGCTGGGGATGTACTTCTTGTCTGAAGGAATGCGCTGTACATGCCATTCGCTTTTATCTGGGAGCAGATATGGGCGGTATGGGAAGCCTGGTTCATACGGAAAAACAAGGCGATATTTTACGTTGGATTGTAGAGCATCCGAAAGGTGATGTTTCTGAAATCCGCATCAATACAAAAGAATCCAATCGCTACTAATGCTCCTATAATAGAGAGCATTTAAAGGAGGAAATGATATGCAGGAATTGTCACATCTTGACGAACTAGAAGCTGAGGCAATCTACATCATCCGAGAAGTTGCGGCAGAATGCGAAAAGCCGGTTATGCTGTATTCCATTGGAAAGGACAGTTCTGTTATGCTGCACCTTGCCATGAAAGCATTTTATCCGGAAAAACCGCCGTTCCCGTTCTTACATATTGATACAACTTGGAAGTTTAAGGATATGATTCGTTTTCGGGACGAAACCGCAAAAAAACTGGGGATTGAGATGCTGGTTTATACCAATGAGGAAGGCGTCAAACAGGGTATCAATCCATTTGATCATGGTGCTGCTTATACCGACATCATGAAAACCCAGGCATTGAAGCAGGCATTGACGAAGTACGGATTTACCGCAGCATTCGGTGGGGGAAGACGAGATGAAGAAAAATCTCGTGCAAAAGAACGTATTTTCTCATTCCGAAATGCAGCACAGGCATGGGATCCGAAGAACCAGCGTCCAGAAATGTGGAAACTGTATAATACCCGAATTAAAAAGGGTGAAAGCATCCGTGTATTTCCAATTTCCAACTGGACAGAAAAAGATATCTGGCAGTATATTCAGCGAGAAAAAATTGACATTGTACCGCTGTATTTTGCAGCAAAACGTCCGGTGGTTTACCGAGACGGCAATATCATTATGGTAGATGACGACAGGCTTCCGCTGCTTCCAGGTGAGGAGCCGGAATATAAATCCATTCGATTCCGAACCCTGGGCTGCTATCCGTTAACCGGCGGCATTGAATCAACAGCTACCACACTGGATGAGATTATTGATGAAACACTGAGTTCTGTTTCTTCGGAGCGAACCTCCAGAGTCATTGATAACGAAGCAGCTGGCAGCATGGAACGCAGAAAGCGGGAGGGATACTTCTAATGAAGGGCTTATTGAAATTTATTACATGCGGAAGTGTAGACGATGGAAAATCTACGCTGATTGGACATATTCTTTATGATGCTAAGTTGCTGTATGCAGACCAGGAAAAGACACTGGAACTGGACAGTAAGGTAGGAAGCTGCAATGGTGCCATTGACTATTCTTTGCTATTGGATGGCTTAATGGCAGAACGGGAACAAGGCATTACCATTGATGTAGCGTATCGCTACTTTACAACAGATAATCGTAGCTTTATCGTAGCCGATACACCAGGACATGAAGAATATACCAGAAATATGGCAGTGGGTGCATCCTTTGCAGATCTGGCTGTTATTTTGGTAGATGCTTCGCAGGGCGTTCTGGTACAGACAAGACGTCATGCCAGAATCTGCAAACTGATGGGAATTCGGTATTTCATTTTTGCTGTAAACAAAATGGACTTGGTAGACTACAGTGAATCTCGCTTCCAGGAAATCGAAGCACAGATTGCAGAACTGCGAAAAGAACTGGCATTAGAGAATGTATCCATCATTCCGCTTTCTGCAACAGTAGGCGACAATGTGACCAAAAAATCTGAAAACATTCCGTGGTATGATGGTGTTCCGCTTCTGGAATATCTGGAAACTGTCGATATTCATTCTGACAATCAGGAAAAGGGATTCTATATGCCGGTACAGCGTGTCTGCCGTCCGGATCATACATTCCGTGGTTTTCAAGGTCAGATCGAAGCAGGAAGTGTACATGTTGGGGATACTATCACCACATTGCCCAGCAACGAAACAGCACACGTAAAGGGCATTCTCATGACCGATCAATCTGTGGAAGAAGCATTTGAAGGGCAGCCGGTTACAATCTCTTTGGATAAAGAAGTAGACGTTTCTCGTGGTTGTGCCTTTGTCAAGGATGCTGATGTTGCGGTTTATAAGAAGCTACAAGTTTCTCTACTTTGGATGGATGATGAACCGCTTTGCATTGGAAAAGACTATCTGGTAAAATTAGGAACCAAACTGATTCCAGGTATTTTAACAAAGGTAGAGTATGCCATTGACGTCAATACCGGTGCACATCAAGAGACAGATACATTGGAAAAGAACGGAATTGCTGTTTGCGAAATCTTGCTGACAGAAGGAATCGTAGCAGATTTGTTTTCTAAGCATAAGGTATTGGGTGAACTGATTCTGATTGATCGTGTAACCAATATGACTTCTGCCTGCGGTGTTGTAGATGCTGTTAGCGAAGCATGCAGCAATACATCCAATCGAAATTCCTTCCAGTATGGAGACTTAGAAGCAAGAGGTGACATCTTCGAAGAATTCTATTATGATACCGGTAGCTTGAATGTCTTAAAGTATCGCCCTATAAGCCGCACTTACACAGTTGGAGATGAAATTCCAACATCTGGTGACAGCTATCATTACCCAGATAGTTTTGATTGCATCATTCTTCGAGATGGCGTTGCAGTCAAAATTCGAGAAAAAAAGATCACCGCTATTCTTCCTATGGAGGAATATGTATATGACAAGGAACCGGTAATCAATGGTCGTGGATTTGAAGTATTGGTACACTCTGAAGAAGAAGCAAAAACATTCCTATCAGAATATACACAGACTAAGGAACAAGACCAAACTGCATTCTTTGCAAAGTGGATGAAATTTGATACCTACCGGAAAGTCGTATTCCAAAAGTAATTATTTTCTGTAAAAGATCAAGTACAAGTAAAAGGGACAACTGCATAGGTTTGCAGTTGTCCCTTTTTAGTCCTAATTGGTTTTTGTACTTCTTATTCTAAATTTCAATTTCCTCTAAAATTTTTTCAAAGACCTCTTGACTTAGAGTGCACTTTAAGTTGTATAATAATCTGATGCCAGTATTCTTCTGCTGTCAGACTTCACAAATCAAGGAGGAAAACAAATGAAAAAGCCATATATTATTTGTCATATGATGACTTCTGTTGACGGAAGAATTGATTGTGCAATGACAGAACAGTTACCCGGCGTGCAGGAATACTACGATACATTAAAGAAATTACATGCACCCAGTCGTGTCAGCGGACGTGTAACTGCTCAATTGGAAATGGCATTAACCGGAACATTACCAGTGAAACCGTTTGCAGCGAATATTTAAACGATTTGGATAGCAAGCATATTTCATGGATTGCATGTGGAAAAGAAAAAATTGATTTGAAACGAGCATGCTCCATTTTAGCTGAACAGTTTGGTGTAACACGAATGGCAGTCGTTGGCGGTGGACATATCAATGCAGGCTTTTTGGAAGCAGGTTTGCTGGATGAAATCAGCATTTTAATTGGTGCAGGCATTGATGGAAGAGGCGATATGGCAGCTGTTTTTGACGGCTTGCCTATGAAACGATCGGTTACGCCATTAAAGCTGACAAATGTTCAACAATTTTCAAGTGACGCAGTATGGCTACGATACGCTCTCAAATGAGAACTTTATCCAGTTTGTACGAAAAAGAGGGATAATCAAATGGAATACACAACATTGGGACACACAAAGATTGAAATTTCTAAAATATGTGTAGGCTGTATGAGCTTTGGAAAAGCTGGTACGATGCATGACTGGACTCTAAATGCAGAAGAAACAGAGAATGTTGTAAAACACGCCTTAGACTTAGGAATCAATTTTTTTGATACAGCAAATGGCTATTCTGCCGGCACCAGCGAAGAATATCTTGGATGTGCTCTCAAAAAGAATGTTCAGAGAAAAAACGTTGTCATTGCTTCTAAGGTATATTTTAATCCTGGAAGGTTGTCAAAAGAGGCAATTCATCGTGAAATTGACGGTACGCTTCAACGATTAGGAACGGATTATCTAGATCTCTATATCATTCACCGTTTTGACTATGAAACACCCATAGAGGAAACTATGGAAGCGTTAAACGACCTGGTAAAAACCGGAAAAGTTCGAGCACTTGGCGCCTCAGCTATGTATGGTTATCAGTTTTATAACATGCAGCTGGCTGCTCGTAAACACGGTTGGGCACAGTTCCAGGCCATGGAAAATCATTACAATTTTGTAAACAAATGGGGGTATCCTTGATGCCATACAGTCCACTTGCCGCTGGACATTTGACGCGTCCAACATGGCATACAGATACCCATCGCAGCAAAACAGATCGAGTTGCTATGGGAAAATACGACCGTACAGAATCGCAAGATATGCAAATTGTCAGCCGAGTTGCAGCATTAGCAAAGCAATATGGAGTAAACATGCAGCAAATTGCACTTGCTTGGCATTGGGCAAAAGGTGTAGCATCTCCAATTGTAGGCGCAACCAAGTCTTATTATCTGGATGATGCAGTGAATGCATTGTCTATAAAATTGACGGATGCAGATCTTGCTTACTTGGAAGAACTATACGTACCACATCGAATTATTGGTGCAATTGACCACAACCCAGCCGATGGCGTAATGCTGCTGGACGAAAAGAAGTAAAAATCTATTCTGAATATTGTCTATTTGCCATAGAAAGTAAATGCTTTCTATGGCAGTTTATTTTTTGTTTCACTTTTGTAAATCTATAGTTGTAAACGATATAATAAAATCATGTTAGCAGATCGGATTTAAAATTGACGAATGCATATGACTATGCTATAATAAAAGCACAAGGGGAGATGAAGAATTTGACAATTAAAAAGCGACTCTTTCTTTCTAATATTTTCATGCTGTTGATTCCAGCTTTGGTCAGTATTTTGGTGGTAGCAGTTTCCTCGCTTCTGTTTACCAATATTTTTTACAAGCAAATTATGGATGAAACAGTACGGGGAGAAAACACGGTACATCTGGAACGCCTACTGGTGGAACAATCCAAAGAATTTCTAAAATCAGATCAGAAGGATGTTACAAAATCAAAACTGTATCAGACCGTGGAAAAATACATCGATACACAAGACATCCAGCTTCAAATCTATCAAGAAGACACATTAATTTGCTCCATGGGAGATAAAAGCCAAGAACTTGCTGAGATGCCACTGTATACCTTATCCGGCGGTAATGTATATGTAGAATCCGTAATAGAAGACGGGAAAAAGTACATGATCTATATTGCATTTTTTGCACCTATAAAAGAAAGTTCATGGAATGAATCAGCTGTTGCATATCTGATTGTAATTTTAACGGCATTGATTGTAACAGCGGTTTTAATGACCAATCGTTTCCTTACAAAATTTGTATTTCGCAGAATTGAACGACCATTGGATATCCTGGTTTCCGGTGTGCATGAAATTCAAGACGGCAATTTAGCTTGTCGCATTGACTACCATGAAAAGGATGAATTTTATTCTGTTTGTACAGATTTCAATCATATGGCAGAACAATTGCAGCGTTCTATTGAACAAACAGAACGAGAAGAGCGCAGTCGAAAGGAATTAATTGCAGGAATTTCTCACGATCTACGAACCCCATTGACTTCTATTAAAGCGTACATTGAAGGCTTGATGGAAGGTGTGGCACAAACACCAGAACGACAGCAAAAATATATGCGAACCATTCGGGAAAAGGCCAATGATATCGATCGCATGGTTGATAAATTGTTTTTATTTTCCAAATTGGATTTGGGAGACAGTCCGTTTTATCCAGAACCCCTTCCAGTTGCAGAAACTCTGCAAAGTTTGCTTGCAGAAAATGCAGAGGAATATGCAAAACAAGGCATGACAATTATATTAGAGCCTGTGTTCATAAGCGTTTT
>FR899074.1:0-3703 GCA_000437255.1 Ruminococcus sp. CAG:403
ATTTTCTTGGCTATCGAAAAGGAAAAGACGGTATTCCTGAAATTGTTCCTGAAGAAGCTGAAATTGTGCGATATATCTACCGTTCTTTTATGGAAGGAAAAACACCAAACCATATTGCAGAATGTCTGACATTCAAACATGTACCAACTCCGGCAGGAAAAGAGATATGGTCACCATCCACTATAGAAAGCATTCTGACAAATGAAAAATATCGTGGTTCAGCATTGTTACAAAAAAGCTTTACCGTTGATTTTCTAAGTAAGAAAAAGAAAATCAACGAAGGCGAACTGATGCAATACTATATTCCCGAATCACATGAAGCAATTATTCCACCGGATGAATTTGAACTTGTTCAGGCAGAATATACACGCAGAAAAAGAATTGGAAGAGCCTACAACAGCAAAAGCATTTTCTCTGCCAAACTGGTATGTGAATGCTGTGGCGGATATTTTGGTTCAAAAATATGGCATTCGACAAGTAAATACCGCAGAACAGTATGGCAATGCAACGGAAAGTTTAAAAATGGTAAAAAGTGTATGACTCCGCATTTATATGAATCACACATCAAAGAAAAATTTTTAACTGCAATGAATCAGGTTCTTGCAAACAAAACTGAAATCATTGAAAACTGCTTGTTGTTTAAAGAAACATTTTCCAACACAGCTATGATTGAAGAGAAAATCGAAAATATTCAAAAGCAAATGGAACAGCTGACAAAACAAATCAGAATGCTGATCCAAAAACAAAGCATAACGCCAATAAAAAGTGAAGATTACTACAGACAATATGATGGGCTTGTTATATCGTTTGGAAAACTAAAATTCAAACAAGATACTCTTATTCAAAAACAGGATGAAATGGAAAACAAACTGAAATTCATCATGGATTATATAGAATTTCTAAAATCACAGGAAAATCTGATCATCGAATTTTCCGAAACACTTTGGTTCAGAGCAGTTGATCAGGTAACCGTCTGCACAGATGGCAAAATGATCTTTGCTTTTAAAGATGGTTCAAAAATCAAGGTTTAATGCATATAAATTTGAAAGTCTGCTGTCGGGTATATTCCGATTGGCAGACTTTTTTCTGTAAAGAAACGCTTTTTTGACCAAAGAAACGGCAAATCTAAAAAAATGCAACCATAGCAAAAAAATGCAACCTTTTGACATCCGTTTCGTTGCTCTCACTCATTCGTTTCTTTGCTTATTTTCTGCTCTCCAAAGAAACGGAAATCCATTTTTCAGATGCTTCTTTTCATAGCAAAAAGTACGTATTTTCATCATTTTATGGGTATAAAAAAACGGAACGACTTTTGTATCAATCGTTCCGTTGAGATTTGGTTGCGGGAGCCAGATTTGAACTGACGACCTTCGGGTTATGAGCCCGACGAGCTACCGAGCTGCTCCATCCCGCGATTCATATTGTTTTTCGTCTTATCCCTGACGACTTATTTATTATAGCACAATGCAACCGATCTGTCAAGCATGTTTCTTTATTTTTAAAAATAGAAAGAATTTAGAATAATATCAGAAATAAACAAAGTACTTAATATCGTTAATCAATTAAGCATAACGCATTTGCTTTCTTATAAAAAGAAAAATAATAGTTATAGCTCTCAGAATAAGAAATTTCACACCACATATACAGTTTTTCCATTGATTTTCCAAACAATTGGATGTATAATCTAACCTAGTTAGACAATGAAAGGAGGACGAAAATGGCAACAAAAGAACAAGTAGAGGCAATGTTAGAAAAAATGAAAGCCACACGTCCATACCACTTTTTCCAGCGATTGGATGAAACACAAGCTGGCACAGGAGCTGTTTTATTTTTGCTTTATGATGCAAATGGCACCGTATCTGCCGGTCAGATTAGCGATTCTTTAAAAATCAGTACTGCAAGAGTCGCAGCCTTACTGAAAAAAATGGAGACAAAAGGGCTGATTACAAGAGAACATGGCATTCTAGATGCCCGTGTAACCATTGTAAAACTAACCGATCTTGGATCACAAATGATACAAAATATGCAAGCAGCTATGTATCAACAAATGGAACGCATCCTCGACAAAATTGGAGAGGAACGTTTGCTGGAATTTTTTGAAATTGCCCGTGAAATTCACAGTATTGCAACGCCGCCAAAATTGGACTGCGATTGCAACAAATAATTTTTTACGTAAAAATCTAACTACGTTAGAAATCTGTTAGCAAATTAAGGAGTGAATCTATTTATGCTAAAATTATTGAAATTACTCAAGAAAAAGCAATGGGCATTGGCAGCCGTCTCTGTCTTTTTTGTTGTCACACAGGTATGGCTGGAATTGACCATGCCCGACTACATGGCGGATATTACCAGGCTTGTGCAAACAGATGGCAGCACCATGCAGGAAATTCTCACCGCAGGCGGAAAAATGCTTGCCTGTGCACTGGGCAGCCTGATCGCTTCTATTCTTACAGCCATCTGTGCCACTCGGATTGCCGCAACCTTTAGTGCAGCACTTCGAGAAAAACTCTTTCGAAAAGTCATGTCCTTCTCCATGGAGGAAATCGGACACTTTTCAACTGCAAGTCTCATCACCCGTTCTACCAATGACGTTACGCAAATTCAAATGCTAATCGCAATCGGATTGCAGCTACTGGTAAAGGCTCCCATTATGGCAGTATGGGCCATTTGCAAAATTGCAAATAAACAATGGGAATGGACTTTTAGCACTGGTGTTGCTGTAATTGTCCTGCTGGCTGTTGTAGGACTTTGCCTGTTGCTTGTAACACCAAAGTTCAAGAAAATTCAGACCTTGACCGACGATTTGAACCGGGTTACTCGTGAAAATCTCACCGGTCTCCGTGTAGTTCGGGCATACAATGCAGAACGCTACCAGGAAACAAAATTTGAGCACGCCAATCAAGCGCTGACCAGCACCAACCTTTTCGCACAGCGAACATTATCCTTTATGATGCCAAGTATTCAACTGGTGATGAGTGGATTGTCTTTGGCGATTTATTGGATCGGCGCCGTTTTAATCAACAATGCTCGAATTGGTGGGAAACTCAATTTGTTTACTGACATGATGGTTTTCTCACAATATGCCATTCAAGTTGTCATGTCCTTCATGATGTTGGTCATGATCTTCATGCTGCTACCTCGTGCCAGTGTTTCTGCCAAACGAATCCAGGCGGTATTGGATACCGATCCTTCTATTATAGATGGCACTGAAACAGACAGCAATTGTAATGCATCTGGAACAATTGAATTTAAAAATGTATCTTTCCATTATCCAGATGAAGAAGAATGTGTCCTAAAAAACATTACCTTCACGGCCAAGAAAGGTGAAACGGTTGCACTGATCGGTTCCACCGGATGCGGAAAAAGTACGGTCATCAACTTAATTCCCCGTTTTTATGATGCCAGCGAAGGACAAGTTCTGGTAGATGGCATAGATGTCCGCAAGTATCCGCAAAAGGAACTGCGCAATAAGATTGGCTACGTCTCACAGAAGGCAACGCTCTTTACTGGAACCATTCGTTCCAATGTGGCATATGGTGACAATGGACATCCATCTGCCTCACAGGAAGATGTGAAAAACGCCATTGCAACCGCACAGGCAACCGATTTTGTAGAAAATCTGGGTGATCAGTATGATGCCTATGTGGCACAGGGCGGTTCCAATTTTTCTGGTGGACAGAAGCAACGTATTTCCATTGCACGT
>FR899074.1:3713-6484 GCA_000437255.1 Ruminococcus sp. CAG:403
GCCAGACATCCGGAAATTCTTATTTTTGATGATTCCTTTTCTGCACTGGACTATAAGACCGACCGCATTTTACGGAAGACATTAGAAGAAACCTGCAAGGATACCACTCGTATCATTGTGGCACAGCGAATTGGAACCATCCGGGATGCAGATCAAATCATTGTACTGGATGAAGGCAAGATTGCCGGAATTGGTCGACATGAAGAGCTGATGCAAACCTGTGATGTTTACCAACAAATTGCACTTTCCCAGCTTTCAAAGGAGGAATTGGTATAATGGAACAAAAAGCATACCAACCAGGACAGGCACAAAATCGGCCAAGACGTCCAGCTGGCCCTATGGGCAGACCTTCCAGCGGTGAAAAAGCAAAAGATTTGGTAGGAACTTGGAAAAAATTGCTTCGATACTGCCGTAAATACATTGCCATTTTAATTACCGCTGTCGTCTGTGCGGCAGTTGGTGTAATCCTGACGCTGGCCGGCCCGGATCAGCTGTCAAATATGACAGACACGATTACAAAAGGGATTGCTCCTAACACTGAAAAATTAGAAACCATCACCACTACACTCTCGGACTCGATTTCCAGCAATATGGAAACCCTGATGCAGGAGATCACCGCTCCCCTATCCGACGAAACGATCATGCAACAAAAAACAGCTGCTATTTTGGAGGATTCCAATTGTTCTGCTGCTGACAAACAGGCTTTTCAGGATTTTCTAAATGCAGCATCTGATCCGGACAGCATGCAGGAACAGCTTTTAACCTTGCCGAATTCCGTGCAATCCATTCTGTTTTCTGATATAGAAAATCAAGGTGTCACCATCTCCGTGGAAGATCAGATTCAAACGCTACAATTGCTCGGTACCCTGCACGAAGAGGATGCAGAAGCCCTGCAACAAGCATTGGGACAACTTCCAGAATCGGTTACTACTGTATTATATACGGACTTACAGATCGACGGCGTTACCATTACCGGTGCAGATCAATCTGCTATGATGACACTTCTTTCTGGTATGGATTCGGATGATACTGATGCAATATTAGCGGCACTCGATCAGCTGCCAGATTCTGTTTATGGATTGATCAAACCAACCATTGACATGGAGCGCATTCTTCAAATCGGACTGCTTCTCGTTACCTTCTATTTGCTCAGCTATATTCTTTCTACCACGCAGGGATTTTTAATGGCAACTGTAACTCAGCGTGTTTCCAAGCAGATGCGTTCTGATATTTCCAGAAAAATCAATCGCCTGCCCATGTGGTTTTATAACCGTACCACAACTGGTGATGTGCTGTCCCGTGTCACCAATGACGTCGATACCATTGGACAATCTCTGAACCAAAGCATTGGCACATTGGTTTCCGCCGTTGTCCTTTTCCTGGGAAGTCTCATCATGATGCTGGTTACAAACGTCTGGATGACTGTAACAGCAGTTCTTGCAAGTGTCCTGGGATTTTCTATCATGCTTGCTATCACAAGCAGAAGCCAAAAGTATTTCATTCGGCAGCAGCAGCACCTTGGGGATCTGAACGGACACATTGAAGAAATCTATACCGGTCATACCGTTGTAAAAGCATACAACGGCGAAGCGGAAGCAGAACAGACATTCGATCAGATGAATCAAAAACTTTGCGAAAGCAACTTTAAAGCACAGTGCCTCTCCGGTATGATGATGCCGGTTATGAATTTCATCGGGAATCTAGGTTACGTTGCTGTTTGTGTAGTTGGCGGTGCCATGGCTTTAAACGGAAAAATTACATTTGGTGTTATTGTCGCATTTATGATGTATGTTCGTTATTTCACGCAGCCGCTTTCTCAAATTGCACAAGCAGTACAATCCTTACAGTCCGCTGGCGCTGCCGGTGAACGGGTATTTGAATTTTTGGAAGCAGAAGAAATGGAAGATGAAACCGGAAAGATCGAACAACTTTCTAATGTCAAGGGGGAAGTAACCTTTGAGCATGTAAAATTTGGCTATGAAGATTCTGATGCTACCATTATTCATGACTTCTCTGCTGTGGCAAAACCCGGACAGAAGGTTGCCATTGTCGGCCCAACCGGAGCCGGAAAAACCACAATGGTGAATCTGCTGATGCGGTTCCATGAAATACAGGGTGGAAAAATCTGCATTGATGGAACACCAACCAACACCATGAAACGAGAAGCCGTACATGCACAATTTTGTATGGTGTTGCAGGATACCTGGTTGTTTGAAGGGACAGTTCGGGAAAACCTCATCTATTGTGAAAAAGGAATCCGTGAAGAAAAAATGCGGGCAGCCTGCAAAGCAGTTGGGCTAGATCATTTTATTCGTACGCTGCCCAATGGATATGATACGGTATTAAATGACCAAGTTAACTTATCGCAGGGACAAAAACAGCAGCTTACCATTGCCCGGGCAATGATCGCTGACAAGCCAATGTTGATTCTGGACGAAGCAACCTCTTCGATTGATACTCGAACTGAACGGCAAATCCAAACGGCAATGGATCAGCTCATGGAAGGCAGAACTTCTTTCGTCATTGCACACCGACTCTCTACCATTAAGAATGCAGATTTAATTCTCGTACTCAAAGATGGCGACATCATCGAAAGTGGTACCCATGAGGAACTGATTGCCAAGAATGGGTTCTATGCAGATCTCTATAACAGTCAATTTGAACAGGTTTCTTAATGATTTGCTTCTTTTGTAAGAATCCGCTTACATGAAAGAAACAGAATAAAAATTGGAAAAATGCCGGATATATGGATAGGAGCTGACTCCAAAAGT
>FR899074.1:6582-13294 GCA_000437255.1 Ruminococcus sp. CAG:403
CTTCCATAAGTAAGTAAATTACAATTATAATAATTCCAATGGTCGTCTTCATTATCTACCGAGAAAAGTTCCCCATCATATGCCATGAAGTTATCCCAAACAGTAGCAGAACAATCCCACGCATTTAAAAAGTACATTTTCTTACCCCAAGTATTGGTTGCAGTATCCATATAAACTTTGTTGCCATATACCGAAGCGTTCTGTCCCCAGCCCTCTACGACATCATTTTGTTCAAATGCACGCTGAATTGCAGTGCATCCGTTTCTGTAGCCAATGTTATTTCGGATGACACAGTCATTGCCTTTGATATTGATAAAGCTCTTGGCTGAATTTTCACCGCTCATTCCAGTTCCATCAAATGTACAATTTTCTACCGTTGTTCCAATGGTGTACTCTTTGATGTCAACGTGTTCAGCCGCAACATTCGGGCCAAGTTTGCAGTTCTTTATGGTATTGTAGTGACATTCATGACCATATTCTGTTGTACTTTTTGCACTGCCAACGTAAACAGCTTCTCCATATCCCGGAGAAACAACACCAGTATCGTGAATCGTGCAATTTTCAATCAGGCAATAGGAACTATCGTCTCTCAAATGAATACCCTCTGACCCAATGTTATACACTTCACAGTTTCTGATTTTTGTATGATTGGAATTGTCGATCATGATTCCCTTCTGTGCATTTGTGATTTTTAAATCTTTGATTTCCCACCAATCTCCGGAAATGGATAAGGCATAATTTTCAGCGGTGGAAGAACCAGATAGAATAGCAGGCTTTTCTGGATTTTCAGAACGAAGGATAATTGGATTTTCTTCTGTTCCGTCCGCTGAACTGGTGAACATGTATCCCTTTGGCGTAGCACCACTATAGACATACTCCCCTTCAGCAAGTATGATTTCATCCCCTGCTTTTGCATGCTCAAGGGCATTTTTTAGTTCTTCTGTATTTTTCACATAGACTTGATTGGTTGGAAATTCTCCAGAAGTCAATTTTCGCTTCATCGCACAAAGATCAAACCCATTCCATATGCCGTCCTCACAGAAATCAGCTGCTTTCCAATCAGCTAATTTCGTATCCGGAACAGCAAGAAGCCACTTCTGAAAAAGAACAACATCTGCAAGATCGAACGTTCCATCCGCATTGACATCGCCTTGCAATGAAGTATCGTGGGAGATATCTTCAAGGCTGCCCCAGCCATCCTCTGGATAGGTTTCCTGTTGTTCGGTATCACCGCTTTCATGAAATGGTGTAATTTTCACATAATCGATTTCAAAATCGGAAGTTTCAAAATCCGGCGTTCCCGCCCAGCTATTCGGGAACCATAGTCCGAGCCACAGTCTGCTTGCATTGGTCGGAATATATTCTTTTGCAGTATAAGTCAGTACATCGTCAAAGTAAAATTCAACCCTTGCTTCCTCATTTTCATCGCCGGTATGCCAATCAAACCGATACTTATGAAATGCTCCATCTGCTTGGTTGGCTCCAATATCCGTATATCCGGTTCGATATTCTCCTTCATTTTCGCCAATCCAAGTATTACACAATGCATACTGATAGCTTTGATCTTTCTTTTCAGAATTCGGTCTGCCGGGCATTTCAATGTCAATTTCATGGTTCGTAATTTCACCGGTATCCCAATCCTCTTCATATTCAAACGTCCAGATTGCGGAGCAGGCACCAAGTTCCGGGGAAACCTTTGCCATTACTTCATAACTTCCAGATGCATAGTATGCTTTCGTTGCAATTGCTGCACCAGTTCTTTTTCCGTCCGTTCGCTGGGAACCATCTTTGTTGATACCTTTTAAATCACCTTGATAGAAATTTCCGTTTCCGGTTAAAATCAGTTTTCCATTTTGAATAGAAACATTCTGTGGAATTACGCCGCCATTATAATCGACATTCACCCCATTCTCCGTAACTTTTCCGCCCCAGTTCTTATATGCAACCAGCCACTTGTCTGGATCCAGCGTCCCACTTGAAAAATCATCATAGAACCCATCTGTTGCTTGTTCTGCTGCAATAGTGGAACCTTCATCGACCGCTGCCAAATGAAAAGCAGCAGATGTACATGCAATCACCAATGCTGATAGAATCGATAGAAACTTTTTCATTCATTCATCTCCTACTTATTTTTAGTGACATCTGTTATCCCCAAAACGCTCTGATCTTACAGGATATTTTTAGCACTATAACGTATAATTAATTATGATTATATCACAATCCATCAAAAAATTCAATCAGCTGAATGGATCTTTTGGTAAAAAAGTCAATTTTAAAGCACGCCATTTGGTTATCCAATATCATTCTCCCGATTCAGACACCCGATCAAAGCTTTTCCGTTCTTAATTGAATGTACAATGTACGCAAAAAGGAGCATATCAGTCCTAAGAACTGATATGCTCCTTTTGTTGCTTTATATTAAAAAGTCACGCAATTTCTTAGAATTTTCCAGCTTTTGCAGCTTCTTCTACAGAAACAGCAACTGCAACAGTTGCACCAACCATAGGATTGTTACCCATGCCGATCAAGCCCATCATTTCAACGTGAGCCGGAACAGAAGAGGAACCTGCAAACTGTGCGTCAGAATGCATACGACCCATTGTATCTGTCATACCATAGGAAGCCGGGCCAGCAGCCATATTATCTGGGTGCAGTGTACGACCTGTACCACCACCAGAAGCAACAGAGAAATACTTCTTGCCAGCGTCAATACATTCCTTCTTATAAGTACCTGCAACAGGATGCTGGAAACGAGTCGGGTTGGTGGAGTTACCAGTAATGGAAACATCAACGCCTTCCTTCCACATAATCGCAACGCCTTCTGTTACATCATTTGCGCCATAGCAATTTACCTTTGCACGCGGGCTTTCCGGATCCTTAGAATAGCACTTCCGGAATACTTCCTTTACTTCGCCAGTGTAATAATCCATTTCGGTTTCTACATAAGTAAAGCCGTTTACTCTTGCAATGATCTGCGCAGCATCTTTTCCAAGACCATTCAGAATAACACGAAGCGGTTCCTTCCGAACCTTATTTGCCTTTTCTGCAATTCCGATTGCGCCTTCAGCAGCGGCAAAAGATTCGTGACCTGCAAGAAATGCGAAACATTTTGTTTCTTCTTCCAGCAGCATTTTGCCAAGGTTACCATGTCCAAGACCAACCTTACGCTGATCGGCAACAGAACCTGGAATACAGAATGCCTGCAAACCTTCGCCAATTGCAGCAGCAGCGTCAGCTGCCCGCTTACATCCCTTTTTAATTGCAATTGCAGCGCCTACTGTATAGGCCCATTTTGCATTTTCAAAGCAAATCGGCTGAATGCCTTCTACCATTTTATATACATCCAGACCAGCAGCCTTTGTTACTTCAGCGGCTTCTTCAATAGAATTGATGCCATATTCTTTTAAAACAGCAAGAATCTGCTTTTCTCTTCTTTCGTATGATTCAAACAGTGCCATTGTTTCTTCCTCCTATCGATTTTTATTCCTGTCTGGGATCTACAAACTTAACAGCATCTGCAACACGACCATACTGACCCTGTGCTTTTTCAAATGCAGTGTTTGCATCATCGCCTGCTTTGATAAAGTCCATCATCTTACCAAAGTTTACAAACTTATAACCAATGATCTCGTCATCTTCATTCAATGCAATCTTGGTAACATAACCATCTGTCATTTCCAGATAACGTGGGCCCTTTGCAAGTGTACCATACATAGTACCAACCTGAGAACGCAGACCCTTACCCAAATCTTCCAGGCCAGCGCCAATCGGAAGACCTTCTTCAGAGAAAGCACTCTGGCTTCTACCATAAACAATCTGCAAGAACAATTCTCTCATTGCAGTATTGATCGCATCACAGACTAAGTCTGTATTCAATGCTTCCAGAATGGTTCTGCCCGGCAGGATTTCTGCTGCCATAGCAGCGGAATGTGTCATACCAGAACATCCTACGGTTTCTACCAAAGCTTCCTGAATGATGCCTTCTTTTACATTCAGTGTTAACTTACAGGTTCCCTGCTGAGGAGCACACCAACCAATGCCGTGTGTCAAGCCGGAGATGTCGCTGATTTCCTTTGCCTTAACCCATTTTGCTTCTTCTGGGATTGGGGCAGCGCCATGATTTACACCCTGTGTGACGCAGCACATTTTGTTTACTTCGTTTGAATAAATCATTTTTAAACTCCTTTCCGAATCGGAAATTTACTGTGTGATTTTTACACACTTTTTTATTATACAACATTTTTCGATTTGAATCAAGACTTTTTTAAAAATAATCCAGTTGTAATCCGTATGATAGATTCCTTGGAAAACGCTTTTCTTTATAGATACCACTCGTTTCTTCTCAACTGTGTATATGGGCGGTATTTTCTCACAATTTCGGCTTGCTGCAAATCAACATCTGCATAGAGCAGTTGTTCCGTATCATCTGCCATTACAAGTACTTCTCCATTGGCATCTGTTACAATAGATTCTCCGGAAAAATTCATACGATCTTCCGTTCCTACACGATTGCACATTGCAAGGAGCACACTGTTTTGAAACGCCTGTACTCGGATTTCCCACGCAAACATTTTTGAGGGTTCTTCCTTGGTGTTTACGGTTGGAATCAGAATTAGATCTGCTCCCATCAAAGCTTCTGTGCGGATGCTTTCCGGATAATGCCGATCAAAACACACCACGATTCCAATTTTTCTGAATGCAGTATCAAAAACATGAAAGCCATCATCTGACGGCATATAGTAATCCTGTTCAAAAAATTGCTCTGCCTGTGCAATATGCACCATTTTCTGCACACCGAGGATACTGCCATTTTTATCGATCAGAATACTGGCATCGTATGTCTTTCCGTTTTCTAACAAATATATATTCGGCACTGCCATGATGCAGTATGCTTTACAAGCTGCACAAAATTGTTTTATGATATCCGAGTCCAATGGAATCGCATATTTAGAGACATCTTTTCCCGGATACTGCGGAAAAAATTCTGTCAGCTGTACCTCCGGGAATAATACAAGATCTGCCTTATTTTCTGCTGCCGCTTTGAGTAATTGAATACTTTTACCGAGGTTATTCTTAACACTTCCTGCATTCGCCATTTGTGCCAATGCTAACCGCATCTTTCTTTTTTTCATTGCCATAATCCTTTGATTTTATCAATTAAAGTGGTGTTTATTTTTTATAGTATAGCATAATCCAACTCTATTTTCAAGACAACCTCTGCAAAACAGCACAATATTTTAATGAGTAAATACAGCATTAAGAAAAATCGGTTGATTGCTTTTGTTTTATGTACCTATTTGCTATCATAAATATTTGAAATCATGCTTTTCGCACGCTTTCAGAATAAAAAATGTCCAAATGATGTGACCTTTCGTCATGTTACCATTATTGAGACTATAACCCATATATCAAGAACAGCCACAGTCAAATAACTGTAGCTGTTCTCAATTGTATTTTTAAAGAATTTGACTAAACTCAATCACTTCATGATTCGGCCCTGTAATCTTGAAAAACTTTACACCATTCTCCCAGAAGGGTAGGAAGTGAATGGTATCCTTCTGATTGTTCAGTTCCAATGCACAGACTTCCTCATAAGCGGCTTCAATATCTCTGACGTCAATTGCCAAATGATCCCACGCCCCCGCCTGCATTGGTGCCTGATGATTTTCATAGATTTCCAGCATCAGGTTTCCAAGCTGCAAAAATGCAACCGCTTCGCCGGCTTCTTCGTTATAGGTGTGAAGTGCAACGCGAAATCCAAGCTTTTCGTAAAAAGCAATGGTTTCCTGCAAATCATTAGTCGGAAATCCTATGTGCTGAAATCCGGTCGCATTGTCCTGCAATTTCATGCTTCTAACCTCTCTTCTTTCAATTGTTCCATGACCTGTGTCATATTCGGCATTGCCGGAATTGCTCCGTGCTTCTGGACACAAACGCTTGCCACAGCATTGCCAAAATCTGCAAACTCTGCTGCTTCTTCTACTGCAATGGATTCTGGATTTTTCCCGCAGCGGCTGAACTGGAACAGAAATCCGCCCCAGAATGCGTCGCCTGCACCGGTCGCATCTATCGCCTTGTTCCGGAATCCTTTTACCAGCTGTCCGCCCTGTTTGGTCTGCACATAAGCACCCAGTTTTCCCAGCGTTACGACCACGATTTTCACACCACCCTGGATCAAAACTTTCGCAGCGTTCTGATAGTCACTCTCACCAGTGAGCAGAAAAGTCTCCTCTTCCGAAATTTTCATCAAATCCGCATACGGAATCATACTTCGCATTTGCTTCTTTGCAAGTTCCTCTGATTTCCAGAGCGAAGCACGATAATTCGGGTCATAGGAAATCACACAGCCAGCTTCTTTCGCTTTCTGTACAGCAAAGAAGGTAGTACTGCGCGCTGGCTCATCTGTCAGCGAAATGGAACCGATATGCAGAATGCCACTGCTGCGAATCAATTCCAACGGAACATCGCTTTTTTCCAGCATCTTATCCGCACCATGATTCCGGGCAAAGGAAAACTCCCGCTCTCCATCTGGCTTAACATCGACAAATGCCAATGTTGTGAAGTAATCATCACTCAACGTAAACCCGGTACTGTCAATTCCGCACTGTTCCAACGTCTCCTTGAGGAATCTGCCGTGCATATCATTTCCGGCTTTGCCGATAAATGCCGTTCTTGCCCCCAGCTTTGCCATAGCAGCCATGACATTGGCAGG
>FR899074.1:13303-22166 GCA_000437255.1 Ruminococcus sp. CAG:403
TAGCAGCCATGACATTGGCAGGAGCACCGCCGGCATTTTGCGCAAAAACACGCTGTCCCTGCTCATTTCTGCCCTGCATGGTGAAGTCGATCAGCATTTCTCCCAGTGCACACGCCAGAAATGTGGTTTTCTGAATCATTGGCCCTTCCGGACACAAAATCCCCAAATGTTCCAGCTCCTCCAAAAACAGCGTGCAGATGTTCGGGTCATCGGAATGTACCTGCAAAATACCGGTGTCCTGCTTCGGCAGTCCCAACACACCCAGAATGGACTTCGCATCTACCACGAAACTGCCAGACTGCAAGTCTACATCACATGGCAGTGATGATGCAGCAAGTACCAGATTTTTAATGGCCACAGCATCACACAATTTTACTTTTAATCGCATCTATGATTCCTCCTTTATACAAATATGGAAATGACCAGTGCACAGACAAGACCAACCACACCGATGATGGTTTCCATGATCGTCCATGATTTCAGCGTACTCTTCTCATCGATTTCCAGCAGCGAACCGACCAGCCAAAAACCGGAATCGTTTACATGGCTGAAAGCCGTTGCACCGCCATTAATGGCACAGACCATTGCTGCCAGTTCTACCGGAGAAAGTGCCTGTACTGCCGGCATGGAAGCCATGATTCCGGCAGACATGGTCATGGCAACAACCGCAGCTCCAACCGAAGAACGAATCAAGGCAGCAATCAAAAATGCAACCAGAATCAACGGCAGTCCACTCTTTTCCAGTGCTGGACCAATGATATCGCCCATGCCTGTGTTTTGCAGAACCCAGCGGATAATACCGCCGCCGGTGATGACCAGCAAGATCATACCAGTCGGTTTCAATGCCCGATCTAAAATTTTTTTCAAATCATCGCCGCTGTAGCCCTGCTTTTTCCCTAAGAAAAACATGGCGAATAATGTTGCAATGATCAAGGCAACAAACGGCGTTCCCAGAAATTCAAATATGGATTTTACAGCAATTGGCAAAGATAAATAATCGGTCACCGTGTTCAACAGAATCAGCATCAACGGAATTAAGATGATTCCCAGTACTGTTCCGAACGACGGCAGTTTCTGTTCTTCTCCAGTGTCTGCAATCTCCCGCATATTAGATGGCAGTTCTGCATAAATACGTTTTCCGCAGAATTTGCCCCAGAGCACGCCAGCACAAATCACAGCGATGACTCCAACCGGAACGCCCACTGCAATCATCACACCCAGATTCACACCAAGCATATTTGCAACCAGTACCGAACCGGCAGACGGCGGAATGAACGCGAATCCAGTTGCTAATCCTGCCAATAACGGCAGCACATAGGTCAGGATCGATTTTTTTGTCTTTTTTGCCAGACCAAATGCCAGTGGAATCAAAATGACAACACCAGCTTCAAAAAATACCGTTGTTCCAACAACCAAGCCAGTGATGCCCAACGCCCAGCCAGCTTTCTTTTCGCCAAACTTTCCGATCATCGTCTGTGCAACTTGCTGTGCACCGCCAGATACCTCCAGAATCCCGCCAAACATAGAGCCAAGCCCGATCAGCAGGACAATACCCTGCAAGGTGTTCCCTGCTCCATATTCTACAGTATCCATCAACATTGTAACTGGCATACCCGAACCTAAGCCGATCACCAAAGCTGATATCAACAAACTTAATATTGGATGAAGTTTGCATTTTAAAATCAAAATTAAAAGAATGGCAATTCCGGCAACAGCGGAAATCACCAGCCGAACTGGCTCTGCGGCAAAAACTGCTTCTGTCATATGCTCACCCCACTTTTATTTTTCCGGAGAAATGATGTATTTTCCGTTTGCCCGCAATTCCGGTTTTGCCAGAATGTCTGCTAGATGGTCCAGACCTTCTACGGCATAAACCATGCTGGAAACGTCCAGTCTGCCGGAATCAATCAGTTCCAGTGCACGCTTCTGGGTATACGGATTGATGTAAGATGCCTTCAGTTCGATTTCTTTCTGGAATACTTCAAACGGTTTCAGGGAAATGGTGTCATCCGGCTTGGTCAGTCCAAACATCATGACGGTACCCTTGTTTCCCACAATGTCGATCGCCTGTTCAATAGTGGAAGTTCTGCCCACACATTCAATCACGGTGTTGACCCATGTCATACCGGCAGAGGCAAGAGCTGCTTTGACGTCTTCGTGAATCGGGTCAATACAGATATCTGCACCCAATTTCTTGGCAACTTCCCGCTTGCTTGCAACTGGTTCTAACAAAGCTGTTCTGGCTGCTCCGGCAAGCCGTGCCAACTGAAGCATCAGCAGACCGATCATGCCGCCGCCAATGACTACCACACTGCTGCCCGGACGAATGTTGCACAGATCTATTCCATGCAGACAGCAGGCAACTGGTTCGGTCATCGCACCTTGTTCAAAAGTGGTATGATCACCCAGCTTGTAAACCTGACGTTGATTCACGCTGCAATATTCTGCAAAGCCGCCGTTAACGGTTGTACCATAACCGATCATATCTGTACAATAGTGTGCAATTCCGTTCCGGCAGAAATCACACTTGCCGCAATAGCAGTTCGGATCGATGCATACACGGTCGCCCACCTTTACATTGGTTACCGCAGCGCCAACTTCTGCAACCACACCAGAAAATTCATGTCCCAGAATGGTCGGCGGTGTCACTTCTGCAGCACCCTTGTCGCCCTCGTAAATGTGCACATCTGTACCACAGATACCGCACGCCTTTACCTGAATCAGGACATCTTCTGCTCCTACTTTTGGCATCGGAGATTCTTCCACTCTCATGTTATGCTTTCCATAAAATACTGCACTTTTCATTTGAAATTCCTCCATTTGATTAGTTTTGATTTACACTTATGCGTAACAGCTGATTACAAGTATATTCTAACAGATGGAACGTCGAAATACAAGTGGTAAAATAGCCAACTTTTTCTATATATATTTGTGCAAATTGCACCAATTCGGAGATTCTATTGAAAAAATAGAGAAACTATGTTATACTATCCCATAGAATTACTTTTCATCAAGACAAATCGAAAAGAGGTGCTTCATATATGTCAAATTCCGGAATGACGACCATTGAGGTCAAGCGAATTAACCGCAGCAAGGTCTATCAAATGATTTATGAAAAGCGTTCCATCTCCAAGCAAGACCTGGCACAAGAACTGCATATGGGACTGACAACAGTGACACAAAATTTAAAAGCATTAGAGGAGGATGGCTGGATTCATCGCACAGGTTATTATGAATCCACCGGCGGCAGAAAAGCACAGGCAATTGAAATTGTTCCAAATGCAAGGACGACTATTGGTGTTTTTATTCTGAAACGTTCCATTTTGCTGGTTGCAGTCGATTTATATAGCAATGTAATGCAACAAAAAGCGGTAACAGAAACATTTTCTGCTACCGAGACATACTATCAATTCTTAGGGAAAGAAGTCATGCGATTTGCCAATCATGTAGAATCCAATCCCGATAAAATCTCTGGCGTTGGAATTGCGATTCAAGGGATTCTCTCCCCAGACCGCAGCAAGATTCAATATGGAAAGCTATTACAGCATACCGGACTAAATACCGCCGATCTGACACGCTATATCCCGTATCCTTGTTTTACAGAACATGATTCCAAAGCTGCTGCTTTTGCAGAAATCTGGAATCAACCGCAGCTATCTGATGCTGTCGTTTTTTTGCTCAACAAAAATCTGGGCAGTGCATTGGTTATTCACGGAGAAGTGCATCAGGGAAAGTCCATGCATAGCGGAACCATCGAACATATGTGTATTGTCCCAAATGGAACACCCTGTTACTGTGGCGGAAAAGGTTGTTTGGAAACCTATTGCTCCGCTGAAAGTCTGCAAAGTCAAATTCATGGCAATTCTTTTGAATCATTTTTCCAGTCCGTACGGGAAAATGAACCAAAAAGCAAAGCCATTTGGGAGATGTATCTCTCTAAGCTGGCAGCAGCCATCCAAAATGTCAACACAGTCATAGACAGCGATGTGATTCTCAGCGGATTTCTTGTGCCATATTTGACAGAAGCAGATCTAGAATTTCTAAAACAGAAAATTACGGAGCCACCTTTTTTCGCAGAACGAGATATTACCATCCAACTTGGAAAACATGGAGAATTTGCACCAGCAATCGGTGCTGCACTGCCATTTGTAAAGAGAATAATAGATGGGATATAGGCAAGCAGCGTGCAGTTCCGATTCGGTTCAAACACAATATCTATAAATCCTTTCCAACTAGCACTTCTCTCCTTGCTATATTTTCAATTTTTTATTTTTATTATGTCATAGCCACGGAGAAACAGCAATTTACTTTACACATTATTCTATACTCATATTTTGTACAACACCTTGCACTTTTTTCGATACTATATAATAAAAAGAGAATCACCAAATGCTAAGAAAGCGCTGCATACCGAGGCTTATACTGATAATCCCGCACCAACAGCAGAATCCCAGCAAGATCGGTTTGCCGCCCATCTTGATTAGTTTCACAATGTTTGTATTCAGTCCGACTGCACTCATTGCCAGAACGATCAAGAATTTACTCAGTGTCTTAAACGGTGTGAAAAAGCCGGACGGCACGCCGAGGTGCACGCAAACTGTTGTTATGACAGATGCAAAAACAAAGTACAGAATGAAAAAGGGAAATACATTTTTCATGGGAATCGCCTTTCCGCTGTGCTTTGCCTTTCTTGTCTGCCACAGAGAAAGTACCACCGTGATCGGTATAATTGCAAGAGTTCGTGTCAGTTTCACCGTAACCGCTTTATCCAAAGTCTGTGAGCCGAGATGATAGAGAGAATCCCATGTGGAAGCTGTGGCAGTCACCGATGAAGTATCATTCACAGCTGTTCCGGCAAAAATGCCAAATGCTTCTCCCGTTTCGGTAGAGAATCCCAAAAGGCCGCCGAGCATTGGAAAGAGCAGTGCGGCGATCATATTGTAAAAGAAAATCACAGAGATCGATTGGGCAACTTCGTCATCATCTGCACGGATCACCGGTGCAGTTGCCGCAATTGCCGAACCGCCGCAAATGGAAGAACCTACACCGATCAAAATCGATGCATTGGACGGAATACGGAGTGCTTTGGACATCACAAATGCTGTGATTAGTGATATGGAAATGGTACTGATGATGATGGGGAGTGACTGCTTTCCCGTTTGGATTACGACGGTCAGATTCATACCGAATCCGAGGAAAATTACAGCACCCTGCAAAATGTACTTTGCGGTAAATGCGATGCCATTTTGAAACGGTTCTCTGTGCTTTAAGAAGCATGCAGTTACCATGCCAGCGAGCATAGCAAAAACAGCCCCGCCAACAACGGGAATCATGTTCCCCAAAAACCAGCACGGAACCGCAATTACCAAACACAACAGCAATCCCTTTCCGTCTTTTTTCATGAACTTCATAATTATTCCTCCTGTTTTTATTTGATCGAGGAATATTATACTGCACATTTTCAATAGCATCAAATTATGATTTTCTATCTAGTGATAAATTAAATTTATCAAGAATAAGAGGAATGCCATGCTAGATTATAAAACAACAACCTTTTTGGTCTTATGCGAACAAATGAATTATCGAAAAACTGCAGAGATTCTTCACATGACACAGCCTGCTGTAACACAGCATATCCATGCCTTGGAAGAAATTTATGGCTGCCCGCTGTTTCAGTATGATAGACGAAAGCTTTCTATGACACCGCAGGCAAAGCTGTTGGAACGGCATTTGCGAAAAGTACGATATGAGGAAGAGCATCTTCGGTTAGAAATGCAGAAGCAGTCTATCCCTGAATTGAAACTAGGTGCAACCAAAAGCATTGGGGACTACATGATCTCTGACAAAATCATCGCACTTGTGGAATCGAAAAAATGTCGTGTACAACTTCTGGTAGACAACACGCAAGCTCTTTTGCATCATATCCGAAATGGTTCTTTGGATATTGCAATGGTCGAAGGCGAATTTGACAAGAACACATTTGGCTCAACGCTTATGAAAACAGAAGAATTTCTGGGAATTTGCAGTGCGGACCATCCTTTTGCCGAAAAGGAAATTGCATTTGATGAAGCAGTATCACAAAATTTGATCCTTCGTGAACATGGCTCCGGAACTCGTTCCATATTTGAAAATCAACTGAACATTCACGGAGAGAGCATTGCTTCATTTTCTTCTATGACTTGTATTAGCAGCTTTGTTGTCATCAAAGATCTGGTTGCAGCAGGGCTGGGTATCACGTTTGGCTATCGCTCCATTGCAAATCAGGATCCACGGTTGGCTTTGTTTTCCTTACAGGGATATCCCAAAACCCACGACTTGTTTTATGTTTATCTGAAAGACTCCCATGCAGAGGAGTTACTGACCTTTCTGCAATAGCATTTCTATTGAAGGAAAGCCGCTTATCAATTACATAGTATCTTGATTTTAACGTGAAAAAGGTGTATGATAAAATTATCACACACAAAGGAGACGAAACAAATGAAAATTGCAGTGACTTATGAAAATGGAAATGTATTCCAACATTTTGGACATACAGAGCAATTCAAAGTCTATGAGATTTTGCAAGGAAAAATCGTACATACTCAAATTGTAAGTACCAATGGAACTGGCCATGGTGCTTTGGCTGACATGCTTTCTGAACAGAAGGTAGATACTTTGATTTGCGGCGGTATCGGAGCTGGTGCACAAATTGCATTGACAAATGCCGGAATTCGGCTATACGGTGGTGTTTCCGGAAATGCAGATGCAGCAGTGAAACAACTTTTGGCTGGAACGCTTGTCTATAGTCCGAATGCACAGTGTAATCACCATGACCATCACGATGCAGAACATCCTTGTGGTGGAAATCATGGAAATTGTCACGCATCATGAAAAACAAACACAACCCTTATGGCTATGATTCACGGAAACTGCCATAAGGGTTTCTGTTTTCTGCTATGGCTGTAATTTTTTAAAAAATTATCAAAAATATAAAAATAGTACTTGCAGCCCTGCAAGAACCTTTTCAGCCAGATGACACAGAACTGAGAACCTTAAAGACTGAATTTGAAGATACATTGCTACGTACACCAACGGTTTCACAGACGAATACCGAGAAAAGTATGAACACTTTGAAGAACTGCAGTTTGAACTTGGCCAGGTAAAAGCCGAATATGAATCAGTACAGGCACGAACAAACAGATTCAGAATATCAGGTGATGTGTTAACGGAGTTTGATGACAGTATCTGGAACGCAGTAATCGCAAATATTATTGTTTTCCATGACGGCAGTATGGTGTTCCAATTCAAAGATGGAACAGAAATCAAAGAATAATAATAAAGCCGGGCAGAAAAGATGCTCGGCTTTTTTGTGCCTGAAAATATGTAAAAATCCTATTTGCAAACGATAATAGGGGATATCGTTTGATTGCAAAAGCTATCGTTTGTTTTTACACAAAGAATTTCACCCTGCTTTTGTGAGGTGAAATTCTACATTGTATCATTACAGATACTTTAATAGTGGAGGCGATGCTTACAGTGGTAAAATCACTTATTTACAACTTTTCAAAATGGGAAAAGTTCCAAATTGCGTAGTTTTCTCGTTCTTTTCACTGAACCGATTTAACTGGGTTACGATGCTAATGGGTTTCACTTAGTTACGGCCATTCATTGGTTAGGCAAACCAAAAAGATCAATTCAGCAGTCCTACCACAACCTGTCGCTGTGTTCCGTCATCGGTACAGGTGATGATGGTGATTCTATCATCGCCGAAATCGTCAAGTACCCAGACGGCATTCGGATCGACGATTTTGCTTTCGGTCACAGTGTAATGATACGCCTGCTTTTGCTTGTCATACAACGTGATTTCCATGCCGATCTCCACATTTTTCAGATTGTTGAAATATTCTTTGTACAGTGTGCTGCTGTGCCCAGCAATGCAGTAATTGCCCTTGCCAAAATCGCCGCTGTCCTTGAAATGCCCTGCCGCTTTGGCGAGCGTTTCATTGTCAGTTCCCTCTAAAATGGGGGCTTTGATGTTTAAGTCTGCAATTTCCACAACCGGATTGTTCTCAAGCAAAACTTGCCTTTGATAAAGTCGGTAGCACTTTCTCAAACCGAAAAATCCAAGGATACTGACACCGATCAAAATCGCAGTCAGTCCTAAAAGGAACATCGCCCACTGCTTTTTGGTCTTATTCATTCTCTTTGCGTTTGCGAACACCAGATGCCTTTACCGCACCGAATCCGAATGCCATGAACAGTGCCGCCCCCATGCACAGGAGCCAGTTTGTCATGGAATTGTTTCCAGTCTGAGGCAGGTTAACTTCTGCGTTGGAAGAATCCGTACCAGTGCCGGTCTTCGGATCAACGGTATAAACGTCCAGCACATTGCCGTTTTCGTCAGTCAACGTAATTTCGCAAGCTTCCTCCGAACGTGCAGTGATTTCTGCATTTGCCGGTGTGACACCGGTTTTCTTCTGGTAGTCGTTGATTGCCCAGCCGCAAAGATCCTCGTCTGCAATGTTAGTCATGCTTGTAGTTGCTGCCGTTGTGATCGTGGTTGCCGATGTTGCAGCAGTAGATTCTGTGTTGGAAGCACTGGTAGTTACAGTTGTTTCACTTGCGGTAATGCTTTCCTTTGTCGTGGAAGTCGTTCCGTTTGTAGTAGTGGTAGTTGCCTTGGTCGTGGAAGTCGTTCCACTTGTGGCAGTGGTTGCCTTAGTTGCAGAAGTCGTTCCACTTGTGGCAGTGGTTGCCTTGGTCGCAGAAGTCGTTCCACTTGTAGTAGTCGTTGCCTTGGCCACAGAAGTCGTTCCGTTTGTAGCAGTTGTTGCCTTAGTTGTAGAAGTTGTTTCGCTTGTAGTAGTAGTTGCCTCAGTTGTTG
>FR899075.1:0-3843 GCA_000437255.1 Ruminococcus sp. CAG:403
AAAGTACTGGCTTCTATTGATGCTTACGATCGGTTTTTATCAGATTGCAGCAATGAGATGGAAAACTTTTCCAATTCCTACATGGTATTTGAAAATGTGAATATCACGCCTGAACAAATCGTTGAAGCACAAAAAAGCGGATCCATTCAATTCTTTTCCGGTGCGAACAACAACGGAAAAATCTATTACTTGGCGAAAGACTTCTCGGGGACTTGGCAGGAGAATTATGCGAAGCGTCTGGAAGACAACATTCGCTATGAATCCGGAACGCCCAACATGGGGGACGAATCGTTCGGGGCGGCCTCTGGTGTTAGCCTAAAATACAAATTGATTCCGCTGGAGACAAAGTGCGGGATGCTGCAAGCTAAAATGCAATCCGCTGGTATGTATATGTTTCAGCTTCTGGCAGGGAGTTGGAACCGGCGCAAAATTCCATGCAAGCCTGAACAATGTACCATGACATTTAAACGAAACTTTCCGTTGGATGCGTTGAGCGAAGCGCAGGCAGCACAAGCAATGATTGCATCCGGATTGCCGGAACAGGTTGTGTATGAAAGCGCTTACAGTTTCATTGATGATGTGGATTATGTCATGCAGCTGAAAGAACAGGAAGATGGTTCCTATTCACTGTACCAGGTGCCGGAAGAAGCTGCCGGAGAAGATCATGCAGTATGATTTGTGGCACTATCAAGTGCAGCTTCGCCGCATCGCAGCGCATCGAGAAAAAGGCGTGGAAGCTGAAATCCGGAAGGCGTATCAAGATGTGCTGATTGAACTGCAAGCAATCCTTGGAAAGTACTATGCCGGTTATGGAGATCCTGAAACCAGTATTTTAACGAGAGGAGATCTGCAAGCCGCAGGGCAGTATAAGAACTTCCTGGAAGACGTTCTAAGCCACCTGGATGGCTTAGGAGAACCAATGGAACGAAAGATACGGAAAACAGTAGAGGATACGTACACAACGTGCTATACCGGTATGGCAGCAGCCGTCCAACAAGTGACCGCTGGCAATGCGACCTTGCAATCGTTGTTTGGCGGTGCACTTGCAGTTACACCGGAAACAGTACGGTATATTGTGGAATATCCGATACCCAAATTAACGCTGTCTACTGTATTCCAACGCCGGCGAAAACAGATTGTTTCCGATATTCAAAAAACATTGGCAGTAGGGTTAGCTTCTGGAGATAGCTACACTAAAATGGCGGGCAGAATTGCAAAAACGCTGGGTGGAAACGAGAAAAAGGCGAGAACGATTGTTCGAACGGAAGCAAATCGAGCTATCAGCCGCGGGTTTCAGGACGTGGCAGAAGAAACAGCAGACCTATTGGATGGGACCGGCTATGTAGATGTGAAAACATGGCGGTCTACGCTGGACGGTGACGTTCGGGACACACACCGCCATCTGAATGGTAAAACGGTGCACGCTTTAGAACAGTTTGAATCCAAAAGCGGTGCAAAAGCAGACTGCCCGGGGCATTTCGGCGTTGCAGAAGAAGACATCAATTGCAGATGTATTTTGGTTTATTCCATCATGTCAGAAGAGGAATTTGTTGCGCAGGGCGGAACGCTCCCGAAAAAGAGCTCGAAAAAAGAAGGGCAATTACAATTGATAACCGAGTCTGATGGAACATTCCGTATAAAAAAGACAGACAGCGACTTGACTTCTACTCACCAAAGTGGTATACTAAAAAGTAAGATAACATATCGAACTACAGAAACCGGGAAAACGATTGCAACGCGTTCAGTTCTTGGAAATTATTGTGTGAAATTACCCGATGGAAATAGTTCTTATATTACTAATCCTGTTTTCGATAAATATGAGGTGTTTGCAGGAAAAGGTTCTGAAAAAGAATTGCGTGTGCGTAATTTTCTTGTTGATAATTACGGCGGCGTATCGGATAACTGGTTTCATGCAAAAGGATATGTACAAATCAGTGATTCTGACGGCACTGTGCGTAATGCGAATGTACACTGGTTCGAAGAAGAAAACGTCGGTATTCGTGAGTTGAAAGTGAAAGGCTGGTCGAAGAAATGAAAGTAAAATATATCGGAGAATATTATAAAGTTTCTTTAATAAAAAACAAAGTGTATGATGTCATTTCGGTTGAAGATGGCGCATATCGCATTGTGGATGAAACCGAAGAAGATTTTCTTTTTCCAGCAAATGAATTTGAAATAGTTGAAGATTAAACCATCCATAAAACGACAGAGTCATGGCAACGCTTGATTGAACTGAAGTGATAAAGCCGAATATGATGGAAAAGCTCTTAGAAGTAAAAGCTAGATTTAGAAAGTTATTTGAGGTGGAGGAGTTCGTACAGTCCACACGCCGATGGTACTGACAGGAGCAATCCGAGGGACGCAGGAGAAGTGTACGCCTGCCAAATGACTTTTTAATCTTTGAAAACCGCTTTGAGGAATCAGAGCGGTTTTTCTATAAGGAGTGATGTTTTATGATAATTCGCCTTACAGATGAGGAATATGAATTGTATCAAAAGCTTAGGAAAGCAACAGACGAAAAAGAAAAAGAAGCAATTCGGAAAAGGCTGAAAGAAATTGCAATCCAACGTGATAAAGCGCTAAAGGATTGCCCATTCGCACATTAACTGAAAAATGCAAAAGCGTACCAATCGGTGCGCTTTTTTCATGCCCGAAAGGAGGAGCCATGGAAGAAAGAGCCAAAGAGATCTTGCTGGAAAAGCTGGAAGAAATGGCGGAAGTTACACCGGATGCATTTGACGATCCGCAAGGCTATGCGATATTGTGCAGCGCTATGGCAGACCTGTACAATGCGATTTGCAGCAGCTCCAAAAATCAATCCTGACCAAACAATAAAATGAATCGAAAATTAGCATCTGATTATTCAGATGTTATTTTTATGCCTGAAAGGAGAAAAAATATGGCAGATTTAAAGAACAGACTGACCTTCGGTGAAGCGCTGGAAGCACTGAAAGCCGGAAAGGAAGTTGCAAGAAGCGGCTGGAACGGCAAAGGAATGTTTTTGTATCTGATAAAAGGGGCAGAGTTCCAGAATGCTCTTAAATACGGATACGGCGAGTATGAAAGAGAGCCGACTATAACAAGCAGCATCGCCATGAAAACAGCACAAAACACAATCGTTATAGGTTGGTTGGCTAGTCAGACCGACATGTTTGCAGAGGATTGGCATATTGTAGAGTAACCACCGCCCCGACCATGGGCATAAACTGGCGGAGGGTGGAAACCAAAAACAAGCAAGCCTGTGGGTACGGTGTTTTTATTGAAAATTAGCATCTGAGCAATCAGGTGCTTTTTTTATACCAAAAATCAGAAAGGAGAGCAATATGAAGAAACCCTTATTTCACATTCCGCTTCAATTCTTTGCGGAAGATTCCGGCGTGGATGGCGGCGCTGCACCAGATGCAGGAACTGCTACATCACAGCCGGAAGGACAGCCGAACGGAGAACCAGGGGCACCTGCTCCGGATCCAGCGCCAGATTCCAATGAGGAAGGGGCTACCATCCAGCAGCTGACAGCAGACAATGAAAGCCTGCGTGCGCAATTAGCAGCACTCCAGCAGCGGTATTTGTCGCAGGAAGAACAGACACGATTGGAATTGACACAGCGAGAAACGCAGCTGGCAAACCGAGAGGCAACATTGACAGACCGTGAAAACCGATTACATGCTGTACATGCACTGGAATCTGCCGGGCTGTGTACAGACGGTGTTACCTCTACTGATTTGATGCCATTTGTACTGGGCAAGAATGCAGCCGACATTGACAGCAAGGTGAAATCTTTGCAAGAGCTTCTGGCAAAGCGTGAGACTGCGCAGACGGAAAAGTTTTACCGCAATGCAGGGC
>FR899075.1:3854-5489 GCA_000437255.1 Ruminococcus sp. CAG:403
AATGCAGGGCGGCAGCCACAGCAACCGTCAGGCACGAGTGAGGGCGGTTCTGCTGCACCCGCATTCCGCACTGCACAGCTGGAAGGGCAAAAGCGTGCAAGAGAAATTCGAGAACGTTATACAGGAGGACAAAAGGTATGAAGTTTCAAACAACTACAGTAGGAACCAATTCCATCATTTTGGCAAATGACCACTATGTTGCGGTTCCGTATAATTGTGGGACGCTGACAGCGCTGGCTACAAATGACGTAATCCCAGCTGGAACTGTAGTTCCAAGCAATGACGACAAAGCAAAAGGCGTTTTGCTGTCGCCGGTTAATCTGGCAGAAAATCCAAACGGCACCATCGTGGTACATGGATTCATTCAATCCAGCAAGCTTCCGGCTGTACCGGATGCTAAGGCTGTCGCTGCATTGAAATTGATTCAATTTGTAGACTAGGAGGTAACATATGAACTTAAGAGATGTTTTTACCGCAGAAGCAATTGCAGCAAACTGGACGGAAACTGCATCGAACAGCATTCCGTATTACGGCGCAGGGTTGTTTCCGGCACGTAAAAAGGCGGGATTGGATCTAAAGTGGATCCGTGGCAACAAGGGGCTTCCCGTATCGCTTGCACCGTCTGCATTTGATGCGAAGTCCACATTCCGTGACCGGATTGGCGTATCCATCAGCAAAACACAGATGGCATTCTTCCGGGAGTCTATGCTGATTACAGAAGAAGACGAACAGGAAATCATGCGGGTACAGGATGCCAACGATCCATATGCAGCAGATGTTCTGGAACGCATTTTCGATGATGCCCAGGCGCTGGTTGATGGCGCAAACGTTGTTCCGGAACGTATGATTATGCAGCTGTTGGCACCAATTGGCGGAAAGGTTGGCATTGAGATCAAGGCAAACGGTACGGATTATACGTACAACTATGATCCGGATGGCAGCTGGAAAAAAGAACACTACATGCAGATTACAACGGCAGAGAACAAATGGGATGCATCTGCAACCTGCGACCCGGTTCAGGATTTGGAAGATGCGATGGAAGCACAAGAAACAGCAACCGGCAGCAGACCGGAAATTGTGCTGATGAGCAAAGCAACATTCAAACTGATGAAGCAGTCAAAGCGCGTAAGAGACGGCATTCTTTCGCAGAACAGCACGCCGAATGTAAACTATACCTCTGCACGTGTGAAATCTTTCATCGAAGAGGAACTGTCCGTTACATTGGTGGTATACACCAAGAAGTTTAAGAAGGAAGATGGAACAGTTGCCGCGTTCTATCCAGATAATATTGTTATGCTGCTTCCGTCCGGGTCTCTTGGATCAACCTACTATGGCACAACGCCGGAGGAACGTGCCGCGCAATCTTCTCATTCTGCTGGACTGGATGCGGATTTGTCGATTGTAAATACTGGCATAGCGGTCACTGTAACAACAACTACAGACCCAGTTAATACCAAAACAACTGCATCTGAAATTGTATTGCCGTCCTTTGAACGGATGGAAGAATGCTATGCAATTGAGGTGGCGTAAATGGTATATGATCACGCTGTAAAAGCAAACGGGGTATTTTATCCAGCCGGGGCAGAAGTCCCGGAACCAGCAAACACGGCAGAGCCAAAGAAGAATGATCTACCG
>FR899076.1 GCA_000437255.1 Ruminococcus sp. CAG:403
TTCTGCTTATTCGATGGTAACAGATTTCATAATTTGAGGAGAAAGCGGCTTATCCCGATAATCTGTTTCAACTCCTGCAATTTCATCTACAACATCCATACCGGAGACAACCTTGCCAAATGCAGCATACTGTCCATCCAGATGCGGTGCATCCTGATGCATGATGAAAAACTGAGAACCAGCTGAATTCGGCATCATGGAACGTGCCATAGAAATGACACCACGCGTATGCTTCAAATCATTTTTGATGCCATTTGCAGCAAATTCGCCTTGAATGGTCCAGCCTGGACCACCCATTCCAGTTCCATCCGGGCATCCACCTTGAATCATAAAACCTGGAATTACTCGATGGAAGCAAAGTCCATTATAGAATCCACTCTTTACCAATTTTTCAAAATTTTCACAGGAAATCGGCGCAATTTCCGGGTACAATTCAATTTCAATCTTTTTTCCGTTTTCCATTTCAATGACTACCATGATAACCTCCATGATCCTGATGAGAATGTTATTACAACTCTCACTGTTTTTTCCAGTATAGCATATCCCCGTTAAAAAATCAATAGAAATCCCATGAATTTCATGCAGTTTTCCAAAAAGCAACCCATTCTTTTTTTGCAGAAGGGCTTGACAGAGCTTTTAAAATGTGCTATACTCTTGATGGTTAGATGAAACTAACTGCCAAAATCAAACCAGATCTGATCATCAAGAAAGGAATGATTCGATGAATTACTTAGAAATTGAAAAGGTTATTGGAAGAGAAATTTTGGATTCCAGAGGAAATCCAACTGTCGAAGCAGAAGTAACGCTGATCGATGGAACCATTGGAAGAGGAACTGCTCCAAGCGGTGCCTCCACCGGAGAATTTGAAGCATTGGAACTTCGTGACGGAGATGCTTCCCGTTATCTTGGAAAGGGCGTACAAAAAGCGGTAGAAAATATCAATACAGTGATTCAGGACACCTTGGTTGGCATGGATGCTTCTGATATTTACGCCATTGACCGTGCCATGATCGAAGCAGACGGCACCAAGGACAAGTCCAAGCTGGGTGCAAATGCAATTCTCGCTGTTTCCATTGCAACCGCAAGAGCAGCTTCCATTGCATTGAACATTCCGCTCTATCGTTTCTTAGGCGGCATTTCTGGAAATCGTCTTCCAGTTCCAATGATGAACATCTTAAACGGCGGCGCACATGCGGCAAATACTGTAGATGTACAGGAATTTATGATTATGCCAGTTGGAGCACCTTCTTTCAAAGAAGCACTTCGTTGGTGTGCAGAAGTATTCCATGCACTGGCTGCTCTGCTCAAATCAAAAGGACTGGCAACTTCTGTTGGAGATGAAGGCGGATTTGCACCGAATCTTGCCAGCGATGAAGAAGCCATTCAGTACATTTTGGAAGCTGTTCAGAAGGCTGGTTATGAACCTGGAAAGGATTTCATGATTGCCATGGATGCGGCCTCCAGCGAATGGAAAAGCGGAACAAAGGGAGAATATGTACTTCCAAAGGCTGGTACCAAGTTCACTTCCGCAGAATTGATTGCACATTGGAAGCAGCTTGTTGAAAAATATCCGATTATCTCTATTGAAGATGCTCTGGATGAAGAAGACTGGGAAGGCTGGCAGCAGCTGACAAAAGAACTGGGTGACAAAGTGCAGCTGGTTGGAGATGATTTGTTTGTAACCAATACAGAACGTCTCTCAAAGGGGATTGCAAATGGCTGCGGAAACTCTATCTTAATTAAGTTAAACCAAATCGGTTCTGTTTCAGAAACACTGGAAGCAATTAAAATGGCACACCATGCAGGCTATACGGCTATTTCTTCTCATCGTTCTGGTGAAACCGCAGATACAACCATTGCAGATCTTGCAGTTGCATTAAATACTTGCCAGATTAAGACCGGTGCACCGAGCAGAAGTGAACGAGTTGCAAAGTACAATCAACTTTTGAGAATCGAAGAAGAACTGGGAACCAGTGCTGTATATCCGGGCATGGCAGCATTTCATGTGCATCGGTAAAAAACAATTGGCATCGGTAAAGTTATTTTATAACAGATCAAGTTAATAGAATGTAAGCACACTTCGGTGCGCTTTTTCTATCTATTCTCAATTCATCTATTAATATGGACTTAATGACTTGATGCAGGCAATAGACGCTAGTGAAAATGTTGATTTCAATTTGCACACTCATGTAGAATGCAACTCTCCCCTTCTTCCAGACTCGAAGACAATTGTCATTTCAACTCACGCACTCACGTGGAGTGCGACCCTCTCCCTCTTCCTCTTCATACGCTTTCTCGCCATTTCAACTCACGCACTCACGTGGAGTGCGACTTTCCCTAGCAAATAATCGGTACTGACATCGAAATTTCAACTCATGCACTCACGTGGAGTGCGACCGCATATATATACCAAAAAAATTGTATGATAAACATTTCAACTCACGCACTCACGTG
>FR899077.1 GCA_000437255.1 Ruminococcus sp. CAG:403
CCACAAAGGCAACTACTACCACAACAACTACAAAGGCAACGACTACTACAAAGGCTACAACTACAGCTAACAGTGGTACCACTGCCACAAAGGCAACCACCACTACAAAGGCTACTACTACCACAAAGGCAACTACCACCCAGACACCGGGTCAGTTCCTCCGTGGCGACGTTAATGAAGATGGAAGAATCAGCCTGGCTGACTTGGTAAGACTGAGCAAGGCATATGCAGGTACTGTTGAACTGAGCGATATGGCACAGAAGAATGCAGACTGCAATGCAGATGGTTCCATCAATGACCAGGATATTACCACACTGGCACAGTACCTGGTACGTGCAATCTCAAAATTGCCGGATTAATGCAAAGCTTTAACGGCATTGCATCAAAATCGTGAATGAATATGGGAGACTGCTACAGTCTCCCATATTTTTTATGGAATCCATGCAAAGTTTTGTACAAGTTGCAAGAAGAAAAAGGTAGCAAATTGCACAAGAAATTGATCAAATGTTTAGCAGGTTTTACCGAATTTCTTGAATAAGCTTTACAAAATTGGTGAAGTTGTGCTATAATGTAGACAACGAGAGGCTCCGATTGGGTGCACTTTTTTCAGGTTTTCTGAAGATTGCATCAAAGTCCCTGCTTCTAAGTCTCCCAGAGGGGATTGAGTCGTTACCATGTGCCTGTTTATCCGCAGACACGAACAAATTTTATATTTATTTTAAGGAGGATATCTATGCTAAAAAACAAATTTAGCAAGAGAGTCCTGGCTGGTATCATGGCTGGCGTTATGACCGCAACAGCTTCTGTTACAAGCCTGGCTACTCTGACTGCATCCGCTGGCGAAGAGCTGGGTTCAGTCGATTTCAACAACGGCGCTGGTCTGCCGTGGCATATTTGCGAATCTGCTACCGGTACCATGAGCTTTGAAATCAAAAACAACGTGTACAACATCAAGATTACAAATCCTGGTGGTGTGGGCAACTCTGGTGAAGGCCGTTGGGACTGTCAGTTCCGTCACAGAGGTCTGAGCCTGGAAAATGGTCATACTTATCGTATTACGTATAGTATGTGGACCAGCCAGAGAGGTCGGTTCTACGCCAAGTTGGGTAACATCACCAATGATGATGCAGAATACTGGCACATGAACGGTACTCCGCTGAATGTAACTGGTTTGACAGAAACTTCTACACAGGCAGAAGTAGAAAGCGCACTGAAGAGTGCTTCTACCACTGGTTCTGAAATCCAGTACTATCAGGGATGGAACGACTGGATGAATAGCTACTTGGAGCCAAATAAGTGGACAACTTACGCTTATGAATTCAAGGTTGATTTCTCTAAGATGGAAAACGTTTCCGGCGTAATCAACTCCATGAATCATGAGGGCGTTTGCGAATGGACCTTCCACCTCGGTGGTACCACTCCGCAGTTTGGTCAGAACTTTGAGTGCTTCCCAGAAGGCACAATCCTGAAGTTCGACAACATGGCTTTGATCGATATGACCGATGACAAGTCTGACTATGTTGCAACAGAGGATTATACACCGTCTGGTATCGAACTGAACCAGGTTGGTTATTACCCGAACCTGACCAAGAAAGCTACCTTGGTTTGCGCAGATGGTGACAACAGCGCACATGAATTCACGGTAAAGGATTCTTCCGGCGCTACTGTTTACACAGGCACTTCTTCCGGCAAGGCTGTTTACGATGAAGGCGCTTGGGATTATTCTCAGATCCTGGACTTCTCTGATTTCACCACACCGGGCAAGGGCTATTACATTGAATGCGATGGCAAGAAGTCCTTGGCATTCGATATTGGCGATGACATCTATGATGGCTTGCTGACCAATGCAATGAGCTATTTCTATCAGAACCGTTCTGGTGTTTCCATTGACGAAGATCTGATGGTAAAGGCAAACGAATATCAGGATGCAGCTCCGGCTGACTCCACCAGACTGGGTCATACCGAATATGGTCACAACCCGGATAAGGCACATATTGCTGACGAATGGGTTTACATCTATGCAGAAGACCCGGCTAGCAAGTACCCGAACACCATTGATGTAACAGGTGGTTGGTACGATGCTGGTGACCACGGTAAATACGTTGTTAACGGCGGTGTTTCCCTGTGGACTCTGATGAACATTTATGAGCGTTCTGTAGCAAACGGCGACGCTTCTAAGTGGGATGACAACTCTGGCACTGTTATTATTCCGGAAACTGGAAACAGCACACCGGATATCCTGGACGAAGTAAAGGTTGAAACTGACTTCTTCTTGAAGATGCAGAGAGCAGACGGCATGGTTTACCACAAGATTCACGACTACAAGTGGACTGCACTGGCAGTTGCACCGTGGAGTGAAGCAGCTGATCTGACTCGTATTGTAAAGCCGGTAACATTTGCAGCTTCTCTGAACTTTGCAGCTGCTCTGGCACAGGCTTCTCGTCTGTTTGAAAAATATGATGCTTCTTATGCATCTGAACTGTTGACTGCAGCTGAAAAGGCTTATGCAGCAGCAAAGACCAACTATTATCCGTATGCTAATGAAAAAGATCCGGATCACAGCATGTATGCTCCTCTGGATCAGAACAAGGGTGGTGGCCCTTACGGCGACACCGAAGTATCTGACGAATTCTACTGGGCAGCTTGCGAACTGTACATCACAACTGGTAAGGCTGATTATAAGACCGACCTGGATTCTTATAAGGATGCTTACGTTGTACAGACCAACCTGGTCGGCGGTGAAAACAACGGTTCTTGCAGTGCCTTCACATGGGGAACCCTGTCTTCTCTGGGTACCATGTCCCTGTACCTGAATGCAGATACCATGCTGAAGGATGGTAAGCTGTCTCAGGCAGAAGTGAACAAGATCTCTGACAGCATCGTAAATGCCGCAGACTTCTTCATTGAAAAGGAAAACAATTCTCAGTACGGCATTCCGTACGTAGGTCATACCTATTCCGCAACTCTGTGGGATTCTGAAACAGATACCATGAAGGACGTTGAACTGACCAACGGTTACGAATGGGGTTCCAACTCCATGGTTATCAACAACGCAATGGTAATGGCATTGGCTTATGATGTTACAAGCGATGTAAACTATCTGAACGGCGTATCTACTGCATTTGACTACCTGCTGGGTAGAAACCCGCTGGAACAGTCCTATGTAACTGGTTACGGTGAACATGCAACTACTTACCCGCACCACAGATGGTGGTCTTATCAGCTGGATAAGAGCTTCCCGATGGCACCGAAGGGCGTTCTGTCTGGTGGCCCGAACTCCAACATGGAAGACCCAATGGTCCTGGGTGCTGGTTATAAGAGAGGCGAAATCGCCCCGATGAAGTGCTACCTGGATAACTTGGAAGCATGGTCTGTAAACGAGTGTACCATTAACTGGAACTCTCCGCTGGTATGGGTTGTTTCCTTCCTGGAAGACGAAGCTCCGAAGGCTGGCAGTCACTCTCAGACTACAACAAAGGTAACAACTACAACTGCTAGTGGCGAAACTACTACTACAACCGCTAAGACAACAACAACCGCTTCCGGTTCCACAACAACTGGTAAGGTTGGCGATGCTCTGATCGGTGATACCAACCTGGATGGCGCTGTATCTCTGGCTGACCTGATTACTTTCCAGAAGCAGCAGCGTGGTGCAATCGACTTCAATGATCAGCAGATGATTAACGCAGACTGCGATCAGACTGATGCCGAAGGCATTACTTCTAGCGACGTATCTGTTCTGTTGCAGTTCTTGATCGGTAAGATCAATGCACTGCCGCTGCAGTAAGCGTATTTGAATCACACCAGTGATTTTTGAAATAGCGCAGTCTTTTGACTGCGCTATTTTTTTGTCAAAAAAGCTTGACAAAGCGTTTGGAATGCAGTATAATGGATATCAGTATAAAGTTTATATACAACCTTATCAAGAGTGGCGGAGGAACAGGTCCTATGAAGCCCGGCAACCTAATTGCAGCAATATTGCCGCAAAGAAGGTGCTAATTCCTGCGGGTAATCCGAGAGATGAGGCGTTTTGCACGAAATGAAAAACAAGGCACTCGGTACCATCGAGTGCCTTTTTGTGTTGACGCAAAATAGGAAAGGAATGATTGTGATATGGCAAGAACATTATTTACATCAGAATCCGTAACAGAAGGACATCCGGATAAGATCTGCGATCAGATTTCCGATGCGGTTTTGGATGCGATTCTGGAACAGGATCCAATGGCACGTGTTGCCTGCGAAACGGCAACAACAACTGGTATGGTACTTTGCATGGGTGAAATCTCCACCAAGGCATATGTCGATATTCCCGGAATCGCAAGAAGCGTGATTCAGGAAATTGGTTACGATCGTGCAAAGTATGGATTTGATGCATCAACTTGCTCCGTTCTGACTGCAATTGATGAGCAGTCTCCGGACATTGCAATGGGTGTTAACGATGCACTGGAGAGCCGTGCAACAGACGAACATGAAACCGGTGCCGGTGACCAGGGCATGATGTTTGGATTTGCTTGCGATGAAACCAGCGAACTGATGCCGCTGCCGATTTCTTTGGCACATAAATTGACGATGAAGCTGGCTGCTGTGCGAAAGGAAAAGAAATTGCGTTACCTGCGTCCGGATGGAAAAGCACAGGTTACCGTAGAATATGATGGCTATCGTCCGGTTCGCGTGGATACAGTTGTAGTTTCCACCCAGCATGCCCCGGAAATTCCGTCTGAACAGATTGCGGCAGATATTATGACATATGTCATTCGCCCAGTCATCCCGGCAGAACTGCTGGATGAAAACACCAAGTATCTGATTAACCCAACTGGACGTTTTGTAGTAGGCGGCCCGCAGGGTGACAGCGGCTTGACCGGACGGAAGATCATCGTAGATACCTACGGTGGCTATGCACGGCACGGCGGCGGCGCATTCAGCGGAAAGGATCCGACGAAGGTAGATCGTTCCGGCGCTTATGCAGCACGGTATATTGCAAAGAATATTGTTGCTGCCGGATTGGCTAGCCGCTGCGAA
>FR899078.1:0-24544 GCA_000437255.1 Ruminococcus sp. CAG:403
GCAACGGTAGTAACTGTGCACGATATGGTGTATAAGACATTTCCGGAAACGGTGCGGGGCAGAACCCGTTACATGCTGGAAACCGGACTGAAGCGCTCGCTGCGCCGGGCAGATCTGATTGTCACCGATTCCGAGTTTTCCAAGCAGGAAATTCTGCGGTATTTCCCACAGACAGCGGATAAAATCCGAGTGGTGTATTGTGGGGTGGATTCCGAGCGGTTCCATCCGGCAAGTCCGGAGGAGATTGCAGCTGTCAAGCAGCAGTTTGGATTAAAGGATCCTTATTTCCTCTATCTGGGGACACTGGAACCTCGAAAGAACCTGGTGCGGCTGCTGGATGCCTATCAAATCTTCTTGCAGGGAAAACAGCATGCACCGAAATTGGTGCTGGCTGGCGGCAAGGGCTGGCTGAATGATGAACTGTTTGAAAAACTGCGCAAACAAAATTTGGAGCAGCAGGTTCTGTTGACAGAGTATGTGCCGGGAGAAGCCATTTGTCCGCTGATGTGCGGTGCACTTGCATTTGCTTTCCCATCCATTTATGAGGGATTTGGCATGCCGCCGCTGGAAGCAATGGCGTGTGGCGTTCCGGTGCTGACAACGCATGCAGCCTCCTTGCCGGAAGTTGTAGGAGACTGTGCGGTTGTTGTGGATCCATACGATGCAAAAAGCATGGCAGATGGATTGGAACGCTTGTATCAGGATGCCGATTTGCGGGAACGCCTGCGCCGGGAAGGGCCGCAACGTGCCAAGCAGTTTTCATGGGAACAATCGGCACACGCCTTATATCAGGTTTATGAGGAAGCCATGCAAAAGCGGGCAGCACGCAAGAAAAGGAGTGGAACAGTATGACACCAACACAATTGGAACCCTATTGGGAGCAGTATCATGTTTTGACGGAATTGCTGAAGGAAGTACAGCACGATACCCAGTATTTGCAGCAGGCAATCACCAGTTTGGAACGAGTTCCGTCCGGAAATATACCGGGTGATATTGCCGGGCAGGCAAAGGCGGATGCCTTGGGAAAGGCCATTCAGACACGGGAAACCACCCATCAGCAGCTGTTGCAGATCTATGCACGGATGTATGCGGATTTGAGCCGTGTGCTGTTTCCGGCAGAATCTGCCGCTTCGAAACAGCAGGAAGATTAAGATTCTGCGTGCAGAATAGAGAGGAGGCATTTTATGGCAGAGCAGCAACGAAAATTGCGTATCTTGCAGGTGAATAAATTCTATCATCCATATATCGGTGGAATCGAAAGCGTGGTGCGCATGCTCTCCAGAGAAATGCTGGATCGGGCAGAGGTACAGGTATTGGTTTGCCAAAAGAAGGGCAAAACCAAGCGAGAAATCGTGGAGGGCGTTCCGGTGACACGTGCCGGAACCATCGGGACCTATTTTTCCTGTCCGCTTTCCTTCTCTTTTTTCCGATATTTTCGAAAAATGGCCAAGCAAGCCGATGTTGTGGAAATTCATACGCCGTTTCCGCTGGCAGATGCAGCGTGTCTGCTGTCTGGATTCCGGGGACGAGTGGTCATTGCCTGGCACAGTGATGTCGTCAAACAGAAAAAATTGCTGAAACTTTATCGTCCGCTGCTGATGCGCTTCTTGAAACGGGCGGATCAGATCATTGTGGCAACAAAAGGGCACATCGATGGGTCTGCGTTTCTGCCGGCATTTCGGGAAAAGTGCCGGATTATTCCATACGGCATTCGGGTGGAGTCCTATTTGCAGGCAGCCTGTACGCCGATTTTGACCGAGCAGCTGCGGAAGCCGGGACGGGTGAAGGTGCTGTTTGTCGGCAGATTGGTGTACTATAAAGGCGTAGATGTACTGTTGGAGGCATTTCGCGCGGTACAGGGTGCAGAGTTGTTTCTGGTGGGAAACGGCAGCCTGGAGGATGACCTAAGGCAGCAGGCGCAGGCGGAACCGCTGCAAGAAACCGTACATTTTATGGGAACTTTATCCGATGCGGATTTGAAATCTGCTTTCTCAGACTGTGATTTGTTTGTATTGCCTTCCGTTGCCACCAGTGAAGCGTTCGGTATTGTGCAACTGGAAGCAATGGTGTACCAGAAACCAGTCATCAACACCAACTTGGCAAGCGGTGTTCCCTATGTGAGTTTGGATGGGGAAACGGGACTGACGGTGCCGGTAAAGGATGCGCCGGCGCTTGCTGCGGCGATTCAGAAGCTGGTGGATGATCCAGCCCTTCGGGCACAGTATGGAGCGGCAGCGCAGAAACGAGTCCTGGAGCAGTTCCAGGAATCCAATGTGGTCGATGCCGTTTATCAGACCCTGGCAGAGGGAATCGATCGAACAGGAAAGGTGGAATCAATCGCATGAAAGCACTGATTATTGGCGGAGCCGGATTTGTGGGGCCATATTTGGCAGCACATTTGCGGGAAACATACGGCTGGGATGTTTGCGTTACCAAGCTGCCGGCAGAGTCTTTGGAATTGCCGGCGGCATCGGTACGAGATCTGGACATTTTACAGGCGGATCAAGTGGTTTCCCTGTTAGAAGCGGAACGGCCGGATTATATTTTCCACCTGGCAGCGCAAAGTTCCGTTGCTGTTTCCTGGAAAAATCCGCAGCTGACCGTGGAAATCAACATCAAGGGCTGTCTGAATGTGCTCGATGCCATTCGGAAGATTGCTTCCTATCAGCCGCGTGTTTTGCTGATCGGTTCCAGTGAGGAGTACGGCAGACTGCCGGCAGGCGTGTCGGTTGTAGATGAAACCATTGCACCACATCCCGGCAACCCCTATGCTGTCACCAAGGCAGCGCAGACCATGCTGGGCGGTGTGTATGCAACGGCTTACCAGATGGATATTATGATGGTGCGGGCGTTCAATCACGTTGGCCCCGGACAAGCACCGGCATTTGTGGTATCGGATTTTTGTAAGCAGGCAGCAGAAATTTCACTCGGTTTGCGGAAGCCGGAAATCTGGGTGGGCAATCTGTCTGCAAAGCGGGATTTTACAGACGTACGCGATATGGTGCGTGCCTATGGAGCGCTGATGTGCCATGGAAAACGTGGAGAAGTATACAATGCTGGAAGCGGACATGCCGTTTCCATTCAGTGGATTTTAGAGGAAATTCTGCGGCAGTGCGGCAAGTCGGTAACTGTTTTAGAGGATCCGAACAAACTGCGGCCGGTGGATTATCCGATTGTGGAAGCCAATATTACAAAGTTGCAGCAGGATACCGGCTGGACGCCGCAGATTGCGCTGGAGCAAACCATTGCAGATTGTCTGGCGGATTGGCGGCGGCGTTTGGAGGCATCCGGATTCGAAAAAGAGGTGTCTGCACATGCGTGAAGTAAAAAAGGAAATCCCCATTGCAAAAACATATCCAGAAGAAGTTTGGGAAAATCAAAAACTCAAGAGTTGGTCGAAACCGCTGCATCATTTTGGGATCGCCCAAAATGCATTGAATCAGGCTCTGATGCAGCAAATTTTGCTGCTGGAGCAGAAAAATGATGCGTTGACACAGCAGCTGCACAAACAGGAAGCAGTGATTCAAAAGGTGCAGGAGCGCATTTTGGAACGAGAAAAGGAAATGTATGGTCGTCTGGGTGCAGAACTGGACACCATGCAGGCGGAAATCAACCGGATTCGGCTGGCAACTCAGTTGAACAGCAATACCCTGGATCGCCTGGTCAAGGGGACTGCGGCGGAACAAGAACCAGAACCAGCAGCGGCATTGCCGGATGCGGTACCAGAAGAATAACAAACAGCACCGTGCAGGAGGATCCCCCTTTTGTGCGGTGCTGTTTTTGCAGAAAGCGACTGCAAATTTGTACGGTTTTCTTGAAAAGTGCTTGACTTTTTTGGATATTCTGCTATACTTAAAATGGGAAGATTCGGAACCCGAACCATATTTAAAGGAGGAAGTATATGAAACAATCGCACACATCTCATCCGTATCATCGCATCCAGGCTTGCCTGGTGGCAATGCTCTGCCTGCTGACCTTGCTTGGTGCAAGCATTTCGCAGACCATTTCCGCATCCGCAAAGGAAACCACCTTAACAGGACAATCCGCAAAGGATTTGACCGGTCAGATGACCATTGGCTGGAACCTGGGAAACACCTTGGATGCCTACGGTGGAAGCAGCACCGCTGCACCGGAAAAGTATGTTACCACCTGGGGCAATCCGGCACCGACACAGGCAACTTTTGATGCCATCAAAAAGGCAGGCTTTAACACCGTTCGAATTCCAACCACCTGGTACCCGCATGTTACATTCGATACAACCAGCCAGACCTATGTGGTGGACGAAACTTGGATGAACTATGTCAAGCAGGTCGTAGATTTTGCCTATCAGCAGGACATGTTTGTCATTCTGAACGTGCATCATGAGGAAACTTGGATCAATGTTTCACAGTTTACAGATGAAACACTGGAAACAGCGAAGAAGATGCTTTCTGATATCTGGACACAGATTGCGACCACGTTCCAGGATTATGATCAGCATCTCGTATTTGAGGGCATGAATGAACCACGGCAAAAAGCAAATAGCGCAGTCGGCGAGTGGGGCAATGGCTCTGGAGACAATGGCTATACCTGGAGTTACATCAATACACTGAATGCAGTGTTTGTCCAGACTGTTCGGTCGCAGGGTTCTTCTGCCAACCAGGAGCGTTTGCTGATGCTGCCGGGTTATTGTGCAAGTTCGGATCCGGTTGCGATCAATCAGATTACTGTTCCGGAAAATGCCGGGAATGTTGCCCTGTCGGTACATGCTTATGCACCGTATTTCTTTACAATGGATACATCTGACTATGCCAACCACAGCTTCCCGGGCAAGAGCGGTTGGGGCGAAGACTATGAAACCAATTTGACCAACCTGTTCCAGTCTCTGAAAAGCATTTCGGACAGCAAGCAGGTTCCAATTATCATTGGGGAATTCAGTGCATCTGACTTTGAAAACACAGCAGACCGGGAACGTTGGGCAACCAGTTACCTGACGCATGCCAAGGAAGCTGGCATTCCATGCGTGCTGTGGGACAACAATGTATCGGCAAACGGAACCGGAGAGGCGCACGGCTATCTGTACCGTTTGACCAATACCTGGTATCCGAATTCCATCAGCGTAATCCGTGCGATGATGGCCGTGTATGATATTACGCCGGAACTGCCGGAATATGAGGAATATGTTGCACCGACATTCTCCTGGGATGATATGCAGATCGGGGAGGACTGGGTAGAACTGTACAAGAAGGAAGCTGGAAAGAGTCTGGCAGCTTGGAAGAATGCCATGGTTTTAACCGATTGGAAAACCTATTTGAAGCCAGGTGCAAAATTTGTGATGTTTGCAGATACAACGTCAGATCCGGAACTGGTTTTGCAGGGCGGTTGGTACCGTCTGGCGTCGTCTGGTTCCACGGGGACTTTTGTATACGAATTTAGCTATGAGAGCATTGTAGAAGCATTGGAAGCAGAAGGTGCAAACCTGGATGATATGCAAAACTTGTATGTTTCTGCAACTGCACAGGCTGCAAAGATTTATGGACTGTATGCAGTTCCGGCAAAGAGCAGCAGTGAAACCGTGCTGGGAGACTTGAATGGAGACGGAGAGCTAACCATCCTGGATGCCGTTTTGATGCAGCGGTTCCTGTTGGGCGATTTGACTTTGACCGACGAACAGGCAGCTGTTATGGACTGCAACGAAGATGGCGTATGGAATGCATTTGACGGGGCTTATCTGAAGCGGAAGCTGCTGCTGCCAATGGCTGAGGGGGTACAGTAAAATATGCGAAAGCTAAGCGTTGACAAAAGGGCTTTTTGATCAGTAATTTCTCGAACACGCTGCTGGAGCGTTTGAGGCGAGCTATCTCCTGTTGTCATCAACAAAAAATCTCGTGAAGATTGATTCACGAGATTTTTTTGTTATAAAAAACCGGCGGAACAAGGCGTGCTTGTCCAGCCGGTTGTGCTTACATATCGTTTCGATTTTCCAGTGCCTTATATAAGGTTACTTCATCTGCATATTCCAGGATTCCGCCGACCGGCAGTCCAAATGCCAGCCGTGTTACATGGACACCAAGCGGCTTGAGCAGCTGTGCCAAATACATGGCGGTTGCATCGCCTTCTACCGTTGGATTGGTTGCCATAATGACTTCCTGTACGGTTCCGGTTCGCAGTCGTGCCAGCAGTTGCTGAATGGTGAGCCGATCCGGTGTGATGCCGTCAATCGGAGAAATTAAACCATGCAGCACATGATATACTCCATTATACTCGCCGGTTCGTTCAAACGCGGTGACATCCTTGGGACTTTCCACCACACAAATGGTGCTGGTATCTCTTGCGTCATCGCTGCAAATTGGACAAAGTTCCTGGTCGGTCAGATTCTGACAGCATTTGCAGTAGTGGATGTTTTTCTTTGCATCAAGCAGTGCCTGTGCAAATGCTTCCACCTGCTGTTCCGGCTGGGAGATGATGTAGTATGCAAGCCGCTGTGCGGACTTCATGCCAATTCCAGGCAGCCGTGCGAACTGTTCCGTCAGCAGAACCAGCGGTAAGGCATTATGATCTGCCATGGATTAGAACAAGCCCGGCAGGGAAACGCCGCCTGTGATTTTGCTCATTTCGGTTTCGGTGGTTTCTTCGACGTTGTTGATGGCTTCGTTGATGGCACTGATGACCAGATCCTGCAGCATTTCAATATCTTCCGGATCTACAACTTCCGGCTGAATGGTCAGGGACTTGATGGATTTCTTTCCGGTTACAACAACCTGAACAGCGCCGCCGCCAGCAGTTGCAGAAAATTCACGAGCTTCAATTTCTTCTTGCAGTTCGGAAATTTCATCCTGCATTTTCTGTGCCTGGCGAATCATAGCATTCATATTCTGGGCACCGCCCTGGTTTTGCTTGGGTAGTCTTGCTTTCATGGTTATAATCTCCTTCAATGATAGTTTCACGATCCGCAGTCGGATCCGGTTTGAGAATGCGCTTCTAAGAGAAGCAAATTCCTATTCAACAGCAGTTTCCAACTGACTGTCCATTGCTTTTTGAATCAGTGCCTGTGCTTTGTTTTCGGATTCTTCCGGTTCGCTGCATTTTGCCCGAATGCGGTACTCTTTCCCCAAAATGCGTGCAACCGTTTCTCCCAGGGACTTTGCGTGCTCCTTATTTTTGAGCAGGGTCAGGAAGAAGCGATTCTTCGCTACAATCAGCAGCAAATTGCCGTTTTCAAAAGCGGTGGATTCTGCAAGGCTTCCGGATACTGCCGGATTTACAGCACGATAAGCTGCTAAAATGTCTGCCCATTGGGCAACGGGCCGAAAATCTGCCGCCTGTAACGGTTCTTGCTGTGGCTGTGCCGGTTCTGGTACAGCTGCTTCGGAAGCGGCTGTCTCTTTAGGCGCAGCAGGTGCAGAAGAGCTTGCTTGCTGGGTAGCAGCAGAAGCAACGGGCGCAGCAAATTGTTGCGGCTGTGCTTGAATCTGCATGGGGGTAGAGAGGCGGATCAATGCCAATTCCAGTTCCACTCGTTTTCCTGGGTTGCGCTGCATGCGTTCTCTGGCATCCTGCAAAATGGAAATCCAATGCAGAATGGTCGGCAGTTCCGCTTGCTGTGCCAAGGTGGTCAGCTGCGGAATTTCTCCCGGCATGCAAGTAAGCAAATCCGGCTGTACATTACTAAGCCGAATCAGCATCATGTTGCGCAGCTGCTCAATCAGCTCCTCACATAGACGCACCATGTCTTTGGAACGGTCATAGAGGTTGTCCGTTAACTGTAGAGCGGTTCCGGTCTGCTGATGCAAAATGGCATCCAAGATGGAAAATAAATAGTCCCGTCCGGCAACGCCGGCAGCAGAGGCAACGATTTCACTGGTGATTTCCGGTGCAAATGCAGCACATTGATCCAATAGGGAAATGGCATCCCGCATCCCGCCGTCTGAAACTTTTGCAATCAGTGCGGCAGCGTCCGCATCCAGAGTTATGGATTCCTGCTGTGCAATATACAGCAGCCGATTCACAATGTCTTCGCTGCGAATGCGGCGAAAATCATAGCGCTGACAGCGAGAAAGAATGGTGGCAGGCACCTTATGGATTTCTGTTGTTGCCAAAATAAAGGTTACATAATCGGGCGGTTCCTCCATGACTTTCAGCAGGGCATTAAAGGCACTGGGAGAGAGCATGTGCACCTCATCGATGATGTAGACCTTATGCGGACAGCGTTCCGGCAGATAAACCGTTCCTTCCCGCAGTTCCCGCACGTCCTCTACACTATTATTAGAGGCAGCATCGATTTCGATGATATCGGAAAGCGTGCCGGCATCTGCATCTCGGCAGATGTCACAGGAGCAGCAGGGTGCACCGTTTTGGCTGTTGGGGCAGTTCATTGCCTTTGCCAGAATGCGGGCACAGGTTGTTTTGCCGGTTCCACGGGATCCTGTAAACAGGTACGCATGTGCTGTTTTCTTTTGAATCAGCTGATTGCGCAAAGCGGTTGTGATGTGGGGCTGAGAGATGACATCGTCAAATGTTTTGGGACGCCATGTTCGATACAATGCCTGGTACATCCAAAAATCCGCCTCCGTTTTTGCAGTTTGTCCGTGTGGAACAACATGGAAAAAAGTCCACAAAAATTCCGGAACATAGGTGTGCAGGTTAACTGCGGCACACAAAACGATCCGCTTAATGCTGCTCGGTCCCCCGCCTGACATGGTTCACAGTGTTTTGTTGCACAGGACCCGCACACCTATATTCCGGAATACTTCGTCTGATTTGCAACATCAGATGTTCTTATTATAGCACATGGGAAAAGAAATTTCAAGCTTTTTTTCAAAAAAAATGAGAACATCGCAAAAAAGAAATTTTTCAGCGGGAACTGACAAAATCAGTGCCTGTCAAGCTGGAAGGGGAAAGTGTTTTTTGTCGGTGCAGCTGCTCTTTTTGAGGGGCTTTGACAGGCAGCGACTGTATGCGTTTTGTTTTTGCTTTGTATCCTTTTTGTAACTATTTTTCACGGATTTTCGACGGATTACGCAAAAATATTCCCATTCTTTCACAAAAATAAGGCAGCAGAATTGTTTGAAATGCATAAAGTTCCGCAAAAAACGGACAACGAGTCTTGCAATTTGGTTACAGACGTGTTATAATGACATCAGTACGGTACTTCTGGGCGAAGAATTCCAGTGGGGTTTGAAACCTGTGAAGTATCGCTGTCAAGACGAATGCACGGCAAATTTTTCCTTTGCATTCGTTTCTCCATAGTAGGCTTCTTGCAAGTCTTGCATCCAAAGTGCATGGCGTATCAATTCCTTTGAGTCAGGCTCTGCAATCGGTGTCGTTCATAACGCAGAATGCCGTCAGGAGATACCAGGACATTGGATTTCCACCAAAGCCGGTAAGGGAATTTTTCCCTCAATTGGTTTTGTGCGGTACGGCTTGCTTGGTTTCCATGATGGGAAACAGGGCAGCTTGCCTCAGAGTCCGGACAGGCATACGCTTGCAATTGATTTGCGTGCGGTGTTTGCAGCTGCCTGCATGGTTGACAGAAACCGTACTGCGATGCAGCCCCGACTGCTGTATCCGCATACGCATCTTACATAAAAAGGAGTCTTTACGTTATGCGAAAAACAGTCACAGCAGTTGGTATTTCCTGCGTTTTGTTATTTGTTATGCTGTTTGCATCGTTCACCAATGCATTTCATGCGAACGCAATTTCCAACAGCGAGATTACATCTGCGGCGGTAACTATTATCGTTCGTAATGAAGGCAACTACGGTTCTGTGAACGCAAATGATAATGGTGCATGCAGCATCGGCGCTTTGCAGTGGCATGCAACTCGTGCATTAAACCTGTTGCAGAAAATTGCAGCTGCCAATCCTACAAATGCAAGCAACATCCTGGGTTCCTCTTTGTATAATGAAGTGGTGTCCTCTTCCAGCTGGTCTTACAGAACCTTATCTTCTGGCGAAAGCAGCGCAGTTTCTGCCCTGCTGACAACAGCGGAGGGTACTTCCATTCAGGATTCATTGGCTTCCAGTGATGTGTCCGGTTATATTGCGTCCGGACAGCAGCTCGGTATTTCAAATGCCGGTGTATTGGTTTTTTATGCAGAGGTTTATAACCGTGGCTGCGCAATTGCAGCGCGTGTTGCCAGAAATGCAGCCAATTCTGCCGGTTCTTACAGCGCAATCACCTTATCTGGTATTTATCAGGCAGCAGTGGCAGATTCCGGAAACTCTTCCGGCTATTTCACCGCTCGTTTGACGAATGCGTATAACTACATCAACAGCTTAGGCTGGGGCGATGCCAGCGCTTCTGGAGATGCCGGTTCTACACAGGAAACACCATCTACATCTGATTTTTCGGAATCTTACGCTGGAACTTACACCGTTACAGCATCTTCTCTGAATATGCGAAGCGGTCCAGCAACTTCTTGTTCCAAAGTAACCACCATTCCAAATGGTACAACCGTAACGGTAACTTCCGGTAACGGAGCTTGGGCAGCCGTTTCTTATAACGGTATGACCGGCTACTGCTCTATGGATTACCTTGCACAGGTTGCTGCGGAAACAACGACCACTGCGGCAACAACCGCAGAAGAAACCACTACGACAACCACAACTGTTGCAACAACAGAGGCACCGGTTTCTTCTACCGAAGAAACCACCACGACACCTGCAACAACACAGGAAACAGTTGTAACCACTGTAGCCAACAACACAGTGGGTGTTGCAGACAGCAATTACATGACCCTTTGCGGCGATGTAAACTGTGATGGCGAAGTAACCATTCTGGATGCTGTCCTGCTGCAAAAGTACATGGACGGATTGGTAACCTTAAACATTACACAGATGGCCAACGGCGACTGTGTACGGGACGGAAATCTGGAATCGGATGACGTTACCGTTATCTTGCAGTACTTGATTGAAAAGTACGATACCATTCCAGTGGTTTAAAAAAGGAAACAATGAAAAAGCCTTGTTCCCATGTGCGGGGACAAGGCTTCCTTTTTTATGCAAATTCTTATATAAAGCATATGCAAATATGCTGATTTTACGAATTCCTATTTTATTTAAAACTTGACAATTGTTGAAAAATTGGGTATAATAAAAATGCTTACAAACTGCATGATTCCAAGTTAGCAGAATACCGCTGTTGATTTTTGAATGCATGCGCATTTGTATGGCATCCCGTATACGCCATGCAGCGCTTTGCTGCATCACAAAAAGAAAGAAGGTACAGAAGCATGATCAATCACCAGGATTTATCCAAACATCCAAAAGTACGAGAAATGATTCACCACTATAAAGAAGATGATGCCATTGTAAAACGTTTGGCAGCTGACGCAGAAGATCGCTATTATATTGATCCGGAATTATACGGAAAGCATGAGGTAAAGCGTGGTCTTCGGGATGCCAATGGAAAGGGTGTCGTTGCCGGTTTGACCAACATTGGTTCTGTCGTTGCCACCAAGAAGCTGGAAGACGGAACCGTTGTACCGACAGAAGGGGAACTGTATTATCGTGGCATTCCCATTGAAGAGTTGGTACAGGGCTTTTTGACCCACAACCGCTTCGGATTTGAAGAAATTGTTTACCTGCTGATGGTGGGACATCTGCCCAATGAGCAGGAATTGCAAGAGTTCTATGCCCTGATGGCGGATTATGAATTCCTGCCCAGCCGGTTTAACAGCGGTGTCATCATGAAGGTGCCGAGCGACAATATCATGAACACGATGGCAAAGTGTACGCTGGCGCTGCACTCCTATGACCCATGGCCCAATGACATTTCAATTCCCAATGTGATGCGGCAGTGCTTTCAGCTGATTGCACGGTTCCCGTCCTTGGCAGTTTACGGTTATCAGGCATCCATGTATTTTCGGAAGGGCGAGAGTATGTTCATTCAGAAGCCGAATCCGAAGCTTTCTCTGGCAGAAAATCTGCTGTATATGCTGCGTCCAGATGGAAAGTATACCGAGCTGGAAGCTAAAATTTTGGACCTCTGTCTGGTGCTGCATGCAGAACACGGCGGCGGCAACAATTCCACCTTTACTGTTCATGTAGTTACTTCTTCTGGAACAGACACCTATGCCACCATGGCGGCTGCACTGGGTTCCCTAAAGGGGCCGAAACATGGCGGTGCCAACATCAAGGTCATGGAGCAGTTTGAGGATTTGAAACAGCATGTTTCCGACTGGACGGATGAAGAGGCATTGCGTGCTTACCTGCGTGGGCTTTTGAATAAGGAAGGCTTTGACCACAGTGGGCTGATCTACGGCATGGGGCATGCGGTGTATTCCATTTCGGATCCGCGCGCTGTTATTTTGAAGGGCTTTGTGGAAAAGCTGTCCATTGAAAAGAATTGCCATGAAGAGTATCTGCTCTATAGCACCGTGGAACGCTTGGCAACGGAAGAAATTATGCGCAGCCGGAACATCTATAAGGGCGTTTGCGCCAATGTAGACTTCTATAGCGGGTTTGTTTATAAGATGCTGGGCATTCCGGTAGAGCTGTACACACCGCTGTTTGCCATTGCGAGAATTGCCGGCTGGTCGGCACATCGGGTGGAAGAGCTGATCAACTCTAATAAGATCATTCGTCCGGCTTATCTGGCGGTTTCTTCTCCGCAGACCTATCAGGCATTGGAAGAACGGTAAGCTTCTTCCGCAGTTCCCGTTCTTTTTGCAGGAAATTGTGGTATACTGGTATTGCGCATACCGATCAAACGGTATGAAGAATGCTTCTGAGAGGAAGGGACAGAGGATATGCGAAGTTTTCGGGTAAGCTTTCAGCTGCTGCGGCATGCCTGGCGACCCATTCTGGTGTTTGAATTGCTGCTGAAAACGGTCACACTTTTGGTATTGGTGCCGATGCTGGGCGGACTGCTGCGGCTTCTATTGCAGGCAGCAAATTTGCATTACCTTGCCAATGCCAATTTGCTGGAGTTTCTCCGTGCACCGGTCACTTGGTTGGGGTTGTTTATTGTGCTGCTGAATCTGGCGCTGTATACGTTGTTTGAACTGTCTGCGGTGATCTGCTGCTATTCCAATGCACGCTGCGGCAGAAAGACTTCTCTGCTGGAGATGCTGCGTGTGGGCTGGCATACCGTCCGAGATTTATTCCGGAGGGGCAATGGCTGGATGGTGCTGCACTTGCTGCTGCTGCTTCCGGTGATGCAGTTTTCCGTTTTGTCCGGAAGCTTTACGATGATTGGGATTCCAGACTTTTTCGCCTACTTTTTGACCCGAAAAATTTATTTGCTGCCGCTGTATTTGCTCTTCACCGCAGGGTGCGCAGCACTGGTGGTGCGGCGTTTCTTTGCCATTCCCATTTTTACGCTGCGTGGCGGTTCCTTTCGTGCTGCCTGCCGCAGAAGCAAGCAGCTGACGCAGAAGAAAACCGTTCGCATTGTTGGTTCCGTTGCCTGTTGGAATCTGCTGCATTTGGCAGTCCTGACCGTTTTGCTGTGCTTGTTTGCGGCAGGGGTCCTGCTGGTACAGCGGAAAACGGAGAACAGCGCTTTCTGGAATCTGTTTTCTGCGCAGTTCCTTCGCCTTTTGGTGCAGGGAATTCTGCTGTTGTTTTTCTGCGCTGCCGTTCCGCTTGCAGCAGCACACATGACAGCGCTGTATGATGCCTGTGAGCGGTCATGCATCTGTGACCAGGAACCGGAACTGCAAATGCCGCGCCGGGTGCTGCATGTTTCCAGCCGCCGGGTGACGTTTGGCATCGCAGGCTGTATTTGTGCGTGTGCAATTGGGTTGCATATGTTCTATTTGCAGGGGATTTTTACGGGAGATATGCCGCTGCGATTGTCTGCCCGTCCGCAGATTACGGCGCATCGAGGACTTTCTTCCGCAGCACCGGAAAACACAGCGGATGCCTTTGAGGCTGCCATTGCGATGGGGGTAGATTGCATCGAGCTGGATGTGCAGCAAACAAAGGATGGCGTACCGGTTGTGATACATGATGCCAATTTAAAGCGAACGGCTGGTGTGAACCGGACGGTTCGGGAGATGACATACGATCAGTTGCAGGAGTTGGATGTCGGCAGCTGGTTTTCTCCCCGTTATGCCGGCGCAAAAATTATGCGGCTGGAGGATGTCCTGGCACTGACACAGGGGCAGGTGCGGCTGAACATTGAAATTAAGGCATCGCCGCATACGCCGGAGCTGGAGCAGGCAGTGGCAGAATTGATTGAAGCATACGATTTTGTAGATGCCTGCTGTGTCACCTCGTTTTCCTATCGCACGTTGCAGCGGATCAAGGCATGTAATCCAGATATTGCAACGGGTTATTTGATGAGCTTGGCATACGGTGATTTCTACACGCTGCCGGATGCGGATGCCTTCAGCATCAATAAGCTGTTCATTACTCGGCAGATGGTGCTGCAAGCGCATCGAAATGGGAAGGCAATTTTTGCCTGGACGGTGAATAGCGCCTCGGAGATGCAAAGTCTAAAGCGAATGCAGGTGGATGATATCATTACCGACCGGCCGCAGCTTGCAGAAGAGGTCTTTTCAAAAGAAACCATGGGGGATACGCTTTTATCGGTGCTGGATTATTTGATTCACTAGGTTATGAAAGCAACGGCAAGATGCCTAGAAAGAAATAAATACGGTTCAGTGCCGTATCGCTTGAAAAGGAGGATGCATGAATGGAAGTGCTATTTTGCGGCATTCCCAATGGCAGAACGCAGAAGGTACAACATCAGGCAGCCCATCGGCTGCTCAATTGGCAGCTGTATCAAAGAGGCTGCACGGATTTTACCATGGAGTATGGCAGATTGGGAAAGCCCTCCTTGCAGGCGTATCCGCAGCTGCATTTTAATTTGAGTCATGCAACTGGAATTTGCGTTTCGGCAGTGGGCAGTTTTCCAATGGGAGTGGATGTGGAGCCAATTCGTCCGCTTCGCCCCAAGGTAATTCGCCGCATTTGTACGGAAGAAGAGCGGCAATTGATTGCCCAGGCATCCAATCCGGACGAGGCGTTTTTCCGCATCTGGACGCTGAAGGAGAGCTATGTAAAAGCCATTGGGATTGGGGTTTCCTATCCAATGCAGACAATTGCCCTGCATTTGGAGGGGGCTGCCATTTCCAGCAATTTGCCGGGATATCGTTTTGTACAGTACGTGCTGCAAAATCGGTATGTCCTGGCGCTTTGCACCACAGCGCCGCCGGAAGAACCCATTCATCTGCTTGCGACGAGCTTAGAACGGATTCCGATTCTTGCAGAAACGGAAACAGCGCATCCTGTACCGTGACAGGATGCGCTGTTTGTAATTTATGGTTGAGGAGAAGAAGTGTTCCAATGTGTTTGGATGGGGCATTATCCCAATCCGCATTCATCGTAGTCTTTCCATTTTTCATTGTAAATGTGGTTGCTGACGGTGCGACATACAATGTATGCAATGGAAACGATTACCACAATGATGGCACCTAATACCGGAATCACTTTTCGAAAAACAGATTTTTTTTCCTGCATTTTGTTTCATCCTTTCTTTCAGGCTTAGCGGTTGCTAAGCGGTTCATCCGGCATGCAGTTGCTGTATGCTGGGGTGTGAAGTTTATTGAGCGGCATCTGTGTTCGGCTGTGCCATTTCTGCCAGCAGGCGCTGTAATTCAGCATCTACCTTGGCATCGCTTTCCAGCTTTTCAAAGGTGTCCGCATCTTTGTTGGAAGTACCGGCAATGTCTGAGAATGCAGCAGCTTCTGCTTCCTGCTGTGCAATCTTTTCTTCCATGCGGTTGAACTTATCCAGAGAACTGGAAGCATTCAGTCCGCCCATAGACTGTGCCAGATTTTTCTGTGTTTTTGCCATTTGTGAACGGGCAAGCAGCATGGCCTGACGGCTCTTGGCTTCATCCAGTTTTGCTTTCAGTGCTTCTACCTGATCCCGAATGGCATCGGTCTGTGTGGTAATGGTATCGTACATCTGCTTGCAGGACTCGACATCCTGATCGGCCTTAACCTTATTGGCAAGTGCACGTTTTGCCAGTTCGGTATCACCGGCATTCAGGGCAACCTTTGCCTTTGCTTCCCAGTCAGCAGAGGTTTTCTGTGCGGTTTGATACTGCCGCTCTGCAATCCGCTGGCTTGCCATTGCTTTTCCCAGCGCCTGGGTGGATTGGCTGACTTCCTTTTGCAGGTCAAGAATAATTTGTTTTACCATTTTTTCAGGATCCTCTGCACGGTCAATTAAGTCGTTGATGTTGGCTTTTAAGATGTCTCCAATTCGTTGAAAGACGCCCATGTTGTAACCCTCCTTGATTTATTGAGATGAAATATCTATCGGTTCAATCTTTTGTATGCTCCTATTATAGCGGATTCCAGAAGACTTGTCAAGAGATTTCTTACAATTCAGATACAAAAATGGACGAAAATTCCTATTTTTCAACAGTTCATCACATTTTTAACACATTTTATTTTGGAAATATCAGAAAATCAGTTTGAAAATCAGCAAATTTCTTACAAAATAGTTACAGCATACAAAAATGCAAGCAAGCGGGTTGCTTTTCCTGAAAAATGTGGTATAATACTGAACATAGAATCGAATGAGGAGGATTTTCACATGTATAAAAATATAGAACAGCAACAGAAAGTAATATTAAAGGATTTGGTTGATGAACAGCCGGGACAGATTGTCAGCAAAACACTGGTGCAGAATGACAAGGTCAGCATGACGCTGTTCTCTTTTGACGAGGGCGAAGAAATTGCAGCGCATACTTCTGAGGGAGATGCAATGGTAACAGTTTTGGAGGGAACCGGAAAGTTTACAGTCGGAGGCGAGGAATTCATGCTGGAGGCTGGAGAGACGCTGGTTATGCCAAGAAACGTACCGCATGCAGTCTATGGAATCAAGCGCTTTAAAATGCAGCTGACCGTATCGTTTTAACAAACTCTTTTCCGTTTTCGGCTTGCAGCAAAGCGGAAAGGATGATATGCTAAAGGCATGGGAGGAAATTGAAAATGCAGTATGTAGCAGATTCTACACGTTATGATCGAATGGAATACCGCCGCTGTGGGAATAGCGGCTTACTGCTTCCGGCTATTTCGCTGGGTTTGTGGCATAATTTTGGGGATACCGGCAATCTGGAGCGGATGCGTGCCATTTGCCGGACGGCGTTTGACGCTGGGATTACCCATTTTGATTTGGCAAATAATTACGGGCCGCCTGCCGGCTCCGCAGAGAAAAATTTTGGCAGAATTCGAAAGGAAGATCTGGCACCTTATCGGGATGAACTGATCATCAGCACCAAAGCGGGCTATGATATGTGGCCGGGGCCATATGGAAACTTTGGCAGCCGAAAGTATCTGCTTGCCAGCCTGGATCAGAGCCTCATGCGGATGGGGCTGGACTATGTGGATATTTTCTATCACCATTGCCCGGATCCGAATACACCGTTGGAGGAAACCATGGGGGCTTTGGCACAGGCGGTACAAAGCGGAAAAGCCCTTTACGTCGGACTTTCCAATTATGACGGTGCAACCATGCAGAAGGCGGCTGCCATTTTGAAGGCGCTGCATTGTCCGTTTGTCATCAATCAGAATCGGTACTCCATGCTGGATCGTACCGTGGAGCGCAACGGTCTGCTGGATGCCTGCCAAACAGAACAAAAGGGATTGATCCTCTTTAGTCCGCTGGCGCAAGGGCTGCTGACAGATCGCTATCTGCACGGTTCCATTCCGGCAGACAGCCGGATCCAGACGGATGGACGGTTCCTGCATGCTGCGCAGCTGACACCGGAATTGTTGGCAAAGCTGCATGCTTTACAGGATTTGGCACAGCAGCGGGAACAGTCTCTGGCACAGCTGGCGCTTTGCTGGCTGCTGCAAAAGCAGACGGTAACCAGTGTTCTGGTTGGTGCATCCCGGCCGGAGCAGTTGCTGGACAACTTGCAGGCATGTGCTGCTGCACCGCTTACCGCTGCACAGCAGCAGAAAATTGATACCATTTTGGGGATTTCAGCCGAAACATAAGGAATCTGTTTTTTTGTATAAAAATTGAACATTTTATGATTCCTCAAACAGTTTACCGATTTCCATACCACTTCTGGAAAATATTTGTGGAATTAGCTGCTTGCATTTTCTTGAAAAATACGATATAATAAATAGTAATGTGGCATATCCGGCGCTCTGTGCTGCTGCGTCAAGGAAATTTTGGTGGGACGTAAAAATTTTAATTCGCCGAGGATGGAGTGTAGAATGATGGTAAAAACCGCTACTAACGCCTCCAACCCACAACGGGAGGCACTCAAGAAGGCATTCATCGACCGTTTGCAGCTGGAATGCAGCGTTGCACCGGATCAGGCATCTGACAAACAGATTTATCAGACCCTATCTGCTATGATGGTAGACAAACTGAAGGTAAAGCGTCAGCACTTTGTCAATCAAAACCATTCTGTCGGCGGAAAGAGCGTATATTACCTTTCCATGGAATTTTTGATGGGCCGCTCTTTGAAAACCACTTTGTATAACCTGGAACTGGTAGATGATGTCGCTGCCATTCTGAAGGAATTCCACATCAATCTGGATAAAATTTATGAATGTGAACCGGACGCAGGTCTTGGAAACGGCGGCTTGGGTCGTCTGGCTGCTTGCTACCTGGATGCAATGGCAACCCAGCAGATTCCGGCAACCGGTCACTCCATCTGCTATGAATACGGCATTTTCCAGCAGAAGCTGGAAGACGGCTGGCAGACAGAACTGCCGGATAACTGGCTCCCGGGCGGAAGCGTTTGGCTGGATCCAAAGCCGGAAGAAGCCGTAGAAGTACATTTTGAAGGGGAGATTCAGGAATACTGGCAGGATCAGTATCACTACCTCTCTCATGTAAATTACAACACCGTTATTGCCATTCCGTATGATATGTATGTTTCCGGTTACGGCAGCGAAGGCGTTTCTGCACTGCGTCTTTGGAAGGCACAGGCTCCGAGTTTTGACATGCAGCAGTTCAACGAGGGCAATTATGCCAGCGCATTGAGCCAGAACTCCATGGCAAATGCAATTTCTAAGGTTCTGTATCCGAACGACAACCATATGGCTGGTAAGTCTCTGCGTCTGAGACAGCAGTACTTCCTGTGTGCAGCAGCAGTTGGCGATATTGTCAACCACCACATGAGCGTTTACGGCACACTGGATAACCTGCACGAAAAGGTTGCTATCCACATCAATGATACCCACCCGACCTTGTCCATTCCGGAACTGATGCGTGTGCTGCTGGATGACTGCGGTTATACCTGGGATCATGCATGGTATATCGTAACCCATACCTTTGCTTACACCAACCATACCGTTATGGCAGAAGCACTGGAAAAATGGGATGTTAACATGTTTAAGCAGATTATCCCGCGGATTTTCCAGATCATTGTAGAAATCAACAACCGGTACTGCGCTGGTTTGATGGAACGTAACGGTCACGACAGTGCAAAGACCACACGGATGTCCATCATCAAGGACAATCAGATTCATATGGCAACACTTTGCGTGGTTGCTTCTCACAGTGTCAACGGTGTTTCCAAGCTGCACTCTGAGATCATCAAGGATTCTGTTTTCCACGATGAATATTTGGATACACCGGAAAAGTTCAAGAATGTGACCAATGGGATTGCATACCGTCGTTGGTTGTATCAGTCCAACCCGGGTCTGACCAAGCTGCTGCGGGAAAAGATCGGCAATGCATTCCTGATGGACGGCAGTGAACTGAAGAAGCTGAATGCGTTCGAGGATGATCCGGCTGTTCTGACTTCCTTGCAGAAGATCAAGAAGGAGAACAAGGAACGCTTTGCAAAGTATGTAAAGCAAAAGAGCGGCATTCTGCTGAATACTGACAGCATCTTCGATGTACAGGTTAAGCGTCTGCATGAATACAAGCGGCAGCACCTGAATGTGATGAACATTCTGGCACAGTACAACTATCTGCTGGAAAATCCGAATGCTGATTTCGTACCAAAGACCTATATCTTTGCTGCAAAGGCTGCACCGGGTTACTATCTGGCAAAACAGATCATCAAGATGATTTGGGCACTGAGCGAAGAAATCCGCAAGAATCCGAAGATTTCCGAAAAGCTGTCCGTTTACTTCCTGGAAGATTACAAAGTTACCCTGTCCGAGCTGCTGATGCCGGCAAGTGAAATTTCTGAGCAGATCTCTCTGGCAGGTACAGAGGCTTCCGGTACTGGTAACATGAAGCTGATGCTGAATGGTGCCATTACAATGGGTACACTGGACGGTGCCAATATTGAAATTAAGGAAGCCGTCGGCGATGAAAACATCATCATCTTCGGTATGAAGACAGAAGATGTCAATGCACTGAAGGCACAGGGCTACAATCCTGGCTCCTTCTATCACAACAATGGTATCATTAAGGCTTGTATCGATCGTATGAGCGCTGGTATCAATGGCTGCACCTTCAATGAAGTGGCAGATTCCTTGAAAAATATCGACCCGTATATGGTTCTGGCAGACTTCGATTCCTATGCAGAAGCACAGGCTCGCAGCTCCTCCCTGTACAAGGATCGTACTTTGTGGACAAAGATGTCCCTGCATAATATTGCAAACGCTGGCATCTTTTCCGCAGACCGTGCAGTAAACGAATACGCATCCAACATCTGGGGCATTCGATAAACAACTGTTTCAATCAGCAACAAAGAAAAGGGAGACCAGTGTGTCTCCCTTCTTTATCGAATTTTATTTTGAAAGGAGCATGTTTCATGCAGCCCATTTATGATAGTTGGGATGAATCCTATAAGCAGCCATTCGGTGCAGTTGCCCGTCGTTCGGAATGTATTTTTTCTATTTTTATGCCGAAGGATATTCCGCTGGATTATTTGCCGGTTCTGGTGCTGTTCCGAACGGGCTTTCGGGAACGGTTTCTCACTATGAACCGTGTGGAGGAACGTCCGGACGGAGACCTCTACCAGGTTTCCTTTACCCCTGGATTTTCCGGCGTGCATTATTACTATTTTGCATTTACTTCTCATGGCGTACGCCGCTACATCAAGCGAAGAGATGGCCATTACGGCACCTTGGAAGACGGCGATCTCTTTCAGCTGACTGTCTATGGAAAGACGTTTGAAACACCCGATTTCCTCAAGGGCGGTGTTATGTATCAGATTTTCCCGGATCGATTCTGCAAAAGCGGCAAGGTGCATGAAAATGTGCCGACAGACCGTGTGCTGCGGGATGACTGGGATGGACTGCCCTATTATAAGCCGGATGCAAATGGTCACGTTTGGAACAACGACTACTTCGGCGGCGACCTGGAGGGCATCCGCAGCAAGTTGGATTATTTGCAGGATTTGGGTGTCACCTGTATCTATTTGAATCCGATTTTTGAGTCCCACGAAAACCATCGGTATAATACGGCAAATTATCGGAATGTGGATCCGCTGCTCGGCACCAATGAGGACTTCCAGCAGCTTTGCGCCGATGCCAAGAAGTGTGGCATTTCTGTGATTCTGGATGGCGTGTTCTCGCACACTGGCGCTGACAGCATCTACTTTAATAAATTCAATCGGTATCCGACACTGGGCGCTTACCAGTCAGAGAAGAGCCCGTATTACAGCTGGTACCATTTCTGGGGAAATAAAGAATATGAAGCATGGTGGGGTATTGATACCCTGCCGGATGTCAACGAAAACAACCCGGATTATACGCAGTACATCTGCGGAGACGACGGTGTGTTGGATTACTGGATCAGCCTGGGTGCAGCTGGCTACCGCTTGGATGTAGCAGATGAGTTGCCAGATGAGTTCCTGGATCGTCTGAATAAATGCGTAAAAAAGCACGGCAAGGAAAAAATTGTCATCGGCGAAGTCTGGGAGGATGCTTCCAACAAGGAAAGCTACGGCGTAAAGCGACGGTACTTGCTGGGCAATCAGCTAGACAGCGTGATGAACTACCCATTCCGGGAAGCCATCATCAACTATATCAAGGGAGCTTCTCCGCAGCAGTTCCAGCTTTGGATTACTACTATTTTGGAGAACTATCCGAAGTGTACGGTGGATGTCTTGATGAACTTTGTTTCTACGCATGATATTGAACGTGCGATCAACCGTTTTGGCGGAGAGAGTTGCGACGATAAGAGCAAGGATTGGATGGCGTGCCATGAACTGACATCGGAAGAATATGGTCGGGGTAAGGCCATGCTGAAGGCTGCAATGGTACTGCAATTCTTCCTGCCAGGTGTTCCCAGCATTTATTATGGAGACGAGGCTGGTTTGCAGGGTTGGAAAGATCCGTTTAACCGTCGCTGCTATCCGTGGGGACATGAGGATCAGGATTTGCTGCAATACACTAAGACTTTGTGTCACCTGCGTGCAGATCAGCCGGCTTTTGCACGTGGAAAGATGGAATTTTTGCTGATGCAGCAGGATGTACTGGGCTTTTCTCGTTGGGATCCGGAGACGGGAGACAGCGTACTGATTCTGCTCAACCGCAGCAATACGGAACAGGCAGTTTCTCTGGAAGATCCGGCATTTGCTGCCTATACGGTTCAGAAACAGCTGTACGGGGAGCAAACGACCGCTATTCCTGCGTATGGCTTCCTGGCATTTCGTGCGGCTCGGCATGCTTGATAGAATGCTTACTGTGTTTTTTCTTTTTTGCAATTGGGTTGCTGCGCGGTATTTTCCGCGCAGCAACTTTTCTTTTTAAAGTGGATTTTACATTTTGCATTAAAAAACAAAAAAATCGAAAAAGTGCTTTACAAACCACAAAATCTGTGCTATAATATAAAAGCTGTACGAGGTGTGGCTCAGTTTGGTAGAGCACTACGTTCGGGACGTAGGGGCCGCAAGTTCGAATCTTGTCACCTCGACCATAGAATAAGAAAACGTCTTCCATTTTTTGGAAGACGTTTTTTGTTATCTTGCAATCGCCTGGTTCCTATGGTATAATAAGGAAAATAGGATATTTCTGTCAAAAATACAGAAAAGGGGTATGCAGTATGTTTTGTAAAAAATGTGGGAATCCATTGCAGGATGGCAGTCGGTTTTGTCCCAAGTGTGGGGCATCCATGCAAAATGATACCAATCCGTTTGTATCACCTTTCCCGGAGGAAAATGTGGGGACTTCGATGCAGATGCCGCAGGAAATGGCAGTTCCAGAAAAGCGGAGCCGAAAAACTGCTTGGATTGCTGGAATTTCCTGTGCCTGTGTGCTGTTGCTTGCCGCAGCCGGACTAATCTACTTTTTGGTGCTTGCGCCAAAGGATAATGACGCAGATCATTCTGCGAAAAAGAAAGCTGCCATGGAAACCACGGTGACTGAGCTGACGACGGAACGGACAAAGCAAACAAAAGAACAGACAACAGAAAAGAAAAACAAGCAGACGACGACGAAGACCACTGCTGCTACCGAGCCAGCTACAACAGAAGCCCCGCAAAAGAGAACAGGGGATGAGTCGGTCTATGCATCTGTTTTACAGGAAACGCAAATAGAAGCCGATCAAAACTATGATACTAGTTTGCTGTATGATTTGTATTACCTATATGATATCAATCAAGATGGTGTGCGGGAGTTGTTGGTTCACATTGGCACTTGTGAGGCGGATGCTGTTCTTCGCATCTACACCTTGAATGACGCCGGTACGGAAGCTGAACAAGTTGGTGAGATTGACGGCGGACATATGGGATTGAGTGAGAAAAATGGATCGTTGTACAGCATGTATTGCCATATGGGATATCAGGTTGTTCTTAAGGTTGACATGGTGCAAAAACATGGCAGCTGGACCATTCAGACTACAACAGTACTGGAACAGGATAATGTAGTAGAATATACAAACTACGGCACGAGCTTACAGAGTTATCCGCTTTCGGATGCGACGCCGGTCGGCGGCAGCAATACGCAGTCGAAGCTGACACAGGCAGCGCTTCCGGATACGAAAAGGCATTCTGCCAGCACATCGGTACAAAAGGTGAACGATCGGCAGGGACAGCTGAACTGCCACGGTGGTGTGGTGTCAGGCTATACTACGTCCTATGTTTGTGAGGGCGGTGCCTATTCGACTGTCAGAGACAGCCTGGGGGATACCTGGCATGTAACTGCCAAGAATACTTGCACGGCATATGGTGTGCAGTGGTATGAGCTTTGGGACAGCGACGATGGCGATTATTACGGTTGGGTCGATGCGAACTATATTGATTTTTATGAATAACTTCCAATTTTTCAAAAAAATTGAAAAAAGGACTTGACAAACGCTAGAAGATACGGTATACTTGTAAAGCAGTTTGCCTTTACAGCAAGCCGGCAGGAGGCGGAACATGGCAAAAGATTTAAAATTGGTGCTTTTGCTGGATTGTTACGGCACCTTGCTGACGGATCGGCAGCGGCAGATGATCCAGCTTTATTATGATGAGGATTTGTCTCTGGGCGAGATCGCGCAGATCATTGGCATTTCCCGTCAGGCTGTGCGGGACAGCGTCAAGCGCAGCGAACAGATTCTATATGACATGGAAGCGCATCTGCATGTTGCAGCACGCATGACCGCATTGCGGGAACAGTATGAAGCAATTGCAGCGGCGCTGCAAACCATTGCCCAAGCGGCAGAGCAGCCGGATTTGGTACGGCAGCAATGT
>FR899078.1:24562-28871 GCA_000437255.1 Ruminococcus sp. CAG:403
GGTACGGCAGCAATGTGCAGCGGGGCAGGCGCTCGTACAGGATGGCAAGCAACTGCTCTTCTGGACAGAGGATCTGGAACCGGAAGCAGCAGACTGCATTTCATAAAAAGGAGGCTACAGCATATGGCATTTGAAGGACTTTCTGATAAGCTGAATACCGTCTTTAAGAAGTTGAAGTCCCATGGAAAGTTGACCGAATCGGATGTAAAGGAAGCCATGCGGGAAGTGCGGATGGCATTGCTGGAAGCCGATGTCAGCTATAAAGTGGTAAAGGACTTTGTGGCAAATGTATCCCAGCGTGCTGTGGGAGAGGAAGTGCTCAGCAGCTTAACGCCTGCCCAGCAGGTGATTAAGATTGTACATGAAGAATTGTGCAAGCTGATGGGCGAGGAAAATGCAAGAATTCAGTTTCCGTCCAAGCCGCCCTGCGTTATGATGATGTGTGGGCTGCAAGGTTCCGGTAAAACTACGCATGCAGCAAAACTGGCAAAGTATCTGAAAAAGCAAGGGCACTATCCACTGTTGGTTGCCTGTGACGTCTATCGTCCGGCCGCAATCAATCAGTTGCAGGTGGTCGGTGAGCGTGCCGGTGTGAAGGTGTTCGAAATGGGACAGATTGCACCGCAGATTATTGCAAAGGAAGCGCTCAAGTTTGCCAAGGATCACGGCAATGATGTCGTCATTCTGGATACTGCCGGACGGCTTCATATTGATGAAGCATTGATGGATGAACTGAAAGACTTGAAGGAACTGACTCACCCCAATGAGATTATGCTGGTAGTCGATGCGATGACGGGACAGGATGCCGTCAATGTCGCAAAAGCATTTGATGATGCAATTGGAATTGACAGTGTCTTGATGTCAAAGTTGGATTCCGATACCAGAGGCGGTGCGGCACTTTCTGTACTGGCAGTAACTGGAAAACCGATTAAGTTCGTCGGTATGGGCGAAAAGCTGGATGAGTTTGAACAGTTCCACCCGGAACGAATGGCATCCCGAATTCTGGGAATGGGTGATGTGCTGACGCTGATTGAAAAGGCGGAAAGTACTGTCAATCAAAAGGATGCAGAAAAGCTGGCCAAGAAGCTGGAAAGCAATCAATTCGATATGAATGATCTGCTCGATCAGCTGGCACAGATTAAAAAGATGGGTTCCTTAAAATCCATTATTGGTATGCTGCCAGGTGTTGGCGATAAGCTGAAGGATATCGATCTGGATGATAAGCAGTTCGTGCGCATTGAAGCAATGATTACTTCCATGACACCAAAAGAACGTGCAAAGCCGTCGATTATCAATCCTTCCCGTAAGCGAAGAATTGCTGCCGGAAGCGGCACCAAAGTGGAAGATGTGAACCGGCTGCTCAAGCAGTTTGATCAGATGCAGAAAATGATGAAACAGTTTGGCGGCGGAAAAGGCAAAAAAGGCCGTATGGGTCGTATGGCAAGAAAACAGCTTGCCGGCATGAGCATGGAAGAGCTTTCCAAGATGATGCCAAAGAAATAAGCGTTTTGTGCAAGTAATTGCATGGAATAGATAGGAAGTTGTGCTGCAAAGGCAGCGCTGCTCCAGTTTATGCAACGGAGGTGAAAGAACATGGCAGTAAAGATCAGACTGAGAAGAATGGGTGCAAAGAAGGCTCCGTTCTATCGTATTGTTGTTGCTGACGGCAGATATCCGAGAGATGGCCGTTTCATCGAGGAGATTGGTTACTTTGATCCGACAAAGGAACCGTCTGTTGTAACCGTAGATAAGGAAAAGGCACAGAAGTGGATCGCAAATGGTGCACAGCCGACTGATACGGTAAAAAGCATTCTGAAAAAAGAGGGCGTGCTCTAAGTAGCCGCACTGGCGCAGGACGAGGCTTGTTCCGCATGGAACCCGTCTCGATTCCAATGCCGGGTCCTTTTGAGGAGGAAAACAGATGGAAGCTTTATTGAAGACAATCGTTTCTGGTTTGGTAGAAGATCCCGCTTCTATTACCGTTACCGTGGATGAACCCAATGAGGAGGACGTAATCGTCTATCATCTGCATGTTGCGGCAGAGGATATGGGAAGAGTCATCGGCAAGCAGGGCAGAATTGCAAAGGCCATTCGTACCATTATGCGTGCCGCTGCGATTCGAAGCAATCAGAAGGTTGCAGTAGAAATCGATTAGAAATCAGTTTCATGGGCATTTCGGTGCAATAGGATTGGATGAAATAAAGATGCTCGAATAAACCTGATTTTTAATAGGAGCTCGTTTTTGCAGCTGCATTGCACCAGCCGTAAAGCGAGTTTTCCCTGTAATAGATAGAGAGAACATACAGGAAATGGTGTCAAAATGGTTGCTGCCCCTTTCAGCAAACCGAGCACACCATAGAAGACAGGCGGACGATAGAGCCTGTTCTCATCAAACAGTTGTTTTCATTGGCGACTTGTTTTTGTGGGGACATGCTTGCATGGTTCGCCTGTTTTCTATAAGAGGAGGAGTTGCAGTCTGATGGAAAAACAATATCTGGAGATTGGAAAAATTGTCAACATACATGGTTTGCGTGGCGATGTGAAGGTCATGCCTTGGTGCGATGATCCGGCTTTTTTGTGTGAGTTTGAGCAGCTCTATTTGGGAAAAGACCATCAGCCCGTGCAAATTGCAGCAGCCCGTGTGATGAAGCAGATGGTCATTCTGCGGCTGGAAGGTGTTACCACACCAGAACAGGCGGAACGCCTGCGGGGGCAGATTTTATATATGCATCGGGACGATGTGGAACTGGAGGAAGGCGTTTACTTCATTCAGGATTTGATTGGGCTTTCGGTGCTGGATGCGGATTCCGGGGAAGTGTACGGAGAACTGACTGATGTTCTGCAAACGGGAGCCAATGATGTGTATGAAGTTACCGGTACCGAGCGAACCATTCTGATTCCTGCCATTCCGGATGTGATTATAGAAACCAATCTGGAAGCAGGAACCATGCGGATCCGTCCGTTGGAGGGCTTGCTGGATGCGAATTAACATAGCAACTTTATTCCCGGAACTCTGTGAAGCAGTGCTTTCGGAAAGCATCATCGGCCGTGCACGGAAGCAGGGGCATTTGGAAGTAACTTGCTGGAACATTCGGGATTATACGCTGGATAAGCATCGCCGAGTAGACGATATTCCATATGGCGGCGGACGTGGCATGGTCATGCAGGCGGATCCGATCTATCGGTGCTACGAGGCTGTCTGTACGCAAATCGGCACCAAACCGCATAGTATATATATGTCCCCGAAGGGGACGGTGCTGACGCAGCAAAAGGCACTGGAACTTTCTCAGAAATCCGATCTTTTTTTGCTTTGCGGGCATTATGAGGGTATCGATCAGCGAATTTTGGACACCATGATAGATGAGGAGATCTCCATCGGCGATTATGTTCTGACCGGCGGAGAACTTCCGGCGCTGGTTTTGACGGATGCCGTTGCACGGATGTGCCCCGGTGTTTTGCCGGCTGCTGTTTGCTTTGAAGAGGAAAGTCACTTTCATGGGCTGCTGGAGTACCCGCAGTATACCCGCCCAGAGGTTTGGCATGATTTAGCCGTCCCGCCGGTGTTGTTGTCCGGGCATCATAAAAACATTGCAGATTGGCGTTTTTCACAAAGTCTTCAAGTCACAAAGGAACAGCGCCCTGATCTATATGCTGCCTATTTGGATAAAGAATAGCAAAATGTTTTGGTAACCTTTAACAAAATGTTTTGTTGAAAATTGTGTGACATGATAAGCATAAAATTTGTTGTGAATATCCACAAACAACAGCTGAATATTTTTGCCGGAATGGGTCAACTGGTAGAAAATTCTTGAAAACCGGTCATTTTTAGCATTTTGCACGTTGACGATTTTGCAAAAAGCTTGTATAATATGGGATGGTAAGAGAAAATGGCGATCCACTATAAGAACAACTTTTAATGATGGGAGAGTTTTGTATGTACGTAAAAGATGTCGTAGTTCAGAATCAGGTTGGTCTGCACGCAAGACCGGCCACCTTCTTTATTCAGAAAGCAAATGAGTTCAAAGCTTCTATTTGGATTGAAAAGGAAGAACGCCGAGTAAATGCAAAGAGCCTGCTGGGTATTCTGTCTTTGGGAATCGTTGGCGGCACACAGATTAAGATTATTGCCGATGGTTCTGACGAACAGGTTGCAGTCAATGCACTGGTTGATCTGGTAGAAAGCGGCTTCAGCGACGAAAACAGATAACAAGAAAAGAAATGAAAAATGCCTCACAGCGGTGCAGCGTGCACGTGCTATGAGGCTATTTTTTATTTTAGCGGCGTTTCAGATTCCGCACCGGCACCGCCG
>FR899078.1:28902-40616 GCA_000437255.1 Ruminococcus sp. CAG:403
CATGTTTTCGCAGAAAATGGCATATCCACAGGTGGGATCATCTACAAATACATGCGTCACAGCCCCAATGAGTTTGCCATTTTGCAGAATGGGGCTGCCGCTCATGCCCTGCACAATGCCGCCGGTTTCCCGCAGCAGTTCAGGATCGGTTACCCGAATCACCATGTTCTGGGTGCCGGAATCCTGCAAGTTGATTTCCTCGATGGAGATGCTGTAGCGTTTGGGTTGCGTGCCGGATAAGGTGCAGAGAATTTCTGCCGCTCCGGTTTCAATTTCCTGCTTGAATCCCATGGGGACTGCTTCTGTTTGCGAGGGGCAGTCCCCGGAAAGCGTACCAAAAATGCCGCAGCTGTTGTTGCAGAGCAGGGTGCCCAGCGCCGGCGCATTGGAAAAAGTTCCTTGCAGCATGCCCGGTGTGCCTTCTTTGCCTTTTATAATGTGTTCAATTTGTACGGGACTGGCTTCTCCGCTGGAAAGCGGCATCAATTCACCGGTGTCACTGTCACAAATGGGGTGGCCCAATCCGCCGAATGCATTGGTTTCCGGATTGTAGAAGGTGAGTGTTCCGATTCCGGCTGTGCTGTCTCGCACCCAGATGCCTGCGGTGTAGGAGCCGTCTGCCGCAGAAGCAACCGGTTGCAGTGTGGTGGTGTAAGGGGTGTTGTTGCGGGTATAGGCAATGGTCAGCGCCTGCCCATTGGACTGCAAAATTTGTTCCCGCAGCGCTTGATTGCTGGAGATGGCAGTGCCGTTGACACTGTGCAGAATATCGCCTTCCTGCAAGCCGGCATCAGCCGCCGGGCAGCAAACACCGGTTTCCGTCTGCACACCGCTTTCCTTTACAATCATGACGCCATCCATCAGCATTTTGATGCCGAATGGCTGACCGCATGGAACCAGCATGGGGGTGCGGATGGATTCGACTTCTACCTCTTTGATGGGAATGAAGCCGAATAGATTCAGAGAGACTGTCTGCGCTTCGTTTCCTGTTTCAGAAAAAAGTGTTTGTGCGGCAGTTGGCTGTTCCTGCGCTGCAATGTGCAGGGCGGTGGAAACCTGTAAGGATTGCTGTTCGCCGACATAGTAATGATCGGGCAGTTCCCGGGCATAATATCCGACAGCAGCATAAAGTTGAATGACCGCAGCAGCTAGGATTGCGGCAGTGCGTTGTATCCATTTTCGCATGATTGGTGGAACCTTCTTTCTCATTGATGGAGTATGGTATTACTATTGGCGAAAGAAACGGTGTTTATGAAAGCAAAATTTCAGAAATTTTATTGGTTGTGCCTATGCCCATTTGGAATGCAAAATTCGTCAGCGCAGCAAATTTTTAACGAATATCCTGGAATGGGCAGAAATCTTGCAGGCAGCTTGTGATATATAGATATTCAATGAATAAAAAAAGTTACAAGAAGTTGCCGTTTCGGTAAATTCTTTCTTCAATATTGATACAAATGGTCAATTTTCAAATATAACTATGAATAATTCTTTTTATTGTTTCTTGTTATTTCTGTAAATGATCGAGAAACCACAAAATGTTGTGCCTGATCTTGTAAAAAAGCACAAATTTCATGGAGCAAACAGCTGGATGGGCAGAATGCGAAAAAAGCTTAATCTTTTTCCTGAGATTCGACAAATTTCGACAAAGATCGTGTATCTATCCTATTGCGTGATGACAAACAGTATGTTAAAATAAATTTATACAAAAGATAAGGAGGTTCAACATGGACAACAAAATTAAAGTTCTGATTGGAGATGACAGCGCAGAATATGGAATTGCCTGCGCCAGTGCACTTCGATCAATGGGGCTTTATGTCATCACAAGACGGAAGGATGGGAAAGCATTGCTGGATGCAATCCGCAATGACGCACCGGACGTTGTCGTTATGGATGCCATTTTGCCCCACATGGATGCCATAGAACTCATGAAGAAGGTTCAGACATCCGACTGTAAGCAGCCTGCCTTTATCGTTACATCCGCCTACGATAACTCCTTCATAGAGAGACAAGTAATGGAGAACGGCGCATCGTATTTTATGTTAAAACCTTTTGACATCGATATGATGGGACAGCGGATTTTGCGATTGGTGGACGGAGAGCCGAAGGGAACCGAACAGCCCGGTAAGGAAAATTTAGAGGTCGTTGTCACCGAGATCATTCATCAGCTTGGTGTACCGGCACATATCAAAGGATATCATTACCTGCGAGCTGCTATTCTGGCTTCGATTGATAACCAGGAACTTTTGGAGAGCGTCACCAAGATGCTGTATCCGGAAGTGGCACGGCAGTTTGATACCACCGCATCCCGTGTTGAGCGTGCCATTCGGCATGCAATTGAAATTGCATGGGATCGTGGAAACCTGGATACCCTGAATTCATTCTTTGGATATACGGTGAATACCTGCAAGGGGAAGCCGACCAATTCCGAATTCATTGCGTTGATTACCGATAAGCTGCGCCTGCAATATCGCAGCAACAGCAGCAAACGGCGGCACGCATAAACTAGGGGATGTTTACACAGCGGATTTATCTCTGCTGGAACCATTTTCTCAGACTTGCATAAAATGCGGTTGTATGCTATAATATAGAAACCAGCTGCTATGCAGGAATGCATGAAAATGGACTTGGCAGATCGATTTGCAGTTTGCAATCAAATAGGAGGAATCGGTATGTGTTTTCAGAAAAAAGACCCGTCACAATTTCAGGGCAATCCCTTTACAATGATTGGCAATCAATGGTACCTGCTGACCGCAGGAACTCCAGAGCATTATAATACCATGACCGCCTCTTGGGGCGCAATGGGTGTCATTTGGGGCGCACCCTCTTTTCAGTGTGTGGTGCGAACCAATCGTTATACGTATCAATTTATGGAGGAACAGGAATTGTTTTCCATTTGTTTCTTCCCGGAAAGCAAGAAACCTGCCTTACAGTTTTGTGGAAGTCATTCCGGCAGAGACTGCGACAAAGCAGCGGAAACCGGCTTGACACCCATCGAACTGGACGGAACAACAGCATTTGAAGAAGCAGAACTTGTTTTCATTTGCAAAAAGCGGTATGCATGCATGATGGAACAGGATGCTTTTACGGATCCGGCTGTCTATTCCCGTTGGTATGAAAAGGATCCCATGCATAAACAATATGTGGGAGAAATCCTTGCAGTTTATGAAAAAACAGAAAAAAAGGATGCAGAATAAGCGGCATAGATGCCGTGTACGCTGGATTCGTTTTGCTGCTGCTGGACAAAAAGAATGGTTCGGCAGCAGCTTTTTGTATATATGCATAAAAATCGGATAATTATACTATAATATTGCATAATATCAGGCGAAAATGACAAATAAAAAAATATTTTTGCATAGTTATGCAAACCCTCTTGACATTTCCAAATTTCCGTGTATAATTATGGATAGAGTGCAAGTTGATGCTCGCCGGATTGAATGGAAGATCCGGATTTACATTGCAATATGGAGGACGTTTATTATGGCAAAAGAAATTAAAAAAGTTGTACTGGCATATTCCGGCGGCTTGGATACTTCTATTATTATTCCGTGGCTGAAGGAAAATTATAATAATTGTGAAGTTATCGCAGTTTCTGCTGACGTTGGACAGGGAACCGAGCTGGATGGCCTGGAAGAAAAGGCAATTAAGACCGGTGCTTCCAAGCTGATCGTTCTGGATTTGAAGAAAACTTTTGTAGAAGATTATATCTTCCCGACTGTACAGGCTGGTGCTGTTTATGAAAACCGTTACCTGCTGGGTACTTCTTTTGCACGTCCGATCATCGGAAAAGAACTCGCAAGAATTGCGCTGGAAGAGGGCGCAGATGCAATTTGCCATGGCGCAACCGGTAAGGGCAACGACCAGGTTCGGTTTGAGCTGGCCATTAAGGCATATGCACCGGATATGAAGATCATTGCTCCTTGGAGAGAATGGAGCATCAAAAGCCGGGATGAGGAAATTGATTATGCAGAAGCACACAATATTCCGCTGAAGATTAACCGGGAAACCAACTACTCCAAGGATAAGAACCTGTGGCACCTGTCTCACGAAGGTCTGGATCTGGAAGATCCGGCAAATGAGCCGCAGTATGAAAAGGAAGGCTTCCTGGAACTGGGCGTTTCTCCGCTGCAAGCTCCGGATCAGCCGACTTATGTAACCATTCACTTTGAAAAGGGTATCCCGACTGCAATCGATGGCAAAGAACTGGGTGCTGTGGAATTGGTAGAAACCCTGAACAAGCTGGGCGGCGAAAACGGAATTGGTCTGGCTGACCTGGTAGAAAACCGTCTGGTTGGTATGAAGTCCAGAGGCGTTTATGAAACACCGGGTGGTGCAATTTTGTACCATGCACATGATGTTCTGGAAACCATTACACTGGATAAGGAAACGGCAAGAGTGAAGCAGTATCTGAGCATTAAGTTTGCAGATATCGTTTACAATGGTCAGTGGTATACACCGCTGCGGGAAGCTCTGACTGCTTTCGTAGATGAAACCCAGAAGACTGTTACTGGTGATGTAAAGCTGAAGCTGTATAAGGGCAATATCATCAATGCTGGTGTTACTTCTCCGTACACCCTGTATGATGAAGAAGTTGCAACCTTTGATGCAGAAGATGTTTACAACCAGAAGGATGCAGAAGGCTTCATCAATCTGTTCGGTCTGCCGATTCATGTAAAGGCTAAGCTGGAACAGAAGCGTGGCAAGTAAGAACAAGTATGATTTGCGTATCCGGAGTCGTCTGCGGCTCCGGCATGCGATTTTTTAATTGGAAACCATGCAGAATCAGGCGGCGCTTTTGCCGCCTTTTTTTCTCAATCTGCATGGCTGCGGTGTGATTGACAAGAGAAGGGAGCTTAACAATGGCAAAAATGTGGGCGGGCAGATTCTCCAAGGAAATTGATGAGACGGTCAATGCGTTCAATTCCTCCATTGCGTTTGATGCAAGAATGTATCGGCAGGATATTCAGGGCAGCATTGCACATGCCACCATGCTGGGAGACTGCGGCATTATTACCAAGGAAGACAGCAGCACCATCATCAAAGGCTTGAAGGAGATTCTTGCCGATCTGGAAAGCGGTGCGCTGGAACTGGATCCGACAGCAGAAGATATCCATATGTTTATCGAAGCAGAGTTGACCAAGCGCTATGGCGCAGTCGGCAAACGGCTGCATACCTCTCGTTCCAGAAACGATCAGGTTGCATTGGATTTGAGATTATATCTGCGGGATGAAATTGCAGAAATTCGTACCCTGGTACATCGTCTGGCAGTGGTATTGGTGCAGCTGGCGGAACAGCATACCGAAACAGTTATGCCGGGTTATACGCATTTACAGCGTGCACAGCCGGTTACATTTGCCCATCATTTGATGGCATATGTGCAGATGCTGCTGCGGGATCTGGGCAGACTGGACGACACCAACAAACGTATGAATGTATGCCCGCTGGGCAGCGGTGCGCTGGCAGGCACAACTTACCCCATCAACCGGGAACAGACTGCTGCGCTGCTGGGCTTTGATGCACCGATGGCAAATAGCTTAGATGGCGTTTCTGACCGGGATTACTGCATCGAACTGGCAAATGCCATTTCGATCATTATGATGCATCTGTCTCGTTTTTCCGAGGAAATCATTCTCTGGTGTTCTTGGGAATTCAAGTTCATTGAACTGGATGATGCCTATGCAACCGGCTCCTCCATTATGCCGCAGAAGAAGAATCCGGATATTACGGAGCTGATTCGTGGAAAGACAGCACGAGTTTATGGGGACTTGAACACCTTGCTGACCATGATGAAGGGTCTGCCGCTTGCGTATAACAAGGATATGCAGGAGGATAAGGAGGCCATCTTTGATGCAGTGGATACCGTAAAGCTGTGTATTGGTACTTGCATTCCGATGGTGGAAACCATGCGGGTTTGCACGGAAAATATGCGGGCTGCTGCGGCAAAGGGCTTTATCAATGCAACAGACTGTGCCGATTATCTGGTTAAGAAGGGCATGCCGTTCCGGGATGCGTATAAGATTTCCGGTACCTTGGTGGCACGCTGCATCCAGGAAGGCAAAACATTGGAAACGCTGCCGCTGGAAAGCTTCCAGGAGCTGTCTCCGCTGTTTACTGAGGATGTTTATACGGCAATTAGTCTGGAAACCTGTGTCAAGGGCAGAATTTCACAGGGCGGACCTTCTCCGGAAGCTGTTGCAAAACAAATTGCAGCAGCGAAAGTGCTGCTTGGCATAGAAGCCGTATGAAAAAACGGCAATTGAAATTTATTGTGGCACTTTGTGTGCTGGCGGTACTGATTTGGATTCTGGGCGAGGTTACGATTGGTTTTTGCCTGGAACGCGGCATGACCCTGTCTCGGATTTGGGCTGTGTTGGTCGTGGTTGGTACCTGTACGTTCAGTGTGTGGAAGTGTCCAAGAGAATAATGGGAGGGCTGCTGGATGGCAGTGCATGTATTTATTGATGGACAAGAAGGAACAACCGGTCTGCGGATTTTAGAGCGTTTTGCAAACCGAACCGATATTGAACTGATGCAGATTGATCCGGAAAAGCGAAAGGATCCGCAGGAACGGAAAAAATACATCAATCAAAGTGATATTACCTTTCTCTGCCTGCCGGACGCAGCAGCAAGAGAAGCGGTGTCTCTGGTGGAAAATCCAGATGTGAAAATCATCGATGCTTCTACCGCACATCGTACCAATCCGGATTGGGCGTATGGTTTTCCGGAGCTGTCCGCAGCGCATCGGGAAAAGATCCGCACTTCTAAGCGAGTTGCGGTACCGGGCTGCTATGCCAGTGGATTTGCTTCCCTGGTCTATCCGATGGTGCAGTCTGGTCTGCTGCCGGCAGATTATCCGGTGCAGTGCTTTGCGATGTCCGGTTACAGCGGCGGCGGCAAAAAAATGATTGCAGAGATGGAATCGCCGGATCGTGCACCGGAATTGTTCAGCCCACGGTTTTATGGGCTGGCCAATACCCATAAGCATTTGCCGGAGATGCAAAAAATTTCTGGCTTGACCAGAAAGCCAATGTTTACCCCGATTGTAGATGACTTCTTCAACGGAATGGTAGTTTGTGTGCCGATTCAGGCGCAGATTGCCGGACGTTCTTACACGCTGGAGCAGGTGCATGCTATGTTTGCACAGCACTATGCAGATGCCCACTTTGTTTCGGTACAGCCGCTCTTGGAACAGAGCCAGATGGCTGCCTTTAAGTTGAGCTGCAATGATTTGCGGGATACCAACCGGATGGAACTGTTTGTGTTTGGAGACGATCAGCAAATTCTGCTTTGCTCCCGTTTGGATAACCTGGGAAAAGGTGCATCGGGCGCAGCCGTGCAGTGTATGAATCTGATGCTGGGGCTGGATGAAGCCACTGGTTTGGAATAGGAGAAATGAAAAATGAAAAAAATTGCAATTGAAGGATTTTCATTTTGTGAGGGCGGCGTTTGTGCTGCAAAAGGGTTTCAGGCAAACGGCATTCACTGCGGTCTGGCAAAGAAAGCGCTGACCGCTCCGGTGGAAGATGCAGCAGAACAGCCGAAAACCATGAAAAAGGATCTGGCTCTGATTCTGGCAGATACACGCTGTACGGCAGCTGCCATGTATACCACCAATAAGGTGAAGGGTGCACCGCTTACAGTTACCAAGGAGCACCTGAAAAACGGAATGGCACAGGCTGTTATCATCAATTCTGTCAACGCCAATACCTGCAATGCAGACGGTGCAGAAAAGGCACAGGAAATGTGTCGGCTGGCTGCAAAGGAACTGGGGTTGCCGGAGGAGGATGTGCTGGTAGCTTCTACTGGTGTCATTGGACAGCCGCTTCCCATAGAACCGATTGCAGATGGTATTCCGGCGCTTTGCAAGGGACTTTCTGCAACGGGCAACACCGCAGCAGTTGAAGCCATTATGACCACGGATACGATGCCGAAGGAAGTGGCGGTAGAATTCCAGCTGGGCGGTACCACCTGCAAGCTGGGCGGCATGCTCAAGGGCAGCGGAATGATTCATCCCAACATGGCAACGACCTTGACTTTCCTGACCACGGATGCTGCGGTTAGCCAGGAGCTGTTGCAGCGTGCACTGCGGGATGTGGTACGGGTGACGCTGAACCGTGTCAGCGTAGACGGCGATACCTCCACCAATGACATGGTTGTGGTGTTGGCAAACGGTGCTGCTGGAAATCCTTGCGTGAACAAGGAAAATGAAGCGTTTGAAACGCTGAAAAATGCGTTGTATGCAGTTTTGATGAATCTGGCTCGGATGATGGCACGGGACGGCGAAGGTGCCACCAAGCTGATTACCTGTGTATGCAGCGGTGCGGATCAGGAGGAAACGGCTGCTTGCATCGCCAAGTCTGTCATTACCTCCAGCCTGTTTAAGGCAGCAATGTTTGGCGAAGATGCAAACTGGGGACGGATTCTGTGTGCCATTGGCTATGCGGATGCTTCTTTCCCGATGGATGCTGTTTCGGTCGATCTGGCTTCTGAGTTCGGACGCATTCATGTTTGCGAAAACGGAGCAGGCGTAGACTTCTCCGAGGAAACTGCCAAGAAGGTGCTGGCAGCAGAGGAGATTCAGGTTCTCATTTCCATTGGCGACGGCGAAGGAAAAGCAATTGCCTGGGGCTGCGATCTGACTTATAACTATGTAAAAATCAACGGGGATTACCGCTCCTAATGGGGAAAGGATGCAAAGGAAAATGGAACCAATTTCCAATCAGATACGGGCACAAGTGCTGGTAGATGCACTGCCCTATATTCAAAAATATAACGATAAAATTGTCGTCGTAAAGTACGGCGGAAATGCTATGACCAACGAAAAACTGAAGCAGGCGGTTATGAATGATATTGTCCTGCTGTCTCTGGTTGGCGTAAAAGTGGTGCTGGTACACGGCGGCGGCCCGGAGATCAGCGAAATGTTGAAGAAGCTGCAAATTGAAAGCCGCTTCATCGGCGGACTGCGCTATACCGATCAGGACACCGTAGATGTTGTCAAGATGGTACTGGCAGGAAAGGTCAACAAGGAACTGGTCAATCTGCTCAGCCGCAGCAAGGGAAATGCAGTTGGACTGTGCGGTATTGATGGGGATATGCTGCGTGCAGAACGCAAAGTCGGCCCCAATGGGGAAGATCTGGGCTTTGTCGGAGACATTGTCAAGGTCAATGAAAAGCCAATTCTGGACGCACTTGCTGATGGATACATTCCGGTTATTGCAACGGTTGCTTCGGATGAATTCGGACAGACCTATAACATCAATGCGGATACCGCTGCCGCTCGGATTGCAGCACAGCTGAAGGCAGAAAACTTGATTTTGATGACGGATATTGCCGGATTGCTGCGGGATAAGGACGATCCTTCTACCTTGATTCCGTATGTCAATGTCAGCGAAGTGCCGTTCCTCAAACGAAAGGGAATTATTTCCGGCGGCATGATTCCGAAAATTGAATGCTGCGTGGAAGCGGTTCGAAGAGGCGTGAAGAAAACCGCCATCATTGACGGACGCATTCCGCATTCCATTTTAATTGAAACACTGTCCAATGAGGGCATTGGTACACAATTCCGGTAAGAAAAGGAGGAGTCCACGTTGACCACACAAGAACAACTCAATCAATCGGTAATGGGAACCTATGGACGGTTTCCGGTTACTTTGGAACAGGGCGCTGGAGAAGCCTGCCAGGGCGAAGACGGAACTAAGTATATTGACTTCGGCAGCGGCATTGGCACCAATTCACTGGGATACTGCAACCCGGCTTGGGTAGAGGCTGTCTGCAAGCAGGCTCGTACCTTGCAGCATACGTCTAACCTGTATTATACCAAGGTACAGGCAGAATTTGCACAGAAGCTCTGTCAGGTCACTGGCTACAGCAAAGTGTTTTTCTGCAACAGCGGTGCAGAAGCCAATGAATGCGCCATCAAATTGGCGCGTAAATATAGTTTTGACCGGTATGGCAAGGGAAGAAGCACCATTCTGACACTGCGGAACTCCTTCCATGGTAGAACACTTTGCACCCTTTCTGCAACTGGGCAGGATGTATTCCACAATTATTTCTTCCCGTTTGTGGAAGGATTCCGCATTGTGGAAACCAATGACATTGCAGATTTGCAGCAGAAGCTGGACGACACGGTTTGTGCCGTGATGCTGGAATACATTCAGGGCGAAGGCGGCGTAAATGCGCTGGATCAGGCTTTTGTGGATGCCATTTATCAGCTTTGCGCAGAAAAGGATGTTTTGGTAATCACCGACGAAGTACAGACTGGTGTTGGCAGAACAGGCACGTTCCTGGCTGGCGAACAGTTCGGTCATAAAGCTGATGTAGTAACGCTGGCAAAGGGCATTGCAGGCGGTTTGCCGATGGGCGCTTGTTTGGCTTCTGAGAAATGCAGCGAAGTGCTGGATAAGGGCAGCCATGGTTCCACCTTTGGCGGTAATCCGGTTTGCTGCGCCGGCGGTCTGGCAGTTCTGGAAACAGTAACAGCACCGGGTTTCCTGGAGGAAGTGCAGAAAAAAGCAGACTATTTGCGGGCAGCCCTCTCGAAGATGAAGGGCGTTGCATCGGTCAGCGGTCTTGGCATGATGATCGGAATTGCACTGAAGAATCAAAAGGCTGCGGATGTAGCGAGTGCTGCATTGCAGAAGGGCTTGCTGGTATTGACTGCAAAGGATAAGGTACGGCTTTTGCCGCCGCTGACGATTTCTTATGAAGAAATGGATCAGGGTTTGGCGATCTTACAATCGATTTTAGACGCATAAAGGAGAAAACAGATGAAACATTTATTGAAAATGCTCGACTTGAGCAGAGAAGAGATCATTGAGATTCTGGATCTGGCAGATCAGCTGAAATATGAGCTGAAGCACAGCATTCCACATCCTCGCTTGAAGGGGAAGTCTCTGGGTATGATTTTCCAGAAGGCTTCTACTCGGACTCGTGTTTCTTTTGAAACCGGTATGTACCAGCTGGGCGGTCACCCGTTGTTCCTGTCCGCAGATGATTTGCAGATTGGCCGCGGAGAACCGGTACAGGATACTGCACGGGTACTGTCTCGTTATCTGGATGGCATTATGATCCGGACTTTTGAGCAGAAAGAAGTAGAAGACCTGGCAGAATACGGCAGCATTCCAATTATCAATGGTCTGACAGACTTTTGTCACCCCTGCCAGATTTTAGCAGATTTGATGACCATTCGGGAAGTGAAGAGCAGCTTCGATGGTTTGAAGGTATGCTTTATTGGCGATGGAAACAATATGGCAAACTCTCTGATTGTAGGATGCTTGAAGGTTGGTATGTCCTTTCATATTGCTTGCCCAGAGGGCTACCGTCCGGATCCGCAGGTTCTGGAATTTGCAAAGGCATACGGAGATCGCTTCCAGATGACCGACAAGCCGCTGGAAGCCGCACAGGATGCAGATGTTGTCATTACAGACGTATGGGCGTCTATGGGCCAGGAGGGCGAAGCAGAGAAGCGGAAACAGGCGTTTGCTGGCTACCAGATCAACGATGCCGTTATGGCTGCTGCGCATGCGGATGCAATGGTACTGCACTGCCTGCCTGCACACCGGGAAGAAGAGATTACAGAGAAGGTATTTGAAGCACATGCAGATGAGATTTTTGAGGAAGCAGAAAACCGGCTTCATGCACAGAAGGCTGTTATGGTAAAACTGATGGAGCAGTAAGCATCCGTCTCTATATATGGCAAATCGCCGTTCGGACAGTTG
>FR899079.1:0-12003 GCA_000437255.1 Ruminococcus sp. CAG:403
GGCAGGCGCGGGCTCTGGGGAGGCAGGATGGCGACTTTGATAAATCCGCATCAGTTCTTCCCGATATTCCTCCGGTGTTTTGGGTGTATTGGACTGCATAGAAACATTCCTCCATTTCCAGATGATCCAAATGGATGTAAGCATTGCTGCCGGGCATGGCTCCCCATGCCCTACTATCCCTTATTTATATGCACTCCGCAAAAAAATATGATGTTTTCAAAAAAGAACAAAATAAAAAGAAAATCTCATGAGAATGGATCCCTTTATGGGAATTTCTCATGAGATTTTTTCTTTTTATCAAGAACACGTAAATGCTAAATCATACGAACCAGTTGCATCCGTGCTTTGCTGCAAATTATCCCAAAACCAATTCGATCTGGTTGCAGGCAGTCAGCTTGGATGCCGGAATGTAATCCCCTTCCATTGCAGTGCCATTCAAAGTCAAAGATGCAACACCGCTCTGTACATGGTTCGGATTCTTCACCGTAATCTCCAGCTGCTTGCCGCGGAACACCTTCTTCATGGTAAAGCCATCCCAATCAGACGGAATTGCCGGATGAATATGCAGTCCATCTTCGTCCGGACGCATTCCACAGATTCCCTCTACACAGCCTACCATAACGGTGGAAGCTGTTCCGGTCAGCCAGTGCACGTGGGAACGTCCTGCATACGGAGAAGCCGTTGCTTCCGTAAACTGCCCGTGTACATAGGGCTCCATCACACGAATTTCTGCCCGGTCGTTCATAGCTGCCGGTGCACTTTCCATAAAGTACCGGAAGGCATCGTTGCCCTGTCCCATCAGGGATTCTGCCAGAATCAGCCAGCCCTGTGACTGCGAGAAGATACCGCCATTTTCCTTGGTATCTGCATTGAAAATATGCATCCGTGCACCGTCAAAATAATGATCCTTATACGGCGGATCCAGCAGTTTGGCACCATATGGTGTATCCAAAATTTCTGCAACAGACTGCATTGCAGTCTTTGCCTGCTCCTCGGAAGCAAATCCGGAAATCACGCTCCAGCTCTGCGGATTCAGCCACATAGAAGCTTCCGGATCCTTCTTTGCACCAACTACAACGCCATCTTCCCGAATCCCACGAATAAACCGATCTTCATCCCAGCACTTGCTCAGGGACTTGCCCAACTCTGCCTGTACCTGATCCAGATAGGTAACATAGGCAGCATCGCCCCGCTTCTCTGCCAGTTTGCGCATCATAGACATTGCATAATACAGCTGGAACGCAACAAAGGTAGACTCTCCCCGTTTGCCGAGCCGCAGGCAGTCGTTCCAGTCTGCATACAGACCAGCCGGCATATTGTGATCGCCCAGCCGTTCCATGGAGAAGCGAATGGCATTCTTCAAGTGGTCATAAACAGAAGCTTCTCCGCCGTTTGCATAAACAATGACTTCATCGTAAAACGCCTCATTGCCGCTTTCCCCAACATACTTTGCAATGGTCGGGAACAGCCACAGCGCATCGTCCGCACGATAGGAAGGATGTCCGGTTTCCTTTACATATTCCGGGTCATCCGGGGTATTTTCATGGCCGGCATTGTGGTCAAACTTGACCAGCGGCAACCCACCGCCGTTGTCCACCTGTGCAGACAGCATAAACCGAATTTTATCGGCAGCCATTTCCGGATCCAGGTGGATGATACCCTGAATATCCTGAACGGTATCCCGATAGCCATATCCATTCCGCAGACCGCAGTAAACAAAGGAAGCGGCACGAGACCAGATAAAGGTGATGAAACACTGGTAGGCATTCCATACATTGATCATGTTATTGAAGGCATCGGACGGAGTCTGTACCTGGAAGTTTTCCAGCTTGCTGTGCCAGAACTGCTTGAGTTCCTCTACTTCTGCATCGACCTTTCCAGCTGGTTCATACGCAGCGAGCAGCTCTGTGGCTTCCTGATTGTTCTTCTGTCCCATGAGGAAGATGAGTTCCTTGGTTTCACCCGGTTGAAGCGTCAGTTCTGTTTGCAGGGCACCGCAGGCATTGCCGTTGAAATTCATGGTGCCGTCACACTTGCCCGTTTCTACTGCAATGGGGTTGGAATAAGTGCGGTATGGGCCGATAAAATGATCCAAACTGCCATTATAAGCTGTTACCGGAGCGCCTACCATACCGAAGAACCGTTCCAGATGATTGGAACCGGTTGCATCCTTGCCGCTGTTTTCATTGATGTGCTGAATGATCTTATTGCCCTCAAAGCTGGTACGGGTGATGAAGAGGGTATACTGCAAATTCACTTGATCCTGCTCATAGTTGTTGTCATTGGTGAATTCTACGAATCCAAATGCAGACAAATGCCGAACGGTATTGCTGCGGTTGGTAATCTTGGCACGCCAAACCTCATGCGTTGCGCCGTTTGGCACATAATACGTCACTTCCGAAGCAATTCCGGCATATTCTGCGGAAAGGATGGTGTAAGCTGTTCCATGGCGGCATTCACTCTTATAGGTGTCCAGCGGCTTTCCGACCGGCTGCCAGGAAGCAGACCAATAATCAGATGTATCATTGTCCCGCAGGTAGATATACCGTCCGGGAAGTGCCATATTGGAATTGAACCGATAGCGGGAAATTCTTCCATTGGCACCAGACTTTACGAAACTATATCCGGCAGCCTGATTGGAAATAATAGCGCCATATTCCGGGGAACCCAGATAATTGGCCCAGGGAGCCGGTGTGTCCGGCTTGGTGATGACATATTCTTTATTTGCTAAATCGAAATAACCATACTGCATGGGGAAAATACTCCTTTTCTGGTAAATTGCTGTCTGTCGAACAGACAACTTTATCATAGCATGTTTTGCCTTGTTTTGCAAGGGGTTCCTCAAAATTTAACCCGACAGATCCAAACAGCAACTTTCTCATGCGGCAATTTCAAATAATTTCCAGCAACCAAACACAGATAGAAACGCTTTTTGATGCAGCAATTTCTCGAAAATGCTGCCGCAGAGCTTGAGACGAGCAGTCTCAATTTTTGCGCAGCAAAAAAAGCGGCACCCAAACAGCAATGTGGTACAAAATGCAGAGCAAACAAACCAATCAGCATTTTGCGCTTATTTCAAAAACCAAGCGTGACAAATAACCAAAATGGAAGAGAAGTTGTAAAAATTATGCAGTTACCCAACTGCGCAAAATGCGATCCTAGGCAAACAGCGCAGCGTCTTTGCCGGATGCAACAAATGAGTCATATTTAGGATAACAGAATCAAAAAATCTCATGAGGAATTCCTGCAAAAGGAACTATTCTCACGAGATTTTCTTTTTATCATTCTAGCCTAAAAATGGTGGGATTCTAAATCATACATTCCTGTAGCAGACCGGCAAAAGCGCTGCGCTGTTTGAGTGCTGCTTTTTTTGCTGCGCAAAAATTGAGACTGCTCGTCTCAAGCTCTGCGGCAGCATTTTCGAGAAATTGCTGCACCAAAAAGCTTTTAGATCTTAGCTTTTGGATTGGCACTTTCTTGCGGCTGTTCTGCCAGCTGAAAATCCACATTTCCGCTGTTGACATCCGCTTTTACACACTGCACACGCACCGGATCTCCCAACTGGTACCGCAAATCCCCATATTGCAGGGCAAATGCAATTCCGTCATCGTTGAACCATTCCCCTTCTGGAAGCATGCTGACATGCACCATGCCCTCGACAGAATTGGGCAGGGCAACATAAAATCCAAAATCACTGATGCCGGATACGATGCCGTCAAATTCTTCTCCCAGATGCTGTGCCATATATTCTGCCTTATAACAGTCCTCACAGTCCCGTTCCACCATAATAGCCTGCAATTCCGTATCGCTGGAACGCTGAGAAGCTTGTCCAGCAAAGGCACCATAGCGCTTTTCAATGGCTTCTGCGGAACGTCCTACACACCATGCCGAAAGAATCCGATGAATGGCAAGGTCGGGATACCGGCGAATTGGCGAGGTAAAATGTGCGTAGTCCTTCAATGCAAGCCCAAAATGCCCGATCGGTTCCGGTGCATAGGCTGCCTTTGCCATGGAACGCAACACCATAATGTTCACCACTGGATAAGCAGGACTGCCCTTTGCCTGCTCCAGAATTTTTGCCAGGTGCCCCGGCTTTACTGCCGTAAAGTTTGGAACCTCCAGTCCCATTCGCAGTAAAACGTGTTCCAGATTATCAATCTTTTCCGGAGACGGTGTTTCATGAATGCGGTAAACAAACGGCAAACCCTTTTCTCTCGCCAGCTTAGCAGCAGCTTCATTGGCAAGCAGCATCATTTCCTCAATGATGCATTCACTCTTTCCACGGGTACGGGGAACAACATCCACACAAATTCCATTTTCATTGAAAAGCAGCGCACTTTCTGTTGTTTCAATCTCTGGTGCACCACGCCGTTTCCGCTGTGCCATCCGAATGTCACACAGTTCATTCATAACCGGAATCATATGCAATACTGCCTGATACTTTTCCAGCAGCTCCGGTGATGCACTGCCGTCCAGAATGGCATTGACCTCGCTGTAAACGCCTTTTACAGCGGAACGAATGATGGACTTCCGAAAGGTGTAGGAAACCAGTTCTCCCTGCTGGTTTAGTTCCATCAGGGCAGAGAAAGTCAGGCGGTCTTCCTGCGGATTCAGTGAGCAGATTCCATTGGACAGACTCTTCGGCAGCATTGGAACAACTTGATCGGCATAATAAATGCTGGTGCCTCGATTGAGTGCTTCCTCATCCAGCGGAGACTTCGGCCGGACATAATGGGAAACATCGGCAATGTGTACGCCCAACTGATAGCCGTTTGCCGTCCGGGAAATAGAAACCGCATCGTCCAAGTCCTTGGAAGAAGCACTATCAATGGTAAAAATCGGTGTTTGCCGCAGATCCAGACGGTTCTGGTATTCTTCCGGCGCAATCGGTGTTTCTGCCAGCTGCTGTGCCTGCTGCAAAACTGCTTCCGGGAACTCCGGCGTAATGCCCCGCAATGTCAGCATTGCCTTGGCGCAAACAGAAGCTTGCTGCGCATTGCCAAATACATGCCGCACCATGGCACGGTGTTCTGCATGCCGGGTTCCTCTGGAAACCAGCTCTGCCAGCACCTTATCGCCTTCCCGATAGGATACATCCGGATTTTCTTTCAGGCGGATGGGAGTCTTTGCCATCGTATCCGGCAGCAGCATGAGACTGCCTTCCTGCATCAAAACCGTACCGGTCAGCTTGCTGTCGGCCGCCTGCAATACATCGATTACCTCGCCTTCCGGCTTTCCGCTGCGGGAGGGAATATAGTGCAGCAGCACCACATCCTGCGGCATGGCACCGCACAAAAATTTTCCGGGAATAAAGATTTCTTCCTCGTTGTCGGCACGCCGTGCAAAGCCAAACGTCCGGCTCAGCCGTGTGATGCTGCCGACAAAATAATGCAGGGCATCACATGACAGAAAGCCACGTCTGCGGTGAAAAATCTTTCCTTCCTGCATCAATTCTGCCAGGGCAGCCTGGTAATTGGCGGTGTTTCCCTTTTTGGTGCGGCATTGTGCAGCAAGTTCCGCATCCCGAACCGGCGTACGTCCGCTCTTTGCGAGAATCACCATAATTTTTTTCCGGTACTGAGCAACAGAGTTGCGCGCCTGTTCCGGAGCAGTTGTTTGTTTCGTCATAAGGGACTCCTTTCCCGCAATGGTTCTTGTCTGAAAAAAGGATTCCGACCAAGCGTAGTATCTGTAAAATCCGGTCGAATATGAAACATTCCCATCCTTTTTTCAAACAAGACGAACCCAATTGCGGCGTTTCGTTTGAATTGCAAAAAAATGACCTGTGGATTCCGGAGAAGCCACAGGGTATTTGGAACCGATTACTTTGTCAGAAGCGGCAAAAGAATGTCTACAAACAAAATCAAAACAAAAAATGCAACGGAGAAAACAAATGTAATCTTCTTCAGTCTGGCTTCCTTTGTCTTTCCTCTGTTCTTATCGTAAAATGAGTCGTTGCTGGCACCGGACAATGCAGCAGTTGCATTCTGCGGCTTCTGTTCCTGCATCATGCAGATGACAATCAGAATGACGCTGATCAGCAAAATCACTGCACCAACGATAAAATACCAATGGTTCATAGGTTCTACCCTCCTGTATCTATAATAGTAACTACTTTAGTATAGCATAAATCCAACCGGATTGCAAGCGCTTTTTTCAAAAAAATTATACAAATAAAACGGCGTGCCGCTGGCATTTTCAACAAAGCGCCTGCATATACTGCATAAAAAGGAGGCTGACTGCCATGCGAGAAGAAAAAAAGACGACTCCCCCGATGCATCACACCATGATTTTAGAGGATCGTGCTGCACTCACTTTATCCGGTGTCACCGATGTGGATTGCTTTGATGAACGGGTCATCAACCTATATACCCAACTGGGCGAACTCACCATCAAAGGCCGCAATTTACATATTGATGCGGTCAGTGTGGAAACCGGCGATATGAAAATTCAAGGTGACATCTGGGCACTGCAATATGGGGACCGGGACAAGCGCGGGCCGCTCACCCTGCTTGGAAAGCTGTTCCGCTGATGGAACTGGAAACCTTTTTCACCGTGCAGGAGCAAACCCGGCTATTTGTGCTTGCCTGCCTGGCAGGCATTCCGCTGGGCATGCTCTATGACGGTCTGCGCATTTTGCGTGCGGTCTTTCCACATGGGAAGATCAGCGTTGCGGCGGAAGATATCCTCTTTTTGCTGCTTTGGAGCATCCAACTGATGGGATTTGTCGCCCTGTTTGCAAGAGGAGAACTACGTGCCTTTTATGCCGTCGGAAACCTCCTCGGCTTTTTCCTGTACCGCCTCACACTGGGCAATTTGGTGGTGCATGCTGTGCGGCGTGTCTCCGGCGCCATTCGCCGCCTATTGCATCGGCTTTTTCGGCCGCTGCTGTCCGGAACAATGCATCTACACAAAAAAATCTGTGTGAAATTTGTGCGAATCCGACAAAATACAAAAAAAGAATGAAAAAAATGAAAATTGCTCTTGATTGCACAGTGGGAAATGATGTATAATAAAAGAATCAAAGGCATATGGGCAGGAACCGCAGATCCGGTTCTCCGCTATATACCCAAACGAGATTGGAAGGATGGGCGAAATGAAGCAGGAATCATCAGAAAAATTGCAGGACCGTTCATCTGCCAAACCGAAGCGAACACGCTTTCTCTATAAGTTCATCATGCGGGCGGCAGTGGTAGCGGCCATCATTGGATGTACCGTTACGGTTGTGTCGATTCAATCCAACATCGCACAAAAACAAACAGAACTGCATCAAATTCAAACACAAGTGGAAAATATGCAGGCGGATAATGCCGACTTGAAACGCATCATCGACAGCGGTGATATTGATGCTTATATGGAAAAGCTGGCACGGGAGGATTATGGGTACGCCTATCCGGATGAATTCCGATTTTATGATACTTCAAGAAACTGATGAAAGAGCAGGGGGTCCGTGGAAACGCTATGCAGGTCGAGATTGGTAAAATTTATGAGGGAACCGTGAAGAATATCACAAAATACGGTGCATTTGTGGATATTCACAACGAAGAAAATGAGAAAGTTATGGGAATGGTACATATTTCGGAAATTTCCAGAAGCTTTGTCAATGAAATCCGTGATTTTGTGACAGAAGGGCAAGTCGTTCGGGTAAAGGTCATTGGAATCAATGAACAGGGTAAAATCAGCCTCTCTATGAAGCAGGCAGAGCCTGAACAGAAAAACAACAACAGACCCGAATCACGTTCCGGTCAACAGCGGCCTCGGCAGCATCGGGAAAAGCCAAACGTCTGGGAGCCAAAGAAAAAGCCTCCGGTTACGGAGCTGACTTTTGAAGATATGCTCTCCCGCTTTAAGCAGAACAGCGAAGAGCGGATGTGTGACATCAAGCGCAATACCGAACGGAAAAACAGAACCAGAAGAAAGTAACTGCAACCAGCAGGGTACATGCAAAAAAGAAATGCGATGGCAAATTTGCCACCGCATTTTTTTGCTGCCTGTTTGGGAGTTGCAGGAAACAGCATGCAAGTTCATTTGTCATTGATTTCAAATGAAAAACTCGAAATCAGTACGCACTGCATCATACAGCAGCGGCTGTCTTTTTCTGGAAAACACGCTGGTATGCCAGCAAAGCAACTGGCAGCAGCACAAACAGCAGCGGCAGATCCATTGCCAACTCAATGACATTCTTAGCAATTCGTGCTACAATGGCAGCTCCATATGCTTCCTGCGGAATGAATCCGTAGTGCAGATTCAATTTGGTGTTGATCAGCAGATTGATCACAATGACATCCAGCAAACGTGCTACAATGGCACGCAGATACAGCGTAATGTCAAAGCCCTTTCCTGTGCTGTTGTTGACAAACTGGATGCTGTGCTGATTCATCTTCTGATACAGACAGATGCCGTAAATCAGCCCCTGCAAACCGGCAACCAACACATAGGCAGGCAGGAACGCTCCATCCGGATGTGCCAGATAACCGACAATATCACAAGCCAGTCCGGCAACCAAACCCATGCAAGGGCCAAACAGCATACCGATCACAGCAATTGCCAAAAATGCAAAGTTCAGCTTTGCATAGTGCAGGTCAATCGCTTGCGATTCAATGACCATGGACAATGCCACAAACATTGCTGTGACAACCAAGCTGCGCAGCTTGGTAAATTCTTTTGCGGATTCTTTGAAAATAGAGAAAAAGCCTTTCATGAAAAAAACCTCCTTAAAATGGTGCTTTGTGCACATAAGGAGCATGAAAGGCTTCTTATGATGCATTCAGCGGGATGCGAAACCGATACCGCAAGTTCAAATCCTGCTTTTGCAGGATTTGTCTTTTCGTCCCAGCAGCAACTCCCCGTCTGCCGGACACTTAACGCATCGATTTCTACTCTGGAAATGCGATCTATTTTTCAATTTGGAAGCATCGACCGTCATCGCCGGTGCTCAAATAGATGCCAAAAATGGACAACTGCCTTACTTGGCAATTACACGGACACGGATTACACCGTCTACGGCTGCCAGCTCTGCGGAAACAGATTCCGGAACAGCACCGCCAACTTCCAGCATAGTGTACGCAATGTCACCACGGCTAGCGTTTACCGTTGTCTCAATATTCAAACCAGCCTTTGCAATTGCAGCAGTAATGTTTGCAATCATAGCCGGGATATTTTTATGAATGATGCAGATTTTCGGACCCTTTGCATCCAATTCTGCATTCGGCATGTTGACACTGTTGCGGATGTTACCGGTTTCCAGGTAAGTCATCAGCTCCTGTGCTGCCATGCTGGCACAATTGTCTTCGCTCTCCGGGGTGGAAGCGCCAAGATGCGGAGTTGCCAGAACGCCTTCTGCACAGCAGGTCTTTGCATTCGGGAAATCGGTGCAGTAGCAGCTTACCTTTCCAGATGCCAGTGCAGCCAGCATATCATCATCATTTACCAGTTCGCCACGTGCATAGTTCAGAACCCGTACGCCATCCTTCATCAGCGCAATGGTTTCCTGGTTGATCATGCCCTTGGTGTCTGCATTGCACGGTACGTGAATGGTCAGGTAATCGGCTGCTGCAAAAACAGCTTCCTGGGTTCCAACCACCCGAACGGCTGGATTCAGACGCAGTGCTGCGCCGACAGACAGGAACGGGTCAGTGCCGACTACCTGCATGCCCAATGCAATGGCAGCATTGGCAACCAGTGCACCAATGGCACCCAGACCAATGATACCCAAGGTTTTTCCCTGAATTTCCGGGCCGACAAACTGGCTCTTGCCTTTTTCGACCAGCTTTCCAACCTGGTCGCCCTGTTCCTTTAAGGTTGCTGCCCACTGCATGCCCTGTGTAATTTTCCGGGAAGACAGCAGCAAACCGGTCAGTACCAGTTCCTTTACGGCGTTGGCGTTGGCACCCGGTGTATTAAAGACGCAAATTCCCTTCTGGGCACAATCTGCTACCGGAATGTTATTGACGCCGGCGCCGGCTCTTGCAATTGCCAGCAGCTGATCGGAAAATTCCATCTCGTGCATGGAAGCAGAACGAACCATGATGGCATCTGGATTCTGCGCCGTATCGGTTACGGTATAAACTGCCGGATCAAACAAGCTGGTGCCAGCAGGAGAAATTTTATTTAATGTTTGAATGGTATACATGGGAATCCGTTCCTTTCTAAGAATTGCTCTTTCGCTTACTTATGCGTTTTCTTCTTCGAACTTTTTCATGAATGCAACCAATGCTTCTACGCCTTCGATCGGCATTGCATTATAAATAGAAGCACGCATACCGCCAACCGTGCGGTGACCCTTCAGGTTTTCGAAACCGGCAGCCTTTGCTTCTGCTACAAACTTTGCATCCAGATCCTTGTCGCCTGTTACAAACGGTACATTCATCAAAGAACGGTCTTCCTTGCGAACGGTGCCATGGAACAACTTGCTCTGATCCAGGAAATCATACAGGATTGCAGCTTTCTTTTCATTGCGTGCCTGCATAGCTTCCAGACCACCCATTTTCTTCAGCCACTTGAAGACCTTGCCGCAAATATAAATGCCATAGCAAGGCGGAGTATTGTACAGGGACTTTGCGTCTGCCTGTGTCTTCCACTTCAGCATGGTCGGGGTGTTGGCAATCGGTGTTTCTTCCGGAATCAGATCTTCCCGAATAATCATAATCACAACGCCGGCCGGGCCAATGTTCTTCTGTACACCGCCCCAGATGACACCGTACTTGGAAACGTCAACCGGTTCCGACAGGAAGCAGGAAGAAACGTCTGCCACCAACGGCTTGCCCTTGGTGTTCGGCAGCTTCTTGAACTTGGTGCCGTAAATGGTATTGTTTTCGCAGATATAAACGTAATCGGCATCCTCATGGATCGGCAGATCAGAGCAATCCGGGATGTAGGAGAAGGTCTCATCTTCTGAAGAAGCAACTTTATAAACCTTGCCGTACTTCTGTGCTTCCTGGTATGCTTTCTTTGCCCACTGACCGGTTACAATGTAATCTGCTACGCCATTTTTCATCAGATTCATTGGAATGGCAGAAAACTGCTGAGAGGCACCGCCCTGCAAAAACAGCACTTTATAGTTGTCTGGAATACCCATCAGATCCCGCAGATCTTGCTCTGCTGTATCAATAATGTTCTGGAACGCTTGGGAACGATGGCTCATTTCCATAACAGACATACCGGTTCCCTGATAATCCAGCATTTCTTCTGCTGCTTCCCGCAGCACTTCTTCCGGCAGGACAGCTGGGCCTGCGCTAAAATTATAAACTCGCTTCATATCATTCGATCCTTCCAAAAACGTAGGGCGGCGAGTGCCGAGCCATGCAGCTGATCTGCAATTGCCAAGCCATTCGCCGTAGATTACGTTATAAATTTAACAATGTTGACTTACTGTCTTTTATTATACCTTCTTTTCCTTATGGTGTCAAGGTACTATTGAAAAAATTATCGATTTTGCTGGAAACGTTGATAAAATTTTATAAATATGCTTGTATTTTTGAAAAAAGCATGGTATAATAAAGTATATTCTTTTTTCTGTGCTGCCTTCCGCAGCAGGCGGTACAGATCTGTACATGTCTGCCGGCTTTCGGCGGCTGTACCCATTCTATCTGCGGAGAAATGAGGAACCGATTATGAAAACAGGTACGATTGTAGCGATCATTCTGGCAACGGCTGGCGCAGTGATTGCAACGGTTGCATTCATGCAGCGGAAACGGAAGCATGCCTTCTGCATCGATGATGAGGGTCCGGATTGCTTCGCAGACGACAGCGATGCATATTGCTGTGAAGAAGCAGAAGACGGCACTTGCTGCAGCGACTGCGCTTGCGATGCAGATGCTTGCACCGATGCAGACGCTTGCACGGTAGACGAAGAAGAGCCTGCAAGTACAAATGCAGATGCAGAACCGGAAAAGTCGTCTGATTCAGAATAAGATCTGTCTGTATCTTTCGATGCGGACAGGCGTTCTGTCCCTTGCAAACAAGCGAACAATGCCCCGGCATTTTCGCTTGTTTGTCTTTTCC
>FR899079.1:12021-12173 GCA_000437255.1 Ruminococcus sp. CAG:403
TTTGTCTTTTCCTGCAATTTTTTTGCAAAAAAAGCTTGACAAGTCGCATGGAATCCAGTATAATAGAAACATGCCTGCATGATGCATTTGTGCAGCTGCATTTTTAAAACGAGGCGTAACTCAGCTTGGTAGAGTGCTTGGTTTGGGACCAA
>FR899080.1:0-2644 GCA_000437255.1 Ruminococcus sp. CAG:403
ATACCCCCAGATAAAGCTTTGCATCTGCCGTTGAAAAGCTTCTTCGTCTGCCGCAAGCAAACTGCCGTCCTGCTGCCGAATCAGGTGTAGATTTTCCGGACAGAACTCTTTCAGCCGGAGATAAAATTCGTTTTGTTCTCCGTCCCTGCAAACCGCCGTATAGACCAGACAGCTGGCTCCTGTTCCGATCAGTTCCTGAATCTGCACTGTGATCTGATGCTGGGTTCCAATGGCGGAAAGGGTCAGATGTGTACCGACTGGCAGTGGCGTTCGCATGGTAAGTTCCTCTTTTCAAAAGTTGTGATATTGATTTATGACGGCATCTGTAAAAGGTATTCCTGCAATTCCTGCAATGTCTGAAATCGCCTTTTCCAATTGCTGCACAATGTTTTCTGATAAAATTCCGAGTGTGACGGAAGGACAGCAAACCGTCTTCGCTCCAGCCATGTCACCGGTTTTCTCTCCCATTGAAAATACAAATAGCTGCCGATCAAGTAGACATAGCTGCTTTCTGTGTAAACTGCCTTCTGCCTGCATTCCGGTGCGAGCAGTGACCACAAAGGGATACCCGAAAAAAATGAAGCGTGCCGTTTCAAAAAAGCTGCCGGAGAAACGGACTCCTTTTGCAAAACAGAGATCAGTTCCATTGCCTGGCGAACACATTCCTGCAATCCCATCACCTCCCGGCTGTCATCGTAACACAACGCCATACGGCATTTGTAACAACCACTTGAAAAGTCATTGTTACAAACTCCATTTCTTCCTATGATACAATAAATCATGCGGAAATCTCTCCGCCAATTTACAACAGGAGGAAAAAATCATATGAAACCATTTCAGGAAACAAACTACATTGCCAAAGACAAAGAAAACGAACAATGGAAAAGCAGTCTGCCGCCGGAAGAAGTCAAGGAAAAGATGCTGGCACAACGTGGATTTACTCAAGAAAACGGCAGCAAGATTCAATTCGACCACACCGTATTTATTCAGTATGCAATGACAAGAGTCCACGCATTATACTGCAACGGAAAGCTCTACTTCTACAATTTTAAGTCAAAGTGTTATGAATATCTGGAAGATCACGCATACAAAAAGATTTTCTTTGCGATCATTGAAGAAGCTTCCTGCAATATCTGGAAACGAAAGCAGGAAAACGAGTACATCCCCTATTTTAAGCGAAAAGTTTCCTATGCAGAAGATAACGGAATGCGTCCGGGACTCCTGCAGTTCCAAAACTGCATCTTCGATTTACAGGAGGAAACGATAGAGAAACCAACGCCGGACATTTTCTGTCTGGTACAGATTCCATATGACTACGACCCCAAGGCAAAAGCACCGCAGTTTTTCCGCTTTCTGCAGGAACTCTTTGACAATGACCAGACACGGATCGATCTGGTTCAGGAGATCATGGGAGCCTGCCTATACTATGAAGACATTATGCAGAAACTTGTTGTCTTTCTGGGTTCCGGTTCCAACGGAAAGTCTCTGTTATCCAACATGATCAAGCATATGCTGGGAGAACGGAATGTATCTGCTGTTGCGTTGGATCAGATCAGCAGCGGAAGATTTGGCAAGCAAAACCTGGACCGAAAGCTGCTGAACATTTCCTCTGAGACCAAGACAGAAAAGCTATACAGCACAGCAGACCTAAAGGCACTGACCGGCGGCGATTCTATTGAAATCGAAGAAAAATTTGAAAAGTCCTATACCACAGAGATCCACAGCAAGTTCATTCTCCTTGCAAATGATATGATCCAGACCAAGGATTACAGCGACGGGTTCTATCGCCGGCTGCTGATCATTCCCTTTGAACAGTGTTTCCATGACCTCGCTCCCAATCAAGAACCGGAGGAGGGTGTTCTCTACAAGAACATTTATCTGGAAGGAGATCTGATGCAAGAACTCCCGGGCATCTTCAATTTTGCCTATGCCGGACTGGAACGGCTGATCGACAACGATTACAATTTCACCTATTCTCCTGCCTGCGAAGCTGCATTGGAGCATTACAAAAACGAACACAATGTGGTAAAGGCGTTTTACAATCACTGCATCGTCCTATCAGAACCCAAGCACAAAAAAGCAGAGCGAACCGCTGTGGTATATGCCGGATTTTTAAGCTACTGCCGGGAGAATCGATTCCCCTGCAGCATTTCCAGCATTCAATTTCACCGGATGTTTCAAAACATTCTGACCGAAGAAGGCACAGAAGCACGCATGGTACACCGTAACCGCGGTGACTTCTACTTACACCTGCAAATGCAGTTCTAAAATCAAGACCATGTTCTAACAGCAACATGATCCAGGCACATCACTTTCATCACAGTGTGGAAAGTGATGTGCTTTTTTCGTCTGCCTGGTCAAAATAGTACCGCCGCATGGCAGACCGCAGTTCTTCCAACGGATAGGGATAATTGGCACAGTGCAGAAACAGCCAGTCATAAGAATTTCGCACGTACAAAGCCGGCAGACCGCTGCTGCACAACAGGTCATTGGTTTCATGGACAAAGTCCATGAAATCAGACTCAATGGCACAAAACAAATCGGAGGTGTCATTCTTTGCAAACAGCACTGCAAAGAAACAATAGAAGTTCAGCAGGATCAGTGTCTTTCTCAAAATCGTATCTGAGACCGGTTCTCCCCGTTT
>FR899080.1:2745-13381 GCA_000437255.1 Ruminococcus sp. CAG:403
ACTCTTTTTCTGGTAAGTCCGCATATTCTCCCCGAAGATCACACTCAGCAGCAGATCAACATTTCCGGATTTCTGCTTTTGGTGGGAAATTTCATTTTGATCTGCAACTGCATTTTGGGCAAGTTCTGTGGCTTCCTGTATCAGGCACTTCGCATAGTGAATGGCAGTCTTTCTGGGCATCTGAAAATCCTGACGGTTTTCCCGGAAAAAGCAAAGCAGTTCCTCTGTAGAACCAACTTGCAGCAGTGCACTTTCCAGCTGGCTGGTCTGCTCATAGCACAGCTCTTCCTCTGTCGTACTTTCCCCATTTATCAGCTGTTCCGCCTGCTCTGCCAGAGACAGCATTTCCGGATATCCCAGTCCATTTCGCAGACAGTACCAGATCACTGTTTCTTTTGCACTGCGGAAATTGAAGGGACAGGAAAAGTACACCTTCTGAAAAAAAAGAAGCCGTTTCCCGGTCGTTCAATCCCAGAGCAAAGCAGAGCCGGAACAGACTGTCCCGGCTACGTTCGCCGCTGTTAGGACGAGTTCTGCAGAACCAGCTTTTGATGACTTCCGGATTGAGCGTTACCCCTCGCTGCTTACAGCATTCCCGGATATAGGCGATCTTTTCTTTGGCATCGTCTGCTTGTCCGGAGAATCCATGCTGCAAAAGCGTATCCATCAAGCCCTCTGCAAATGTTTTGCACGGATAGGTCAGCAGGTACTCCGACGTATAAGTTTCCTCATCGTCCTGCACAAAGCCATATTCCGATTCCAGAATGTCATCCAAACACTTTCTGGCAACCTCACCTGCACCTGCGTACAATTCTTCTTCCGTCACACGATCGCCTCCTGCAAAGTCATTTTTACAAAATGGATTTTTGGCATGGTATACTATAAAGGCAGAAAAACTGCAAATCAATACAAAGGAGATTTTTTCAATGAAAGACACTTGCAACTACCCAGACGGCACATTTATCGGCATCATCACAGACATTCAGACAGTGGAAAAACCGTGTCCCAGTGTTACAGTAACCGCTGCACTGGCGATCGACGGCAAGATTGCTAAGCATCAGAAATGTTTCAACAAGCCCTTTACCAACGGACGAGAAGCATTCCAGAATTTCTGCGAGGAGTTCGACCTGTTTTCCGACCGAACAGAACATCGAAATGACTACGTGCTGGAACTCAACTATGCCATTGGAACATCTTGCACCGCTGTTCTTTCTTCAGACCGTGGCTTTGAAAGCATCACACCTCTTGGCGATACAGATCTGAAAATTGCTTTCGGACTGGACGACTGCTACGAAAAGATCCGCTGGTTTCAGCCGGAAACCTACTGCACCGAAAAGGATATGGCAAACCTTGCTCCGGAGATCAGGGAACAGCGTCTGCAGCTGAAACGAGATCTCATGCTGATAAAGAGCGTTTCTTATCAAAAGGCAGAACGGGAAATTCCGGCATTACTCCAAAACTACCGCCGTTTTCCGCCGCTGCAGCTGCATCGCCCCTGTGCCGGATTTATCGAAAAGATCCAGCTGAAAAAAGACCGCTTTCGTCCGGAAGAACTGACACTATACTGTTACGTTGCTATCATAGACAAAGGACACATCGTACACAAGGACTATTACATCAACCGCATTCGCTCTGTAGGGCGTGGCGATTATGAGCACTTCTGTGCGACGCTTGGGCTGCTCTATGAAGAAGACAACCCCAATGAGCTGATCGATCTGCGTGAACTGCACAATGCCTGCTTTGTACCGCTTACCATCTATCTCTATCAGTCTCCAAAATCCGGAAACCTCTATGTAAACCGACTGATGAAGTATTCTTCAGCGAACTTCCAGGACGAAATGGACACGATGCAGTTTGTCTGGGCTTATGAGCATTATTGCAACCAGGAACATGGCAGCTTCGATTTTTGCGAATGTTAAAGCTGCACCATCCCTGGAAAGACGCTTCCGGCAATTGCCGCTGTGAAAGCTGCGGCAAGGTCGTCCGGAACAGCAGCTGCATTGGGAGAAACGGTTAGGCTACTGTGAAACGTGCTTTGCAGAAATTCGGAAATATACTCCCAAGAAATCATAACGGAAAGGATCGGCTGCACTGCAAGCCGGGCCTTTTTCATTGATCGGCTGCACTGCAAGCCGGTCCTTTTTCATTACAACCGTAACATTTCTTTGAACGGACAGACGTTTGTCCTGCCCATTTGCTACAATAGAATCAAAGGGAATCTTTCTGCACCGCCACGGGAATTGTCGGGTCAATCAAGTCCGTGATCTCCACCTGCAGCACCTTCGCCAGTGCCACCAGTTCCATATCTGTCACAAATCGTTCTCTATTTTCGATGCGGCGGATAAAGTGGTGGTCTACGTCATATCCGGCAATTTGCAGATTCTTTGCCAACTGTCGCTGAGAAAGCCCTTTTTCATGCCGGATCCGAATCAAATTCGATCCGCAGATATTGTTGGTACCCAAAGTGGTTTTCAGTTTGAACATATTGGTTTCCCTCATTTGAAGATATGGTAAATATTATTCGACATCATATCTATTATATGATATAATGAGGATAGCGGTGATTAATAGTATTCACCATTTGAAAAATAATTTTTGGAATATCGATAAAAGGAGGTATACAGCGTCCAAAGCTGCAATGATATGGCAGATACGAGATTAACGGGACTGGGGTTGTCTGGAAGTGGAAAAACCTGTTATTGCTTTTACTGCACGAAAAGAGGCAGAACTTCAGGCGGATCAAAAACGCTGGGATGCAGAAATCAATGAGATGATTGCAGAACAGGAGGCACGTCGCCGTAATGAACTTGTAGAATCAATCAAACGTTATCAAATCGAACTTGCTACAGCTTCCAGAGAAATCATAAACAGCATTGGCCTGATGTCCATTGAACTTCGAAGACAAGCAAATGACTTGGTTCAGGAAAGAACTGCTGTGTACAGAAAAATGCAGCAAACTGCAACAGATGAGGCAATGAAAAAGTTGGAAGAAATTCAACAGCGTTTTGCTAAAAATGAAAGTGTCCGAACACGCATGGAAGATTCCGTTATCAACCAGATGAATTCCATTATCCATTCTGCAGAAAAGTTTATTGACGAATTGGCGGAAGATCTAAAGCGACTCAATCAAAATACAGATATCTTAACACAAAAAAGTATGGATAGTGTCAACCGATATCTCGACCCTATGGCAAAAGCTTTGCAAGCTAACCCTACTTTATCGACAGGAGAAGCGAAAAAGATTGAAGAAAATATCGTCATCGATACCGAAGCAACCACCGTATGACATTTTTCTGCGTTTCACTATAACAATCAAATTCTCCCGTTATAGCGATACACATAAAGTAGTTTATATGATTTGAAGATAAAATTGCATAACATCGCAGTTATGCAGCTTTTTTCTTGTATTCTCTGCTATCAGCAATAGTTCCACATCAAAACTATATCTGCTAAGTACGATATCCATCTCTCTTATCGGGTGCGTAAACGGCTATTTTTGTAATAAGTTTATTCATAATATCAGGAGTAAACTCCATAATACACTACTCATACTTCTATTTTGACTTTCTAAGTTATTTTTGGTATAATAGTATTAGATATTTAGTTATAAAGGAGGATTTATTATGGTTGCCAATTTTTTTATTCAATGCAATCGATGCAAATCCATATATAGGTTAAGATGGCAGATAGGATATGAAAAAGCGACAGTACAAATTAGATGCCCGAAATGTAATTCAAGACTACATGGGTATTTATCAACAAATGAACTTTCTGCTGTAAATATACATGGAGCCACGGAGATCAGCTGCGATAAAGCCGATTATGTACAAGAAGTCTCAACAGAATTTTTAACACACAAAATTAAAACTGAAGCTGAGTTTACTGATTTTATAACTCCGTATATCAGAAGCAATATATTTGATCATCCGAATATTTCGAATATAATGGAGTATCTACATTTCATTGAAGATCACCCTAATGAAGTTGAAGATATTACTGATTTACTAAATGAAAAAAGTTCAAAGTATTTAAAGGAAAAATTGCGTGATGACAATAACGTTTACATTAGTATCTGCAAGAGTGCTATAAAAAAATATCGACTTAATTCACAAGTAGATTTATTAATGGCAAGTCATCAATATCTTATGACTATGCTGCTGAGATCAGGTGTTAATACAAGCGTTGCTTCCATAATGAATGACATTAAAGATTTGCGTATTAGTTGCTTTGAACAAGTAAAGGAATTCTCAAAGCTGTTAGACAATAAAGGATATTATTCTTTATTGAACAACAAGTTTTCAAAGTTGACAGATGTTTATAATGAAAACTACCTTTCATTTGTATCAACATTGATAACTGATGATATAAGCAAAATCGACTTAAATGAATTTGGTTTATCTTCTGTTGACTATGAGGATTTACTTGAGTTATATAGAAAATGCTATGAATTTATAGGGGAATTTATTATATACATTGTTGGACTAAATAATATATATGAACGTGGAAACTATAACACTTTTAAAAAAGGTACAGCAGACATAGAAGAAAAAGTTAATAAAGAAGATAAGTATAATCGGATACAGTGCTTTGTTAAAAAAAGTGAGAAATTTTCAAATGGATTCTGCGAAACACTTAATAAAGTAATCAGAAACGCCGATGCACATTTTGATGTTCAATATGATATTTTCAATCAGATAATAACTTTTACAAACAAAGGAAAGAATAGTATCAATGAGGAAAAGCTATATTTGCTGGAATTTACGAAAGAAACGATAAAAATATATGGCCTATGTGTAGCATTATGGGAAATTGCTTATCAGTTACAGAAGACAAGACTTATTATAGATTTAAGACAAGATTGGAATTATGGGAAATAATATTGAATGCTACAATATACGGCTTGACAGAAACTTTACCACTATGATTCCACTCAAGAGAATATACAAAAATCCGGCAAGGTTTCCTCCCAAACCTCACCGGATTTTTTCACTTCTTCCCTGCTCTATCAGCTTCCCCTTACCGATTCCGCCGCAGCGGCTCCTTTACATAGTATGACTCCGCATCATGCTCTATTCGCAGGTCATACTCCTTGACCGGAACATACAGATTATGCTCTGAAAAATCCCTTTTCCGCATCGAGATCCATTTCTTGTCATGTTCCGGATGTCTGGGAATTGGAAGCTCTGACAGATTCTTTCGATAAATACACCGAATGTTCGGATGCAGCCATAGACGATTGACGCAAAAGCGATATGTTTCCTCGATATCATCTACATACTTTGCCAGCGGTATGGTGCTTTCCGCTTTTTCCTCTGACACGGCAATACGAGCAAATGGTTCTGTAAATTGAAAATGATCCCAATCATTTTCCCTGCCACGATTCGATACCACCGGCATGACTTCGGCAATTTTATCCTCCGGCATTTGATGCTTTTTCGGATAATACTGCACAATGCAATAGGCTCCCAGCAGACGGTTCAAATCGCAGTATACAGACTCCGCACAAGCCAGCAAGCCAAAATCCACACACAAATCACGGAATTGGCTTCTGCCCCATGTGGTCAGATAGCTGAAATATTTCACCTCTTCCTGCACAGTCACACCATCCCAAACCGCAAGAATCAGTTTCAGATGATAGTCGCAGCAATCCTCGTAAAGCAGATAATCTGTCACCATTGCCTTATATCCTATTGTAAATTCGTTTGGTTTTCGTTTTTTCTGAGACATTGAAAATTCCTCCCGTTTCGTTATCGGCTGCAATGCTTCTGCGACCGCAGTATCAGTATAACACTTTGGATTTTCAGTTTGTAAAAACGAGTTGTTTTCAGAAGGGAGCTGCGAAAACTGCATCACTTTTCTCACCCGTATCAACCCCCAACCTCAAATATATATTATAATTCCGGTAAGGTGAATCTTTCAGCCTTACCGGAATTTTTTGGTTTTGGAGGAACTTGAAATGGAAGAAGTAAGAATTTGCGACTACTGCGGAAGAGTGCTTGCAGAGGAAGAAGGCACGCCGGTAGACGATGAACTGCTCTGCGATGACTGTGTTGAGGAACACTGTGTTACCTGCGACCACTGCGGCGAAACCATCTGGGAACAGAACAGCGTCTCCGATGAAGACACCTGCCTCTGCCAGGACTGTTTTGATGCCCACTACTACCGCTGCGAATCCTGCGGACAGATCGTTCCGGAAAGCCTCGTCTGCTGGCACAGCGACTTGCCCTACTGCGAAAGATGCTTCGACGAGTTTGAGGATGAGATCGAAGAGTACGGTTATAAGCCTACACCCATTTTCTACGGTCAGGGAAAGCGATACTTCGGTGTAGAACTGGAAGTGGATGAAGGCGGCAAAGATAACGACAACGCTGCAACTCTCAAAAGCATCGCCAATGTGCATGAGGAAAATATTTACATCAAGTTGGATGGTTCTCTGGAAGATGGTTTTGAAATTGTAAGTCACCCCATGACCTTAGAGTATCACACAGAGGAAATGAACTGGAAAGAAATCCTTCGGGAGGCAGTCTCCATGGGCTACCGTTCTCATCAGACATCAACTTGTGGTCTGCACGTTCACGTCAATCGCAATGCTTTCGGCGACAACCAGACAGAACAGGAAGATGTCATCAGCCGGATCCTGTTCTTTGTGGAAAAGCATTGGAACGAGTTGTTCACGTTCAGCCGCAGAAGCAGCTACAACATGAGCCGCTGGAGTGCAAGGTTTGGTTTTGAAAAGACGGGAAAGCAAATCTTGGAGAAAGCGAAAAGCGGCTGCAATGGCAGATACGTTGCGGTAAACCTCAATAACTACCACACAATCGAATTTCGCCTGTTTCGAGGAACATTGAAGTATAACACATTCATCGCCACATTGCAGATGGTCAACCACATCTGTGATGCGGCGATTTCTTTGTCTGAGGAGGGCATCGATGCCATGAGCTGGTCGGAGTTTGTAAGCTCCATTCGGGAACCGGAACTGATCCAGTACCTCAAGGAGAGAAGACTGTACGTCAATGAAATGGTAGCAGAAAGTGAGGAGATGTAAGATGTGTGCTGTGTTTGGATTCTTAGATTACAAGGGTAAGACCAGTAATGCTGTTTTGAAAAAATTGATACACACTCTCTCGGTCGCTGCGGAAGTCCGTGGCACAGACGCAACGGGCATCGCCTACGTCCGGGATGGGAACATGGTCACCTACAAAAAGCCCAAACCGGCTCACAAAGTCAAGCTGTTCTTTCCCAAAGACACACGAGCAGTCATCGGGCATACCCGGTTCACGACACAGGGCAGCGAAAAGCGGAACTGCAACAACCACCCGTTCGAGGGGCACTGCGGCAAAGAGTCGTTTGCCCTCGCCCACAACGGCGTGCTGTACAACGACAGGGAGCTTCGCCGGGAACAGCATCTCCCAACGACATCGATCGAAACCGACAGCTACGTCGCCGTGCAGCTTCTAGAACAGGGACAGCAGCTGGACACGGAAAACATCCGGAGAACCGCAGAGCTTGTGGAGGGCAGTTTTGTCTTTACAATCCTCAGAAATGACAATACGCTGTTTCTGGTGAAAGGCAATAATCCTTTGACGGTTTATCATTTTCCTGCACTGGGATTGTACGTTTACGCCAGCACAAAAATCATTTTGGATAATGCTTTGAAAAAGGTAAATCTGAATGGCAAGTGCTGCGAGGACGATGTTTCAGAGGGTGAAATCGTCAAAATATCTTCGAGTGGCAATCTCCATAAGAGCACATTTGAAATGCAGGACTACATCCACACTATGTTCAACCCGTACAATTGGGATCAACTGGATTACGCAAAATGGTGGATGGAAGATGAGCGGGAAGAACTGCTGCTAGAATACTGCGGTACATTTGGCGTTTCAGAAGAAGTAGTAGAATTGTTGCTGGAAGTCGGCTATGATCCGGACGAGATCGAAGAACTGCTCATGGACACAGCGGCAATGGAAGAAGCAATTATCGAGGCAAAAGCACTGTTACAGTGTGAAGCATAAATCAAAAATTGGAGGAATTTGACATGAAGGAATTTATGCGAGGCAAAAACACTGTTACAGTGTGAAGCATAAAATGAAAAATTGGAGGAATTTGACATGAAGGAATTTATCGCAGGACTGGTACTGACACTGGTGATCGGCGGCATCGGGATCGCCATCGAAATGCAGGACCGGGAGGAGGTGAAGTACATCAATGCCGATTGCGATTGAAATGTTTCTGGCAGGGGTTGCCTGCGGCGTAGAACTGCTGGCACTGGTCAAGAAGAGTAAGTAAAAATTCTGTTTGCGGGAGGCTTGGCGTAATGCTGAGCCTCTTTTTTTAGAGCAAGATCGGAGGAAAATCATGCAAAAATTACGCTCTATTGCAACTATTTCAAATGCTGCAATGCCGTCAGATCTCAAATCATATCTGGTGCAGAAAATGAAAAACATCGAAAAGACCTATCACTGTGACATGGGTGATAGCCTTTCTGTGATTCTCTTAGAAAAGCAGGAGCAACCTTATCTGCTTGACAAAGGATTGGAATTCTATGAGATCCTTTCCTTTTCCCATACTGACTGGATCCACACTGTCTGGGCATCTTCGGACGGATACAGCGAGGATATCTACATTCCGTTTTCCACAGAAGCACAGGAACTTGTGGAAAGAAGGTGCTGCTGATGTTTTCAGAAAACCGCTATCTGACCAAAAGAATCCATGAGGAACTGCCGCTTTTTCTGCAATTATTTCTCTGGAACTGCATTGCAGAACTGCCTGTTCCAAAGGATTATCTGCAAATATTTCGACTTCCCGGAGCTGGCAGTCAGCAGATCGTTTTGCATTGTCAGGAAGTTCCGCCTTATGAAAAATGCTATCAGTTTGCCGTGCCGTTTTCGCCGGTCACAGCGAAAATCTATGTGATTGCAGAATATGATGCAAACCAAAAGCCCTATGCCACCATGCTGTTTGCAGAAGAATACTAAGTGCTTTTCTTCCCTTTTCAAGAAAAGCCCGAAGAACATTCTGTTATACTTTTCAAAGGAGGCGGTTTTATGCCATATACCGGTCATGTGCGAAAGCGGACGACCAAATCCGGGATCACAACCTATCAGGTCATCGTGGAAGAAGAATCTTCTTTTGCCAACGGAAAACGCAAACGCTATTACAAGACCATTCAGGGCGGGAAAAAACAAGCAGAAAAAGTCATGCGGGATATGATTCATGAACTGGAAACCAGAACTTTTGTCAAAGACAATCGGATCACGGTTCGGGATTTCATGCACCAATGGCTGAAGATCTATGTGAAAAATCAGCTCTCCCCTACCACTGTACAGCACTACATCGATCAGACGGAAAAGTACATCATTCCACAGTTTGGAGATACCTGTTTGCAGCAACTAAAAAACATTGACATTCAGAAATGGATCTTTTCCCTGCAAAAGGCATCTCCCAGAACCGGAAAGCCGCTTTCGCCCAAGACGATCAAAAACATTATGTTGAATCTCTCGGCGGCAATGAAAAAGGCAGTCATGCTGGAACTGATTCCAAAGAATCCCTGTGACGATCTCACGCTGCCCAAGCTGGAACATTACCAACCGGAAGTGTACAGCATGGAAGAAGTGGAGACCCTGCTGCAATGTGCCAGAAACACTGCCCTTTATCTGCCGCTGATGATCGAGATTTGTTTGGGCCTGCGGCGTGGAGAACTGCTCGCACTGCGGTGGCATCATGTGGATTTTCAAACCGGCTGTCTTACTGTCGAAGAAAATCTGGTAACTGTCAACAATCAAACGATCACCAAAGCCCCGAAAACACAGAGCGGCAGACGGGAGATTCAGATTCCCGGAACGCTGCTGCGGCTGTTGAAAGACACCAAAGCAGAACGCCACGCCGGACAAAATGATTACATCGTCTGCCAGGAGGACGGCTCTTCCTACAAAAGCGATTCCTTTTCCATGAAGTTTCGGCGATTTCTGAAAGCCAACGATTTGAAGCACATTCGGTTTCATGACCTTCGGCATATCAATGCCACGATTATGCTTTCGCTGGGCATCTCTCCCAAGGTCGCACAGGAGCGGTTGGGACATTCCAGCTATCAGATCACCATGGACATTTACAGTCATGTGCTGAAAAAAGTCGAGCAGGAAGCCGCCGACAAGCTGGATGCTGCTCTGTTTGAACAGAACCCTGCATAAGAAAAATACCTGGAATTCCAACAACGGGATTCCAGGTATTTTTTTCGGAAATGGAAGAAGGTTTTATAGAGAGTTTGGGAAAGGGTATCACTTTTTTCACTGAGTGGGGTGGTGAGGAAAGTGATGCGATTTTTTAATTTTTTTGTGGAATTGGAGGAACATCATTTTCAAATAATTCTGTCAATGATCCAACATTCTTTGCAGAAACCCATTGGCTCATTCCAGAAGTCCACACTAGACTTTCTGACGTTAATGTACCAGAGGATATCATTTGCTTTAGTACTACAATATTATAAGGTCCCATTGCTTTTCCATCTACTACAACATAATACATCAATATTGGAACAGGCGGCGGAGTCATTTCATTCAATTGATTGCCTCCGTCCATCATTCGATGCATTGTACCAACAATATTTTGTCCCACTGCACTTCCAACGGCTAATCCAGCT
>FR899081.1:0-1822 GCA_000437255.1 Ruminococcus sp. CAG:403
ATCGGCCGCCTATCGGAGGCCGGGAACTGCTCCGCACCCTGCGGCACGCACTGCCTATTCCAATGCTGCTGCAATCCCCAAGCAAAAGCCATCCGCCGCAAAAACGAAGCAAAAACCAACTTCTGCTTATGCAGCACCTGCTCCCAAACGAAATACTTCTTATGGTGCCAGTGCAGCTGCATCCCGAACCAACACCAGTATCCGAGTTATCCTGATCGTCGGCATCTGTTTGATTGCTGTCATCTTAATCGTCTATTTTGGCGGTTTGCTACGCTGGAAAGGAAAATTTCTGCCGCATACCGAAATCAATGGCATTTCCGTCAGCGGTATGACAGAAGAAGAAGCCCGGCAGGAACTGATTCAGCATGGGAAAACCATCAGCCTGACCTTTGTGACCAAAGACAATCAGGAAATTCCGTTTTCCGGTTCTGCATTCGGCTGCACCGTTACCATGCAGGAACATGCATTGGATTCTGCCTTTTCAGAATCTCATGGAACTTGGTTTACAAAGTTATTCCATACAACCAGTTACACCGTTCCACTGGAAACCAATTATTCGGAAGATGACCTCCGGAGCTTAATTGCTGCTTATTCATGGGGAGATACACCGGCAACGGATGCACACATTGAAAAAACAGCAGATGGCTCTTATGAAATTGTTCCGGAAGAGGACGGCAATATGGTGGATACCAAAATACTTGCCGACTACACCATCGAACAGCTGCGTGCTGGGAATCAGCGCATCGATATTGCTGCCAGCGGTGCTTACTTAACTGCAAAAGTAAAGGCCTCTGATCTGACTAACACGCTGAGTCTTTACAGCACCATCGGAGACATGACCATTACATACGACATGACCGACCGGGAAGCAAGCTTTGATCCTGCCGGAACAGAGGTTCTGTCCGCCGATACCATTTCACAATGGGTAACTACAGAAAATGACCAAATTACAGTGGATGAGGAAGCTGCCACAGCATGGGTAACTGAAAACATCGCCAATAAGTACGACACGTATGTAACCGGCTATAGCAGAACTTTCCAGGCAACTTTAGACGGTACCATTGACCTGCCGATCGGTTCCACCGGTATTTACGGCTGGAAAACCGATGTTGCTGCTACTACATCCGCACTGATCTCCTACATTCAAAATGGAGAATCCGTTACCGTAGAGCCGGAATATATTCAAGCTGGTGCACGGCCAAGTGTCATTGGATCGGACAATACCTATATTGAAGTCGATCTTTGCCACCAGCACCTCTGGTACTATGTAAATGGAGAACTGTATCTGGAATCCGATGTTGTAACCGGATTGGACAGCGATCCCAGCCGACAGACTCCGCCTGGTGCCTTCCGGGTTTGGTCCAAGGAAAATGGTCGCTACCTGGGTACCATGGAAGTACAGGGATATCACACCTGGGTGGATTATTGGATGCCAATTGATCATACAGGAATTGGCTTGCACGACTTGAGCCGTAGCGCTTACGGCGGAGACATCTATAAAACCAATGGCTCCCACGGCTGTATCAATCTTCCCCTGGATGTTGCATCCAACATCTATCAGCAAGTCATCGTCGGCACGCCTGTCTTTATCACTCCATAACCATTCTGAGCCTGTTTCTCTTGCAGAAACAGGCTCTTACTTTACCAAAAAAGGTTCTCCTCCCCATCTTCCTTTTATTGGATTCGCCGAAAATCCAGACAGCTTCCTCATTCAGACTTTCTTTTCTTTGAAAAATGCGGTATGATAACAAGAGAGTGTATGCTCAGAATAAAAAGGAGGATGATTGTATGCTTGCAAAACGTATGCTTGCAGCTGCTGCTG
>FR899081.1:1884-31962 GCA_000437255.1 Ruminococcus sp. CAG:403
TTTTCGCCGGACAGCTTCTGGGGCAGACCGATTTTTCAGACGGTGTGGGACTTCCCTGGCACGTTTGCGAATCCGCAACCGGAGAAATGGAATTTAAAATTTCAGATGGTGTTTACCGCATTACCATTGTCAATCCGGGCGGTGCTTCCAATGGCGGAGAAGATCGCTGGGACTGCCAATTCCGTCACCGTGGATTGACCATTGAATCAGGAAAGCACTATACCGTTTCATTTGACATTACAGCTAGCAAAGACTGCACCTATTACACCAAAATTGGAGATTTGGCAGAACCATTTGCAGAAGACTGGCACGGCGAACCGGATGATTCCCAACATGAGGCATATTGGAATGTGCAGCCGCTGACTGCCAACAAGACTGTTACCGTCAACGGTTCCTTTACAGCAACCCGTACCGCAGAGGTGGAATGGGCATTCCACATTGGCGGTGATAGCGTCCCAGCCGGAACTGTTTTCACATTTGATAACATGTCGCTGATCTGTACCGACAGTGACACCTACGATTATGTAAAGCCGGAAACCTGGAACCGTGCCGGCATTTTAACCAATCAAGTCAATTATTTTCCACAACTGGAGAAGAAGGCCACCTTGCTTTCCGATCAAACCAGCAGCGTTTCGTTCTCTCTGCTGGACGAATCTGGGAAAACTGTTTTCATTGGAGATTCCAGTGTATTGGGAGAAGATGCTGATTCGGGAGATTCAGTACATGTACTTGATTTTTCAAAATTCCAAGAACCCGGTACCTATACCTTGGAAGCAGACGGACAAAAAAGCCGCAGCTTTTCCATCGATGGAACTGCATACTACTCCGGCATGCTGTATGACGCACTGAATTACTTTTATCAAAACCGGAGCGGTATTGCCATTGAAAGTCAGTTCATCACATCCGGAGACTCCACTTCTCTGGCACGGGCTGCCGGGCATTCCAATGATACAGCTCGAATTACCACAGATTGGGACGACCTAAACAGCAACGGCGGCACACAGGATGTCACCGGCGGCTGGTACGATGCCGGCGACCATGGAAAATATGTGGTCAACGGCGGCATCTCCCTTTGGATGATGCAAAACCAATATGAACATGCCAAGCAAAAAGGCGACACCAGTGCCTACGAAGATGGCACGATGTCCATTCCGGAAAACAACAATGGCTATCCAGATTTGCTCGATGAAGCACGCTGGGAGATGGAATGGATGCTGAAAATGATCGTGCAGGATGGAGAATATGCAGACATGGCATACCACAAAGTACACGACATCAAATGGACAGCACTCGGCATGACACCGGCAGATGATACCTTGGAACGGATTCTAAAACCGCCGACAACTTGTGCCACACTGAACCTGGCAGCATGTGCTGCACAAGCTTCCCGTCTGTGGCGTGATTTGGACAGCGATTTTTCCAAGCAGTGTCTGGATGCAGCGGAAGCCGCCTATGCTGCTGCAAAAAAGCATCCCGATTTATATGCTCCCATTGATCAATCCATTGGCGGCGGCCCGTACGGAGATGACGATGCAACGGACGAATTTTACTGGGCAGCCGCAGAACTGTATCTCACTACCGGAGACAGCAGCTATCAAAAGGACATGAAGGCCTCAGATTGGTACCTGGACGTTCCGACTACATTAAAGGGCGGCGAATCCGTAGACACGGTCGCAAGCTTTGACTGGGGACATACAGCGGCACTTGGTTCCATTTCCCTCTCTCTGTATCCCGACCAGCTGGGCAAGGATGCCGAGAAACTTTCGGATGCATTCTCCGAAGCAGCAGATACCTATCTGCAACTGGAAGACAAACAGGGATACGGTCAACCCTATGCAGCAAGCACCATCAGCAGCAGCGATTCTGATAACGGTTATGTATGGGGTTCCAATTCCTTTGTCATTGACAACGCCATTATCCTTGCCTATGCCTATGATCTGACTGACAATACAGATTATCTGAACGGTGCAGCAACCGCAATGGATTACCTACTGGGACGCAATCCAGTGGATTACTCCTATGTAACCGGATACGGCACCCATGCGGTACAATATCCGCATCACCGATTCTGGGCACATCAGCTTTCAGAAAGCTTCCCGATGGCACCCAGCGGCGTTCTGGTCGGCGGGCCGAATTCCGGCATGGAAGATCCCTGGGTACAGGGCAGCGGCTGGAAAAAGGGCGAGATTCCTCCGGCAAAGTGCTATTTGGATCACATCGAAGCCTGGTCGGTGAATGAGTGCACCATCAACTGGAATGAGCCGCTTGCCTGGATGACGGCATTCCTCTGTGATGCAACGGACGGCATCATGGTTGGCAGTGTGAGTCAGGCAGATGCCATTGAATCGGCAGAAAACAGCACCACAGCCACAGCAGACTCGGATTCTGAATCCATCATGCACACCACCAAACAAGCAGCGGCAGCGGCGGCACAATCGGAACAAGATTCCAATGACAGTGCATCCCACTTCCCCATCAAATTGCTGATTATCTTAGGCGCCGTTTTAATTGGATTAATTGCAGTGGAAGTATTCGTCTATAAGATGGTAAAACTCTCCAAACAGGGAAAATAAAATTTTCCACAACTTTTCCATTTTTGTGGAAAACAAAGCGCAGCGGAATTTCATTGAGAATTCCGCTGCGCTTTTTCTTAATAAAGCATCAAGTGATTGACATTTATGCATCCAGTGCCTGCCGCAGAGATGCCAAAAAGGATCCGACTGGCTCTGCTGCCTGTGCACCATATTTTTCCACCAGTTTTACAATGGCACTTCCCACGATGACACCATCACAATACTGGCTCATTTGCTTGGCTGCTTCCGGAGAGGAGATGCCGAATCCCACACAGCACGGCACTTTTGCCGCCTGATAGATGGCATCGAAAAAGGCACGGAAGTCTGTTTCAAAGGAAGTACGTACTCCTGTTACGCCATTAGAGGAAACACAATACAGGAATCCAGTTGCATCCGCTGCAATCATCTGAATTCTTCCTTCCGAAGCCGGTGTAACCAGGCTGATGTTGTGAATACCGTATGCATCAGCGGTACCCTGAATTTCATTCTTTTCCTCATAGGGCAAATCCGGTACAATGACGCCATCGATTCCGGTTTCCTTGCACTGTGCGAAAAAGCGTTCTGTTCCATAACGATAAATGGTATTGAGGTACATCATCAACAGAAGCGGTGTATCATTCAACTTCTTCCGCAGCTTTTTCACCAATTCAAAAATACCTGCCAGCGTTGTGCCGCCGGACAGCGCACGTTCGCTGGCACGCTGAATCACTGGCCCTTCTGCAATCGGATCGGAAAACGGAACACCCAGTTCAATCAAATCGGCACCGTTTTCAGCCAATTTCAACACAATTTGTTCCGTCAAGTCATAACCGCCATCTCCAGCTGTTACAAACGGAATCAGCGCCTTTTTTCCAGCTGCTTTTACCTGCTCCAGTTTTGTATCTATTCTATTCTTAGTCATCAATCTTCACTCCTCTGTAAGCGGCAATCTGCTGCATATCCTTATCGCCTCTGCCGGATACACAAATTACCATAATCTGATCCTGCTTCATGGTGGGGGCAATTTTTATCGCTGCTGCAATGGCATGTGCGGATTCAATTGCCGGAATAATACCTTCTGTCTTAGAAAGATATTCCAAGGCGCAAACCGCTTCTTCATCGGTAATCGGCACATAATCTGCCCGACCAGTGCTCTTTAAATACATATGTTCCGGTCCGACACCTGGATAATCCAACCCAGCAGAAATGGAGTAAACCGGTGCAATTTGTCCTTCTTCATTTTGCAGGAAGTAGGATTTCATGCCGTGGAAAATGCCTTCGGTTCCCTTTGCCATGGTTGCTGCATGTAGCGGAGTATCTACGCCCTTTCCGGCTGCTTCCGCACCAACCAAACGCACACTTTGATCCGGGATGAAATCATAGAACATGCCCATTGCATTGGAACCACCGCCTACGCAGGCAACAACACAATCCGGCAAAACGCCTTCCTGTTCCTTGAGCTGTGCCTTGGTTTCTTCGCCAATGATTTTCTGGAAGTCCCGTACCATCATCGGATACGGATGCGGTCCCATAACAGAGCCAATCAGATAATAGGTGGTTGCAATATTGGTTGCCCAATCCCGCATGGCTTCATTAATGGCATCTTTCAGAGTACCCGTTCCGCTGTCTACACCAGTTACCTTGGCACCCAGCAGCTCCATCCGGTAAACATTCAGCCGCTGCCGGCGCATATCCTCTGTTCCCATGTAAACTTCACATTCCATGCCAAACAAAGCACAAGCTGTTGCCGTTGCTACACCATGCTGCCCGGCACCGGTTTCAGCAATGATCCGCTTTTTGCCCATGCGTTTTGCCAGTAGAATCTGTCCCAGTACATTGTTGATTTTATGGGCACCGGTATGATTCAGATCTTCCCGCTTCAGATAAATCTTACAGCCGCCCAGATCCTTTGTCATCTTTTGGGCATAGTACAGCAAAGAAGGACGGTTGGCATAGTCTCGGTAAAGCTGATGCAGCTCTGCCAAAAAGTCCGGATCCTCCCGGTAGCGATCATATGCTTCTTCCAATTCGTGTACTGCATTCATAACAGTCTCCGGCACATATTGCCCGCCAAAGCGGCCAAATCTTCCTACATGACTCATTTCATTCACCTCGTATAATATTCAAAACCTGCTGCATTTTCTCAGCATCTTTCTTTCCATCTGTTTCAATGCCGCTGGACAAATCCACCCCATTTGGATGTACGATCTCCAATGCCTTTCTTAAATTGCCTGCATGCAGACCGCCTGCCAGCAGCCAGGGGGTAGTTGGCGTATAGGTTCCCAAAAGCGACCAATTTGCGGTCTGTCCCGTTCCGCCTACCTGTCCTGGTGTATACCCTTCCACCACCAAACAATCAACACCCATTGCATCTGCTGCCTGTAAATCTTCTACCGTTTGCACGCGAACGGCTTTCCAAATGAAGCCCCGCCATCGTTTTCGCAGGGCAGCCAAATACGCTGCATCTTCCTGCCCATGCAGCTGGAGAATGTCTGCTCCAGCCGCTTCTGCCAACGCTGCTGCCTGCTCCGGAGATTCATTTACCACAACGCCTACCCGGCGAATGACTGGATCCAGTTGTGCAGTCATCGCCGCTACTGTTGCAGCATCAATCGAACGACGAAATCCCGCTGATAAAATCATGCCCATATAGTCTGGCTTGCAGGCATTCAAAAGTGCAACATCTTCCAATCTGCGATTGCCACAAAACTTTACGGAAACCATTAAAGTCCCTCCCGCAGCATATGCATGGTATCTGCAACGGTTCCGCTTCGCATCAGTGTTTCTCCGATCAGTACGGCATGCGCACCGCTTTCCGCTGCCTGCTGCATATCAGCATGCTGGGAAATTCCGCTTTCCGATACCAAAACACAAGACGATGGCACCAGCTTTGCCAGACGCTTTGTGGTGTTTAAGTCCACCTGAAAGGTCTTTAAATTACGGTTGTTGATTCCAATGATTTTTGGCTTGCAGCGCAGCACCTGTTCCAGTTCTGCTTCATTGTGTACTTCAAATAAACAATGCAGTCCCAGAGCAGATGCCTGTGCATAAAACGCCTGCATCTGTTCCAAATCCAGCATAGCCGCAATCAACAGCACGGCATCTGCACCAATGACTCTTGCTTCATCAATCTGATACGAATCGATGATAAAATCCTTCCGCAGAATCGGAAGCTGCACAGCCTGCCGGATGGCACGCAAATACTGACTGCTGCCTTGAAAGTAGTGCTCCTCCGTCAAGCAGGAAATGGCATTTGCTCCGGCTGCCTGATAGGCAATCGCCTGCTCAACCGGATGAAAGTCTGCACAAATAACCGATTTAGACGGGGACGCTTTCTTCACTTCCGCAATAATGGAAAGTCCGCCATCTTTCAAAGCATGATAGAAATCCAAAACCGGACGGGGTTCTGCTTCTGCCAAACGACGCATTTCCGAAGCAGATACAGCAGCTTGTTCCCGTGCCAGCTGTTCCCGGCGATAACCTGCAATATCATCTAAAATCATGATGTTCTTCCTTTCCTGCTGTTTCAGCTTACCGATTGGTAAATGTGACCAGTTCCTGCAATTTTTCCAGTGCCTTGCCGCTGTCAATCATCTCTGCTGCCAGGGAAACGCCCTCCTGTACACTGGCAACTTTTCCAATGGTATACAGGGCACAGCCTGCATTCAGCAGCACAATATTCCGCTTGCTTCCGGTAATGCTTCCATTTAAAATGCCCTTGGTAATGTCGGCATTTTCCTGTGCTGTACCGCCTACAATCTCCTCTTTGGTTCCTCTTAGCAATCCCATCTGCTCCGGTGTCAATTCATACTCCAGAACCTGACCATCCCGCACTTCTGCAACAGAAGTGGAATCGGAAATGGAAACCTCATCCAGACGATCGTTGCCATATACCACCATGGCACGCTGAATTCCAATCTGAATCAAAACATGTGCCATAACCGAAAGCAGCTTCTTTTCATAAACACCCAGTACGATGTAATCCGTCTGTGCTGGATTGGTCAAAGGCCCTAATACATTGAATACGGTTCGCACGCCCATTTGTCCCCGTACCGGCGCAACAAACCGCATTGACTTGTGATAACTCTGCGCAAACAGGAAAGAAACGCCAACCGTATCCAGACAAGCTTTTGCCTGTTCCGGCGTAGACTGAATCTTCACACCGAGACATTCCAATACATCAGCAGCGCCACTCTTACTGGAAACGCTCCGGTTTCCATGTTTTGCAACCTTTACGCCGGCAGCTGCAATGACAAAGGAAGCTGTGGTGGAAATGTTAAAGGAACTTGCCAGATCACCGCCGGTTCCCACAATATCAATTGCATCCTTGCTGTCCGGTACCAGATTGGCCTTTGCCCGCATGCCCAATGCCAAGCCGCTGATTTCATCAATGGTTTCGCCTTTCATCCGCAGAGCGGTCAAAAACTCTGCAATCTGTGCCTCTGTTGCCTGCCCGCTCATGATAATATCCATGGCTTCTGCAGCTTCCTGCTGGGTCAGATTCTGGAATTCTATCAAGCGATTGCTGTATGGGCAAAGCGCTTTTTTCGGTGCAGGCGGCTCCTGCATCACATCTGGAATTGAAACACCTGGAATGGTATTCAGGAAATTAATCAAAATCTGTTTTCCTGCCTGTGTCAGGATGGATTCCGGGTGGAACTGCACGCCGTAAATCGGCAGCTCCTTGTGTTCCAATCCCATAATCTGCCCATCGGTATCCCGTGCAGTTACCCACAGACACTCCGGTACAGATGCATCCTCTACGATCAAAGAGTGGTAACGGCCACATGGCACTTCTTCCGGCAAATGCCGGAACAAGGTTGCATCTTTCTGAAAGCGAATCTTGCTTGCCTTTCCGTGCATTAGAACAGAAGCCTTTACAATTTTTCCGCCAAATGCTTCTGCAATGGACTGATGCCCCAGGCAAACACCCAAAATTGGAATTTTTCCGCTAAAGTGCCGGATGGCTTCCAAAGAAATGCCGGCATCCTTCGGATAGCCCGGACCCGGCGATACAATCAATGCCTCCGGCTTGAGCTGTTCCAGTCCTTCTACCGTAATGACATCGTTCCGAATAACCTGAATGTCCGGATAAAGTTCTCCAATATACTGATACAAATTATAGGTAAAAGAATCGTAATTATCCAATAATACAATCATTTTCCTGCCTCCTTAACAGCATTCAAAACAGCCAGTGCTTTGTTGACGGTTTCATAATATTCATTTTCCGGAACAGAATCAGCGACAATGCCGGCTCCTGCCTGTACATATGCTTTTTGGTTGCGGAACAATACAGTACGAATGGCAATGCAGGTGTTGATGTTTCCATCAAACCCCAGGCAACCTACGGTACCACCATATAGACCGCGCTTTTGCTGTTCCAGCTCATCGATCAGTTCCATCGCACGTACCTTCGGTGCACCGGAAAGCGTTCCTGCCGGTAGAATTGCCATCAGTGCATCCAGCGCAGTCAGATCCTCCCGCAGCTGACCTTCCACATCAGAAACCAAGTGCATCACCTTGGAAGCCCGCTCTGTTACCATGTATTTGGTAACGGTTACTGTACCGAACTTAGAAACCTTCCCCACATCGTTTCGTCCCAAATCCACCAGCATCGTGTGCTCGGAACGTTCTTTCGGATCGGCAAGCAGCATCTTTTCATTGTTCAAATCCTCTTCTGCCGTCCGTCCTCTCGGCTTAGTTCCGGCAATGGGGCGATTGTGAATCAAACCACCCTGCACCTTTGCCAGCATTTCCGGAGAAGCACCGGCAATATCATAATCCGGTGTATGGAAAAAGTACAGATACGGAGAAGGATTGGTCGCACGCAGCTGCCGATATACATCGAAGCTTGCCGGCGGATTTTCCACTTCAAACCGCTGTGACAAAACAATCTGGAAGATGTCTCCGTTGACAATGTGTTCCTTTGCCTGATCGACCATCTTGGTAAAATCTGCTTTTGTCATATTGGAGCGTACAACAGACTCTCCGCTGTGCGGCTGGCGTTCTGCGGATGGAACATAGCGGCTGATTTCCTGTGCCAGTTCCTCTGCCCGCCACAGTGCTTCTGCATATTGTGCGCTCAGGTTTCCATTTCGATGCAGGTTCAAAATAACGATGCCATTACTGGTCAAATGGTCATATGCCACCAATTCTTCATATAGAAACAAATGACAGTCCGGCATGCCGATGTCATCCTTTGGGATATTGGAAAGGGTTGGTTCTACATACCGTACGGTATCATAACCAAAATAGCCAATCAAGCCACCAGTAAAGCTTGGCATTCCTTCCAATGCAGGTGCATGATACTGTGCCATCCGTTCTTTCAGATATGCAATTGGATTACAAACTTCCTTTTGCTCTAGAACAGTATCCCCGGACTTTCTGGTTGCCGTATGACCCTGCATCCGAATTTCTTCCTTGGGATTCGATCCGATAAAAGAATACCGATCCCACTGTGTGCCGTTGCTGACGCTTTCCAAAATAAAGGAATTGTCTCCTTTTTCCGCCATGCAGCGATAGATGTTCATGGGCGTTTGATGATCGGCGCAAAATGTATAGAATACTGGAATGGTGTTGTATTCTTTTGCGAGCGCCTGCACTTCTTCCAATGATGGTTTCAGCATACTCTTGACTCCTTTTGCATAAAATAAAAAAAGCTTGACTTCCCACTTATCATGGGACGTCAAGCTTGTGCTTTCGTGTTGCCACCCAAATTCAGAATCTATTCCTTACGAAATCGATTCCCTCTTTCAGATACGCCGATTCAAACCGGTTATATCCTGCTCCGATAACGCAGAGCCTGCGGCGACAGCTACTAAGAACTTCCTGTTTGCTGTGCTTCTCACAAATCCATTCACCAACAGCGTATGCTCCGGGATTCCACCATTCCCCGACTCTCTGTGCCACCGTTTTGCAGGCTACTTACTTTTGCTCATGGAATTTCACTTGTCATTTGAATTGATGTTTTCATTATACGAAGCTTTTTTTCATCTGTCAAGTCATTTTGGAATTTATTTTTGAATTTTGTCGGTTTGCAACAAATTCAAATGCACTTTTTGTGCATTCTTACAAAAAGGAGTTGCCTATGTCATTTTGGAAATCATTTCTTGCCGTTGGTACAGGATTAAGCTGTGCAATGGGATTGATGCACACACCATTTTCTACCGCCCAGCAGACTGTCATACCAGAGCAGCCGCTGGGCTGCCATCTAATCCTCCCACCTGCACTGCCGGTTCAACTGATTACGGCAGATTGTGCACCTGCTCCGCAAGCCAAGAATGCCCTTTCTACAGCTCCTGCTGAATCTGGCACAATCCCCCATCATACCACCAGCTGTACGGTTGCAGCAACAACTACATATCCCACAACTTTCAGCACGCCAGCAACAACACAGACCACCTGCATCACCCAGGCAGATCTGCAAATAGCTGCGTCATCGGAATGCTCTTCCAATGCAGCAGCAGAATCATCAGTCGAAGATCCCATTCCTCCCACAGCGGAGGCGACCTGCTCTGCTCCACTGCTGACCCAGCAGACCAATCCGGATGGTTTCGCTGTTTTGCAAACAATGGAAACTTGGTTTAAAACCTATATGGATTACCGCTGCATCACGGATTCTGCCTCCATCCAATATCAGCTGCAACAGCAAGCCTGGACGGACGAGCAAGGCTTGCGCCGCATAGCATCAGACTATTTAGTTGCCATGGGAACTGGCTGGCTGGAGAATGGCTGCGGCGAACGATTTTCCGTTACATTGGATACTGGCGCAACCTTTACGGTACAAGTAGGCGATGTGAAAGCAGACTGCCACACGGATCCAACGCATTGTTACCGACCCTGCGGAAGCGGTGCCAACGTTTTGGAATTCATTGTAGATACCTCTGCATTGGATACAGCCGTATGCAATGCTGGAACCATCTCGGCCTATCCGGCATTTTCTGGAAACATTGTAGCGCTGACTCCACTGGACTCTGAATAAGAAAAAGGCATCAAAACAAAAAAACTGCTCTCTCGTGTCATGGAGAGAACAGATTGCCTGAACTTGTATCAATATTGTAAACGTTCCTGTGGTCTTGTTGGTTCATGTCCCGAAATGGGATTCCATTCAATTGCGCCGTAATCTTCTTCCAAAAATAACTGTTTCTTGCGAACAATGAAATTAACCGCTTCATAATAACGAACCTTTACTGTGTTTCCCTGATCGACGTATGCAATCAATTCTGTTCCGTTTCGTGTCAGTTCGTATTCTTTTTGAAATTGCTTGTGCGGCACTTGCGTCATCCAAGGAACCATACAGATTGTAGCAACTACAATTGCAGCAATCAAAAGATTCAAAAATATTTTTAATAGTTTATGTTGGCACAATTTTTTGCTCAGATGAAAAATTAAGCCAATTCCATAAACCAGTACAATCAAAACAAGCACTAGAAAGATTAAAAATGCAGTTGTGGACAACCAACTTCGAAATTCATACCCAAAATGATGAACCATTCCACGAATAAGACTTCCAATTAAAATATATGCAATCAGAACACTGCAAGATATTACAAATTCCTTATGATGTCGTATCCATTTTTCACATGTATCACGCATGGATTCGTCTGCTCCCTCCCTTTCCTTGTTGATCATGATTTCAAATCTATGACGGTTCTTTGACTTTCAAATTCTTATCAAATAGCCGTTTCAAAATCGTAAAATTTGTTTTTTAAAATTACAAAAACGGTATGTACAAAGTACATTATAGCATGTTATTTCAGAAATGTAAATAGAAAAACGTCATTTTTTTGAAAATAATTTTATTTTTTTGGTTTTTCGGTAGAAAAAAGGAGCAGACAAAACAACAAGATCCGGACCAAAATTGGTTCGGATCTCGCTGCTTAATAGAAAGAAAGATTTTATGATAGAATCTGTACTGGGAGATGCGGCATCATACCGAGCAAATATTCTCGCAATACCATGCTATCTGCAAATGTAATGTTCTCTAAATCCGTCAGGTACTCACATTTTGCATTAATTTGTGCAGCTGCATCCAGATCAACGGTTTTGCAAAGGTACTGATTGAGTTTGACCAGATCTGCCAAAGAAATGCTGTTGTCCAAATTGACATCCCCTGTCAAAACAGCTGGTGCTACTGTAACGGTAACCGCACAGCGGAACAAGCGACCTTCTGCCTGCGCATAGATAAAGGCAGTTCCTTCCGAGACAGCGGTTACAATTCCAGTTTCGTCTACTGCTGCAATACTGGAATCTGAACTGCTCCAAGATACGGGTGCATCAATTCCCTGCAAGGTAACTGGGAAAGAAACATTTCTGGGTACTTCCATTTCCAGCGGTGTCATCGTAACAGATTGATCTGTTACAGTAATGTTGCATCGATAGGTCTTTCCCCGACAGGAAGCGGTAATTCGCGCTGTCCCAACGGACTTTGCCAAAATCTGAACACTGTTTTCACTGTCACCCGGCAAAATAGTAGCGACCGATTTCCGGTTCGAAGTCCATACAACATTTTTTCCATTTGCAGGAGAAAGTGTCAATTCCATGCACTCACCAGGTGCCAAGGTACGCTCTGTTTCAGAAAGAGAGGGGGCTAAGGTAGTCGTTGTTGTCCACACAGTTGTAACTGGAGATGTTGTGGTAGATGCGTTCGGTTCAGAAGTTGTAGTTGTAGTAGTGGTAGTCAGTTCCGTTGTGGTCGTGGTGAACGTCGAAGAAGTAGCCGAAGTCGTTTCAGTAGAAGTGGTAGTTGTTTCCGGTTCCGTTGTAGTAGACTCTGTAATCGTGGTGGACTCCGTTGTTGTCGTTGGTTCTGTAGTAGTGGTAGTAGTTGTTGTTGTAGTTGTAGTTGTAGTCGTCGTTGTTGTTGTCGTGGTAGTAGTTGCTGTTGTAGTTTCCAAGCGATCACCGACTTCAATGGTAAAGCCGCTTAAATTGGATGGCTTTTCATTCGTATTCAATCGGCAGGCACTAGCATCCAAATTTACATAATAGATTCCGTTTGGTGTGTCGGCATCAATTACAACATCAAATGTTGTAAATGGAAATTCATCTGATTCTCCTAAAAACGGTACCACTTTATCACTTGTGCTGTACCACAGTAAGATATCAGCACGATCCGGGATTTGCGAACCAGGTTCCAATGCCTGAATTTTTTCCTGCTTTGCATAAAGAGAAACCGTGTTCTGATCCACTTGATAATCATCCTGTCGAACATAGGAATAGGTAAAAGAAGCGGTTCCATCTGCACTGTATGTCAGTGGACAATGATAAGCTTGTGTAGACTTCTTTCCAGCTTTCAAATCTGCTGCACTGGCATAATACGTAACAGAAAACTGAACGGTATCATTGCCTTCGTAATACAAATCCGCACCAAAAACAGGATCACAAGCATAGTTGCTGTTACTAGTCAATAAGCTCGGATTGGTGTAAACATATCCACTTCTCCGCTTTACCGCATTTGCCAGACAATACAGCGGATAATTGGAGGTAATGGTTCCTTCGCTAAATGTATAGGCGGTTGACTTCTGATAACTGTTGTAATTCATGATATTCTGGAAGGAAATCCAATCTTCCTGATCCGTATACCATTTCATACAAGCAGTTTGCACAGCTGTATTTCGTGCATCCGATTCAATGTACACGCCAAGCGGCAATGTATAATCGCCTTGAGAAAGGGTCGAGCGGGAAATGTAAAAAGAAGGATCCCGACTTTCTGTAGACTGCAAAGAAAGCGAGAAAGGCACCTCCTCTTCCTCCGCAGATGCAAGCAGGCAGGAAGTGTTTCCTACAATCCCTGAACAGCATGCAAGCAGTACAGCCATGGTGCCGGCAGCAGCCCGCAAACCAAATGACTTTTTCATAATATGACCCCCTATCAAATTCTGCACAATTCCTCCTGTGCAATCCGTCAACCGTGTCGTTCTGTTTGATTTCTTTTTTATTATAGCACCTCTATTCCATAATGTCAAGTTCACTTTTGTAAACTATATTTGTACATCACAACAATTTGATGCGTAAATTGTGCAAAATAGCCAATTGCAAGCAGATTTTCTTCTATTCCATCAAAGGCATCCGCTAAATGGCAGCCCAATGATATCGAAAGCCAAAGCCATCATACCACAAAGAGAGCGCAATCAAATCCTGTGCATGGCTGCTGTCCACAAAGAAGAAGCCATTGGAAGCAGAAAGGCCATCGGTTCCCGTGAGATTATCCGCAAAACTGATTTGAAAAGCAGAAAAATGCTGCAATAGTATCTGACAATGAAATACGGCATTGGTACCGGAAACATCCGGTGCCAGCACCTGCAGCAGCGGCGGACGTGGGGGATCGCTTTCGGAATCGGTAACACAAAATCGATAAAGTCGATTATGTGCCGGTGTAAAGGAGTAAATGCCATTTGACAGCTCCGTATATTCCAGAACCTGGCTCACTGCGGTAGGCGAACCGCCAGCAGATCGAATGGCTTCCAGCATGCTGGTTTTTGCTTTTTCCAACTCCTGCATCATCGTGTCATATTTGGTTTGCAGTTCTTCCGGTGTGGGAATCGTCCCCTCCACAGCAGAAAGAGAGGGTTCCACACGAAGCGGAATCAAATTGGATTTTGCAATTTTACTGCCTGCCTGATCTCTGGCAACCCACTGACACCATACTGTTCCGGAGCGCTGTAAAATCGCATTGGGGACGGTAACGCTTCCACTGGTACAGGTGATGGAAAACAAGGTTGCTGCCGCATGGGAAGCATCTGTGGCAGCACTCGATTCCGCTGTGGAAGCTGCATCCGGAATTTGAAACAGCAAGGCATAATTGACAGCACCGGGAACGGCTGGCTGCACAACGGTAATGGTTCGGGCGTTTTTTTCACCGACTTGTCCCAGAAGATCAGGGCTTGCTTCGGCGTGAAAGTGAATGGGATCAATTACAAGTGTCATTCCAGTTCCTCCTACATATTAAATATCCGATTGAATGGACTTATAAAGAGCCGCATATTGTATAAGATCTAAATTGGGACGGAAAATCTTATTTTTTGCAATATGCAACTCCTATAGTTCTAGTGTAGCAGAAATTTTGGCCTCTGTCAATAGCAAAATGCAATTTTTTCATTTTCATATTGCATTTTGCAACAGCTTGTGTTATACTAAATCTTATCAACCAATCAGCAGAAAGAAGGAATTTCCATGGAAGCAACACAGCAAGAACAAATCGGACAGCGCATTCGAGCACGCCGAAAGGTCTGCGGCATGACACAAACTGCATTGGGTGATGCAGTCGGATTGAACAAATCCACCATTCAGCGCTATGAATCCGGAAAAATCGACACCATTAAGCTTCCGGTTCTGGCTGCAATTGCCCAAACACTAAATGTATCTGCGGCATGGCTAACCGGACAAAGTCCGCATGCAGAACCGGAAGCAGCCCCTACTTTGAACTGGAACGATTTTGACAACCTGCGCCCAATCGGAACCAAACGCTTTCCCATACTCGGTGAAATCGCCTGCGGAGAACCTATTTTTGCACAGGAAGAACGAGAACTCTTTGTAACAGCAGAGGACAGCATCCGTGCTGATTTCTGCTTGGTTGCACGAGGAGACAGCATGATCGGTGCGCGTATTTATGATGGGGACTATGTCTTCATCCGAGAGCAGCCCATGGTAGAAAATGGTGAAATCGCCGCTGTCATCATTGGAGAGGAAGCCACTTTAAAGCGGGTTTATTACGACCGTGCACACAACTGGCTCCAATTGGTGGCAGAAAATCCAGCCTATCCCCCATTGGTTTATCATGACGAACAGCTGGAAGAAATTCGAATTTTGGGAAAAGCTGTTGCATTTATGAGCAATCTGTAAAAAATCTGCTTGCTTATTTTTTCACAATATGCTATACTAAAAGACAGAACCACAACGAGCCTAACAGCTTGACAGACGAAGGAGCCTAACAACTATGAAACAAACGATTACCACCATCGGAGAAGCGCTGATTGATTTTATTCCGGAACAGCGAGACTGCCCGCTAAAAGAAGTGACAACATTCTATCGAGTTTGCGGCGGTGCGCCGACAAATGTAGCAGCTGCAATCGGAAAACTCGGCGGCAAGGCACGTATGATTACACAAGTCGGGAATGATGCATTCGGCGATTACATTGTCGATCAATTGGAAAAATGCGGGATTGACACAGAGAGCATCTGCCGAACCGATGCTGCCAATACTGCGCTTGCCTTTGTCTCCTTAAAAACAGACGGCAATCGTGATTTTTCGTTTTATCGAAAGCCAAGTGCAGACATGCTGATGGAACCGGAGCAATTACAGCCAGCGTGGCTGGAAGATACGGCTGTTCTGCATTTCGGATCGGTTTCCCTGGTGGAATCTCCCATGAAACAAACACATGTACGTGCCATTCAGCTTGCAAAAGAACAGGGCGCTATCATCAGTTTTGACCCGAACATCCGGCTGCCGCTGTTCCCCTCTGCGGAAGCTTGTCAGGCAGCAGTCCGGGAATTTCTCCCCTATGTCGATCTTTTGAAAGTCTCCGATGAAGAATTGGAATTTGTAACCGGTGAAACGGACATTCAGAAAGCAGCACCGCTTCTATTTGAACAAGGCTGTAAAATGATTCTGTATTCCAAAGGAAAACAGGGTGCCATGCTGCTAACACCGCAAGTAGTCTGCACAGAACCAAACCCCAAGGTCAAGGTAAAGGACACCACCGGTGCCGGAGATGCCATTTGCGGCGCATTTCTGTATTGTCTGGGGAAGAACGGTATTACACCGGAAAACCTCAATCAACAGCCTGCCGGCAAACTGCAAAAGTGGCTGCGGTACGCAGTATATTATGCAAACTACAGTGTCACCGGATCCGGTGCGATTACCTCCTATCCAGATGATGAAACCTTCCAGCGCTGGCTGCGGACATTCGATTCCTTTATTGCAGTACGAAAAAACGAATTATAAGTTTCAAAAAAGATCCGCACAGAATTTTGATTCCTGTGCGGATCTTTTTGATGTTTTGTAAATCTTCCCTGCGGCAAGGCATACACTAGGAAAGATAGGACTCAAAACGCAGAATATCATTTTTTTCACCAATTACTGTAATGGTCATGGTTTCATCCAAGATCAAATTCGGTGTAATCGCCGTACTCAGCATCCCATTTTGTTTCACAGCAATTACATTCAATCCAAACTGTTTTCGAATATCCAACCCGGCAACCGTTTTTCCATGTACGCGCTTGGTAAGCTGAATTTCTGTAATATCCACTTCATCGCTCAAAGAAATATACTCCAGCACACCCGGTGCCAGCAGGCGCTTGGCAAGGCGCACAGCCATATCCCGCTCCGGATAGACCACTTCTGCCCCCAGCGTTTGCAGCACCAATCCATGCTCTTCGCTGGTTGCCTTTGCAATCACACGCTTTACGCCCAACTGAATGGCATACAGTGTCAGCAAAATGCTTTCATCCATGCGTCCACCTACACCAATCACAATAACATCACAGTTCTGCAAACCAATTTGCTGCATGGCTTCCCGATTGAGATGACTAACCTGGTATGCCTGACTGGTCAGAGAAGCCGCCTGATTGATGATTTCCTGATCCTGATCGGCTACAATCAAATCGCAGTCAGAAGCTGCCAGAGATTCTGCCAATGCATATCCAAACCGTCCCAGCCCAATGACCCCATAACATTGGGCTCCTTTTTTTGTATTTCGCATGTTTGTTCTCCTTATCCAATACTAATTCGTTCCTCCGGAAGAGAAACATTGCAGCGTGTCTTTTGAATCCACAGAGAGACAACCGTCCAAGGGCCAAGCCGCCCAATGAACATGGTGCCAATCAAAAGCAGCTTCGCCGGCGCGGAGAGTGCCCCCGTCACGCCAGTAGAAAGACCGACTGTTCCAAATGCAGAAACAACTTCTACTAAAATCTGAGACAGCGTCAAAGTCGGTTCCAGTATTCCTATCAGCAGGGAAACACCACCTACCACACAGGCACCCATTCCAACCAGAACAAATGCCTGTTCCATCACATCCTTGGGAAGCTGTCGATGGAACACTGTAATATTTTTTCTGGAAGGATACACAAAGACCGTCCGCAAAAATACAAACAGCGTGGTTGTTTTGATCCCACCTGCCGTGGAACCGGGCGAACCGCCCACAAACATTAAGATCAGCATAACCAGGGTTGCACTACTGGAAAACTGCGCCAACGGTACTGTGGCAAAACCTGCTGTTCGTGCAGAAACACTATAAAAGAATGCATCCAGCCAGTTCAGACTCGAATCTCCGCACTTTAATAGAACGGTTCCGCCTGCAAGCAGTAACACCGTCATCAGCAACACCACTTTGGTATGCAGCGTGCAGCGGAGCAGTCTGCCATGATTCTGCCAAAGATCCCGAATCACCATAAACCCAATACCACCGGCAATGACCAAAATACTGGTTAGCAGTAAAAACGGCACATTGCTGCGGTAGGCAGCCAAGCTTTGTCCACCGCCCAGCAAGTCAAATCCGGCGTTGTTAAAGGATGCCACCGAATGAAACAAACTAAGCCCAATCGCATGCCAGACAGTGTACTGCTTCCGGAATACCAGAAAACTTCCGACCGCACCAATGCATTCAATCGAAAATGTGGTAATCAAAACGGTTCGAATCAGTGCCAGAATATTTTTTAAATTGGGAGAATTTAACGCTTCCTTAATCAAAACCTGATCCTGCAAGCGCACACGCCTTCCGGAAAGAGCAATCAGCCCCAAACCAATGGACGTTACGCCCAGTCCTCCAATCTGAATCAAAATACCAACAACGGTTTGTCCAAATACGGTAAAATGATCGGCAACATCCACTGCAACCAATCCAGTAACGCAGACTGCACTGGTCGCTGTAAACAGTGCATCCAAAACGGAAACAGCTGCACCTGGCTTCTGTGCAATCGGCAGAGACAACAGCAGGGTTCCCAGTGCAATCATGCTGGCAAATCCACATGCAATGATACGAACCGGCGTAAAGCGCCTTCGTCTTCCCAATAACTTCATCGATCTTCTCCTTTTCCCTATGTATATAAATGCTCCGATGCAAAAAAGTCTGATTTTATTTTTAAGAACAACCGCAAGTCCGTCAAAATGCTAAACAGCAGCGCTCGATTTTCAAACTCCGCTCGTGTTACCGGCAAGGTGTCTGTTCGATATTGCTGATGCAGCAAATCCAACTGTTCCTGCAAAGCCGTTGGGTCATTGTGCTCGGAAAAGTCCTGACTCACAGAACGAATGAAATCTGCAAGCGGATGCGCCTGCTCTGGGATTAAGGTCAGCTGGATAATCTGCCGATAAATCATGCGCAGAACATCACATTGCTGCTGCCGCATTTCTGCGTAGCGCAGGAAATACAAATCCTGCCTGGTAAAACGGTTCCCCAAAAATAAAACCGTTTCCCGCTGCATCTGCGCCAAGAGATGATCGGTTTTGGTAAAGCAGGTTCCATCGTATCCAGCTCGATCCGAACAGAGCAGGTACACTGCCATGCGTTCCAGAATCCCCTGCATTTGCTGATCGAGCTCCTGTTGATGCCGCCGAATTTTCTCCTGATTGTTCGGCATAAACCAGTTCAGAAAGACGCCAATTCCGCCACCGATGAGCAGCAGCAAAATTTCATTTTTTAGAAGAGACAGGCTCACACCGCCTGCCGCCATATAGTGTGTTGCCATGACAGCATTAACCGCAATGGAATCCAGCAAATCCATTCCATAGCAAAGCAGCAGAAACACCAAAAAGAATCCGCCAAATGTAAGCGGATTGGTGCCGAGGTAATAAAAAATCGGTGTACATAAGGCAGTCATCATCACAAAGGCAATCAATCGCCGCAGACAGCTTGCCACCGTTTCCTTTTTGGTATCCTGAATGGTCAAAAAGACAATCAACCCGGCAGACATGGCATTTTGCAGACCCGCTGCTCCTGCCAGCGCCATTGCAGCGGCTGCACCTACTGCAATTTTTCCAATTTTCAGCCAATTGATTCGACTAGCGGCAAAAACCGGTGTTTTCATTTGTGCGCCACCTTTCTTCTCGTGAATAAGTTCTAGTTCTAATGATTCAGTATAGCACATCCTTCATCAATTTTCAAGATTTTTTACAGAATCGGAAAAAAGAAAACAGGAAACTTGCATTTTTACAGATTCTGTGGTATCATAATGGCAACGGCTCTGCCGAAATTTTATTTTTGGAGGTAGTTTGTAATGCAGGCATTTACGTATCATATTCCAACGAAAATCCATTTTGGAAAAGGACAACTTGTACACTTGACGGAATTGTCAGAAAGCGGTCATTCTGTTTTATTGGTTTACGGTGGCGGAAGCATCAAGAAATCTGGCTTGTATGAAGAAGCCATGCAATTGCTGCACCAGGCTGGTCTACAGGTAACGGAATTATCCGGTGTAGAACCGAATCCACGAATTGAATCTGTACGTGCCGGTGTTGCATGCTGCAAGGAGCAAAAACTGGACATGGTGCTGGCAATCGGCGGCGGAAGCGTCATCGACTGTGCAAAGGTCATTGCGGCCGGTGCCTGCTATGACGGGGATCCTTGGGATCTGGTTATTGACCCCGGGAAAATTCAAACTGCCCTGCCTATTTATTCCGTTTTAACATTAGCGGCAACGGGCTCGGAAATGGATTCCTTTGCGGTCATTTCTGACCTTTCCAAGCATGAAAAATGGGGAACCAGTGCCGAATGCATGAAACCCAAAATGTCCATCTTGGATCCCACATATACCTACAGCGTTTCCAAAAAGCAGACAGCTGCCGGAACCGCTGATATGATGAGTCATATTTTTGAAAATTACTTTACAAATGTACCAGGTGCCGCTGTACAGGCACGCTTTGCAGAAGGTCTGCTGAAAACTTGTGTGCAGTACGGCCCGATCGCTCTACAGCATCCAGACAACTATGAAGCACGTGCCAATCTGATGTGGACTTCCAGTATGGCAATCAACGGACTGCTGTCCGACGGCGCAGAGGTAGGCTGGTGCGTTCACCCGATGGAACACGAACTCAGCGCATTTTATGACATCACCCACGGCGAAGGTCTTGCCATTCTGACACCGCATTGGATGGATTTTGCTCTGTCAGAAGCAACTGCTGCAAAGTTTGCGGCATATGGACGTGCTGTCTTCGGCATCACAGAAACAGAGGACTGGAAAGCAGCCAAAGCAGCCATTGCAGAGACAAGAGCCTTTTTCCGCACCATGCGACTGCCGGAAACGCTCCGGGAGGTTGGTATCTGCGAGGAAACGCATTTTGAAGAAATGGCAGAAAAAGCAGCTGCCGGATGTGTCGGCTGTTATGTCCCGCTGACCAAAGAAGATATCATCGGTATTTTCCGTGCCGCTCTTTGATAGAAAGAAAGCCTGATCATGCGTCGAACGAGCGTTGAAGCAAAGCAACCTATAATGAACAGAAAAAGGAGACCGCTATGAAGCGCTGTTTAATTGTTGTGGATTATCAAGTCGATTTTGTATCCGGCACATTGGGATTTCCGGAGGCAGAAACACTTGCTGCTCCCATTGCGCAAAAGATTCAACAGTACCACGCAGCAAAGGATGCTGTCTTATTTACCCTGGATACCCACGGAACAGATTATGCTTCCACACAGGAAGGACGAAACTTACCGATTGCACACTGCATCCATGGAACAGCTGGGCATGCCCTATATGGTTGTGTCGCACAGGAATGTCTGCCGCAGGATGTTTGCTTCGAAAAGGGTACGTTCGGCTCCGATCGGTTATTTGCATACTTGCAGCAGCAAGCCTACACCGATGTAGAATTGGTTGGACTGGTTTCTAACATCTGTGTGCTTGCCAATGCTGTGCTGGCAAAAACAGCTCTGCCGGAAGCCCACATTACAGTCGATGCATCCTGTACTGCAAGTTTTCAGCCTGCTCTGCATGAAGCAGCATTGGATGTCATGGAAGGTCTGCAAATCGATGTTTTCAACCGGAAGGACGGTGCTTTATGAAACAAGAACAAAACCTAACGATGCTATGTGACTTTTACGAATTCACCATGGCAAACGGATATTTTGAAACCGGTTATTATAAGAAAAAAGTTTATTTTGATGTATTTTTCCGAACCGTACCGGACGGCGGTGGATTTGCAATTGCCGCCGGTCTGGAACAGGTCATTGACTATATTCAAAACCTGCATTTTTCTCCGGAAGACTTGTCTTATCTGCGTGGAAAAGGCTGCTTCAGTGAAAGATTTCTGCAATACCTGAAAGAATTCCATTTTACCGGTGACTTGTATGCCGTTCCAGAGGGAACTCCTGTATTCCCCGGCGAACCCATTCTGACCATTTGCGCTCCTGCAATTGAAGCGCAGATCATTGAAACGTTCGTGCTGCTGTCCATCAATCACCAATCCCTGATTGCAACCAAAGCCAACCGCATTGTACGGGCTGCACAGGGCAAAACGGTACTGGAATTTGGCTCCCGCCGTGCACAAGGTGCAGATGGTGCCGTGCTGGGGGCACGTGCTGCCTATCTGGCTGGATGCGGCGGAACCGCCTGCACGCTGACAGATTCCCTATACGGCGTTCCGGCAGGCGGAACCATGGCGCATGCCTGGGTGCAGATGTTCGACTCCGAGTATGAAGCGTTTGCCGCATACTGCAAGCTTTATCCCAACAATGCCATCTTGCTGGTAGACACTTATGACACACTGAAAAGCGGTGTGCCCAATGCCATCCGTGCATTCCGGGACATTCTGGTTCCGCAGGGAATCACTTCATTTGGCATCCGTCTGGATTCCGGTGACATTTCCTATCTATCCAAAAAGGCAAGAGCTATGCTGGATGAAGCTGGTTTCCCGAACTGTAAAATTGTAGCTTCCAACTCCTTGGATGAATATCTGATTCGGGATTTGCTGATGCAGGGAGCACAAATTGATACGTTCGGCGTAGGAGAACGTATGATTACGGCCAAAAGCTCTCCTGTATTCGGCGGCGTTTATAAGCTGGCTGCCGTCACAGAAGAAGACGGCACCATTGTTCCAAAAATTAAAATCAGTGAAAATACTGCCAAAATCACCAATCCGCATTTTAAAACCGTTTACCGGTTCTTTGACCGGGAAAGCGGAAAAGCACTGGCAGATGAACTGTGCGTTTACGATGAGACCATTGATCCCGACCAACCGCACACCATCTTCCATCCGGAAGCCATTTGGAAACACAAGACACTCACCAACTTCACGGTGAAAAAATTGCAGGTTCCCATTTTCAAACAGGGAGAATTGGTCTATACCTGTCCCAAACTGGAAGACGTGCGTGCCTACTGTCTCGAACAAATCGATCTATTGTGGGACGAAGTCAAACGATTTGAAAATCCACACACCTACTATGTGGATCTATCTCAGAAACTCTGGGAAATCAAACGCTCCTTACTGGAGCAAAACCGGCCAAGCGAAAGGAAGAACGACTAATATGAAAGCCTATCAACAATATATTCGGAATGTGGATCCCTATGTACCGGGAGAGCAGCCGCACTTCGATCAAATGGTAAAGCTCAACACCAACGAAAATCCCTACCCACCTTCTCCAAACGTGCTCCAGGCAATTGCAGCCATTCCACTTCAGGAACAGCGTCTGTATCCGGATCCAACCGCTCATCAACTGAATGCAGCCATTGCAAAGCGTTATGGATTGCAGGAAGATCAGGTCTTTTCCGGGGTTGGTTCCGATGATGTGCTGGCCATGCTCTTTCTCACTTTTTTCAATGGAACAAAACCGATTTTGTTCCCAGATATTTCCTATGCATTCTACCCCGTTTGGGCAAAGCTGTTCGGCATTCCTTACGAAGCCATCCCTCTGGATGAACAGCTTCGCATTGTGCCAGAGGATTATTATCGTCCCAACAACGGAATTGTATTCCCCAATCCAAATGCGCCAACCGGAATTGCGCTGCCGCTGGATGCCATCCGCAGCATTTTGGAACACAATCCAGATTCCATTGTCCTGGTAGATGAAGCATATGTCGATTTTGGTGCAGAATCTGCGGTATCGCTTCTACCGGAATTTGAAAACCTCATCGTAGTACAGACTTTCTCCAAGTCCCGTGCACTGGCAGGCAGCCGAATTGGCTTCTGCATGGGTGCACCAGAATTAATCCGTGCGCTGAACAATGTCAAGTATTCCTTCAATTCCTATACGCTCAATCGCACCGCCATTGCTGCTGGAACCGCCGCCATGGAAGATGAAGACTACTTCCAGCGTCATTTGAAACTGGTGGTAGAAACACGGGAGTGGACGAAACAGCAGCTTGCGCAGCTTGGCTTCCAGTTCCCGGACTCCAAGAGCAATTTCCTATTTGTAACACATCCCGATTATGATATGTGCCAGCTGTTTACTTACCTGCGCAGCAAGCAAATTTTTGTACGGCATTTTGACACGCCCCGTATTGTCAATTACCTGCGGATTACCATTGGAACACCAGCAGAAATGGAAACCCTACTGGCTGCCATTCGGGAATTTTTGCAAACAGAACACACGGCTTGACAGCAAGGAAAAAATATAGTATAATATTTTTAGACAAAATTTCCCATCATTCGGGCAACAAGAAGCAACAGAATTCGCACAGGAACTACCATTTGCGTTCGTGTGCGTTTCTTGTTTGGATGAAAAATACGTGCTAAAAGGAGTAAAAAAATGGTAGATGAAATCATGAAGCAGATTGCAGACTATGACGCAGAAGTCGGCGCAGCCATGCAGGCAGAGCTTACCAGACAGAGAAGTACCATTGAATTGATTGCCAGCGAAAACATTGTCAGCGAGCCTGTCATGAACGCAATGGGCAGTGTCCTGACCAACAAGTATGCAGAAGGATATCCGGGCAAGCGCTATTACGGCGGATGTGAAAAGGTTGATATCGTAGAAACTATCGCCATTGAGCGTGCCAAGAAATTGTTCGGCTGCGATTATGCCAATGTACAGCCACATTCCGGTGCACAAGCAAACCTGGCTGTTTTCTTTGCCGTTTTGAATCCTGGAGATACGGTTATGGGCATGAACCTGGATCACGGCGGTCACCTGAGCCACGGCAGCCCGGTTAACATTTCCGGTAAATATTTCCACGTTGTCCCCTATGGCGTTGATGACAACGGCTTCTTGGATTACGATGCCATGATGAAAACCGCAAAAGAAGTCAAGCCCAAAATGATCATTGCTGGTGCCAGCGCATACTGCCGCACCATCGATTTCAAAAAATTCCGGGAAGTTGCCGATGCAGTCGGTGCAGTTCTGATGGTAGATATGGCGCATATTGCCGGTCTGGTTGCAGCAGGTGTACATCCCTCTCCGTTCCCGTATGCTGATGTTGTAACCACCACCACACACAAAACCCTGCGTGGCCCGAGAGGCGGCTTGATTCTTGCCAATAAAGAAGCGGCAGAAAAGTTCAACTTCAACAAGGCCATTTTCCCTGGTATTCAGGGTGGTCCGCTGATGCATGTGATTGCTTCCAAAGCCATTTGCTTGGGCGAAGCACTGAAACCTGCATTCAAAACCTATCAGCAGCAGGTTGCAAAAAATGCAAAAGCACTTTGCGCTGCACTGATGGACAATGGATTTGATATCCTCACCGGCGGTACAGACAATCATCTGATGCTGGTAGATCTGCGCAATACGGAAATTACCGGAAAAGAATTGCAGAATCGCTGCGACAGCGTCAATATTACACTCAATAAAAATACGGTTCCAAACGAACCGAGAAGCCCATTCGTTACTTCCGGCGTTCGAATCGGCACACCTGCCGTTACCACAAGAGGAATGGTAGAAGAGGATATGAAGGTCATTGCTTCTCTGATCGCCAAAACAGCATTTGATTATGAAGCAAGCGCAGATGACGTACGGGCAGCAGTTGGTGCACTTTGCAGCAAGTATCCCCTGTACGAATAAATCAAAAATCGGAGGCAGCAGCATGGCGAAAATAATTGACGGAAAACAAATTTCCCAAACCATCAAAGATGAATTAAAGGCAGAATGCGCCGCTATGCTGGAAGAAACCGGTGTGGTTCCCTGCCTGGCAGTGGTTCAGGTAGGAAACGATCCGGCATCCAGCGTATATGTACGGAACAAGAAGAATGCATGTGCCTATATTGGCATCCGCTCGCTCTCTTATGAGCTGCCGGAAGAAACTTCACAGGAGCAGCTGCTGGATCTGATTGCACAGCTGAATGCGGATCCTTCCGTAAACGGTATTCTGGTACAACTTCCACTTCCTAAGCAGATTGATGAAAACGCTGTTATTCAGGCAATCGATCCGAAAAAGGATGTGGACGGATTCCATGAACAAAATGTCGGTGCCCTGCAAGTTGGTTCAAAAGGATTTGTTTCCTGCACACCAGCTGGCGTGGTTCAGCTGCTCAAGCGAAGCGGCATTGAAATTGCCGGAAAGCACTGCGTCATCATTGGAAGAAGCAACATTGTCGGCAAACCGGCGGCTGCATTGATGCTGCGGGAACATGCAACGGTCACCGTCTGCCACTCCCGCACCAAAGATTTAAAAGCCATCACCAATCTGGCAGATATTCTGATCGTTGCAATCGGAAAGCCGAAGATGATTGACGCTTCTTATGTCAAGGAAGGTGCCGTTGTCGTAGATGTCGGCATCCATCGCATGGAAAACAAGAAACTCTGCGGAGATGTTGACTTCGAGAGTGTGGAACCAAAAGCAAGTTTCCTGACTCCTGTTCCGGGCGGTGTTGGTCCTATGACCATTGCTATGCTGATGAACAACTGCGTCGCAACACTCAGAAAGTAAAGCTGCTTCCAGACTGGAAGCAAATCATTTTTGCATAATGCATATCAAAATAGATGGAGAAGTTTATGAAAACAGATATTCAAATTGCACAGGAAGCCACCTTACAACCCATTACCAAAGTCGCCGAACAGCTTGGTGTCACAGAAGATGATCTGGAGCTGTACGGAAAGTACAAGGCAAAATTTTCACAGGACTTGATCAAGCGGGTACAAAACCAACCGGATGGGAAATTGATTCTGGTAACCGCTATTAACCCGACTCCTTACGGAGAAGGGAAAACAACCATCAGCATTGGCTTATCCCAGGCACTATGCAAACTAGGGAAAAAAGCAGTCTGCACCCTGCGGGAACCTTCCTTGGGTCCATGCTTCGGCATCAAGGGCGGTGCGGCAGGCGGCGGCTATGCACAGGCTGTTCCGATGGAAGATCTGAACCTGCATTTTACAGGCGATTTCCACGCCATTACTTCCGCAAACAACCTGCTGGCTGCGCTGTTGGATAACCATTTGCAGCAGGGCAATGCCCTTCGGATTGATCCGAAGCAAATTATCTGGAAGCGCTGTGAAGATATGAATGACCGCGCACTGCGTAATATCATCATTGGAATGGGCAGAAAAGTAGACGGCGTTGTCCGGGAAGATCACTTTGTCATCAGTGTTGCCAGCGAAATTATGGCAATTCTCTGCTTGGCAGATGATGTTGCAGACCTGAAAAAGCGTCTGTCTGCCATTATTGTAGCTTATAATTATGATGGAGAACCAGTCACTGCCGGAGATTTGCAGGCTGTCGGCGCAATGGCAGCTCTGCTGAAGGATGCCATGCAGCCAAACCTGATTCAGACACTGGAACATACACCGGCTGTTGTACACGGCGGTCCATTCGCCAACATTGCACATGGATGCAACTCTGTTCGGGCAACACGGCTTTCCTTAAAGCTTGCTGACTACGTAGTAACGGAAGCTGGCTTCGGTGCTGATCTGGGCGCTGAAAAATTCTTCGATATTAAATGCCGCAAGGCAGGACTTTCTCCAGATGCAGTTGTCCTGGTTGCAACCGTTCGTGCACTGAAGTACAACGGTGGTGCTTCTAAGGATGCACTTGCCTCAGAAGATCTGAATGCACTGAAAAAAGGCATTGTCAATCTGGGCAAGCACATTGAAAACCTGCAAAAGTATGGCGTTCCGGTTGTTGTAACATTGAATCGTTTCGCCTTTGATACACAGGCAGAACTGGACTTCGTAGAGCAATACTGCACATCAATGGGAACTGGTTTTGCACTGGCAGACGTATGGGCAAAGGGCGGAGAAGGCGGCATTGCACTGGCAGAAGCTGTCATGGAAAAAATTAACCAGCAGACCGCAGACTTCCATCCGCTGTATCCGGACGATCTCTCTTTGAAAGAAAAAATCCAGACCATTTGCCGGGAAATTTACGGTGCAGATGGTGTTGTATATGATACCGCAGCAGAAAAAGCAATTGCAAAATTGGAAGATATGGGTATGGGCAACTTGCCGATCTGTATGGCAAAGAATCAGTATTCTCTGTCTGATGATCCCAAGAAGCTTGGCCGTCCCAGTGGATTTACCATCCACATCCGGGAAGTTTATCCTTCTGCCGGCGCCGGATTTGTTGTTGCAGTAACCGGAACCATTATGACGATGCCGGGACTGCCGAAAAAGCCTGCTGCTTTCCAGATTGATCTGGATGATGACGGTAAAATTACAGGCTTATTCTAATTTGCTATTCTCTTACTATTCTACTTTTATAACGAAAAAGCCGATCGATTGCTCGATCGGTTTTTTTCATTTCAACTTGACGAGTCTCCTGCTTTACGGTATAATAAATAAAACTCAACCTTGATTTTGAAAGGAGTGACACCATTTGCGTACACAACCGTCCAACCATCGTCTTTCCACAACTCCACCACCAGAAGTGGATTATGCCGCACTGCCCGGAAAACTTTTGATCCTTTTTCTTTGCATCGTTCCCTTTTTTATTCTAAACATTGCTGTCAATCCTTCTGCCACGGAGCGTGCCCTATATTGGATGGGTGCCAATGCCGCTTGCAGCGATTATGAAACCTATCCAAGAGAATGGATACTAATTGGCATTGCTTCCCTGACTGCTGTTTGGTTTGTGTTGGAACGATTCGTACTGCGAAGACCTTCCCGAATCGCTTCCTGTGCCGCTGTTCGAATACAATGGATTTGTGCCGGCATTTATGCACTTACAGCGCTGCTCTCCGGATTGTTTTCTGCCTACCGAAAAGAAACATGGCTGGGAACAGTTGGTCTATATGAAGGCACTTTGGCACTCATCAGCTATATGATTCTATTCTTGGGCATGACATACTTTTCTGATCGCCCTGCGGTCACACATTTTTTTCAAAATGCCATTCTTGCGCTGGGATGGATAATGGGCATTCTGGTATTGCTGGAACATATTGGACTAGATTACTATAATTTTTCTTTGGTGCAATGGCTCAGCGGCTTAACCGGAACAAGATTCTATCCAGTTGAAGCAGCTACCATTTCATTTGGCAATCCAGATTATCTCAGTGCAGTCTGTGCCATGCTGCTGCCGATCAGTCTCTCCTGCATTCGCCGAACCGACGCAGCCGGACGGTTCTTTCTTGCCATTGGAAGCACCATCCTTTATGCCATAATCCTGCTGATGACAAAAGTAACCAGCGCCATTGCATTCGGCTTTCTATTTACTCTTCTGTTCGGGTTGCTTTGCCTGCATCGAAGCAATTTCCGCACTGCATGGAAAAAGGGCATCTGTCTGGCTGCTGCCGGTGCAGTGGCGCTAAGTGGAGCCGGATACCTCTTCTCCCGAACCGGTGACACAGTAGCTGAAAAGCTGCGGCACGGCATTTTGGGTATGGATCCGCAATCCGATTCCTTTGGACTGACCCATATGGAAATTCAAGGAAACACGCTACTGTTTCAAGCAAAGGAGCAAACACTCACCGTTACCTATGTTCCAGATGACCAGCCGGCACTGACCGTAGCAGATCTCGCTGTACAGTATAATGGCACTCCGCTTTCCCCACAGTACCAGGAAGATGGAAGCATCACGTTCCCGAATCAACCGGATTTGTCTATGTGCCGCTTTTCCATTTCGCAGCGTACCTTATCCTGTGATCTGGGTTATGCAACCGCTGTCAAGTTCTGTCGTTCTGCCGATTCGGATCAATGGATGGTGGAGATACTGGGCGGTGCCTATGTGGAACAGGTTCCATGCAGCACCGATTCAGAATGGGTACAGCAAAATTATGCTCTCTTAAACGGACGCATTTTCATCTGGGCCAACACACTTCAGCATGCCAAAGACTGTCTGCTGCTGGGACATGGCGCATCCACCAGCATTTTCTATCTCACACAAAGTGACTTAACTGCACTGCTGAATATTTTCGGCACCTATGTGCTCATCAGCAAGCCCCATAACTGGTATTTGCAGATGTGGCAGGATACCGGCGGACTTTCACTGCTTGCCATGTTGAGTTTGATTGGCGTGTTCCTCTATCAAGGCAGCAAGCGCTGCAAAAAGCCGCTCACACCGGAACAGGCAGAGGAAGAACCATTCCGATTGGGACTGTTTTGCGGCATGTGTGCCTATTTTCTTGTCGGCATTTTTACGGACAGCATGATTTATACAGCGCCTTTGGTTTGGATGACCTTTGGTCTCGCCTGGCGGAAAAATTGCATCCATCCAAATAAATCATAAAATCTCG
>FR899081.1:32013-33089 GCA_000437255.1 Ruminococcus sp. CAG:403
AGATTTTTCTGTTTTTTATCAGGTTTTACTATTTGGTCTGTTTCTTTTTCCGATTGGAAACACCATACACAATTGCCTTGACAACCTGCACAGCGAGCATGGAAGCCAAACTCAAACCATACATAGCAGCAATCAATGCACCGCTCAGATCTGCGATCTGAAAGAGACCATGCAATCCAGGTACCCACAGAACCAGATTGATCAATACCATACCGGCTGCAAACGCCAGCAATCCAAATTTATTATTGAAAAATTCGGACGTGAACAGAACGGGATGATCTGCCTTACAGCTAAATCCATGCAGCAGACGACTCATGCAAAGCGTTGCAAATGCCATTGTCATACCGGCTTCTGCACTGGAATTATAATATCCGATTAAATAAGCTGCCACAGTCGCCATTCCGATCAGCAAACCGGAATACCCAACCTTTCCCAAGAAGGAACGGGTCAGAATCGACTCCCCTGCCGGACGAGGTTTCCGCTGCATGACATCATCCTGATGCGGCTCCAGACCCAATCCAATGGCAGGGAGCGAATCCGTCAACAAGTTGATAAACAACAAATGAATGGCTGCAAACGGCTGCGGAAGCCCTGCAATGGAGTTGAACAAAACTGCCAAAATACCAGCCAAGTTACCGGACAATAAAAACAGAATGGCTTTTTTAATGTTGTCATAAATATTTCTGCCGTTCTTGATCGCTTTTACAATAGTGGCAAAATTGTCATCTGTCAAAATCATGGCAGAAGCATCCTTTGCTACTTCGGTTCCGGTAATGCCCATAGCAACGCCGACATCTGCCTGTTTCAAAGCAGGGGCATCATTTACACCATCTCCGGTCATGGCAACAATTTTATCCTGCCGCTGCCAAGCCTTTACAATCCGGATTTTATGCTCCGGTGTCACACGTGCATAAACAGACTTATCCTGTACAAAGGAGACCAATTCCTCATCGGAATATTGATCCAACACGGCACCTTCTACCGCTTCGTCCATGGATTCCAAAATACCAATTTCCTTTGCAATGGCAGAAGCGGTTACAATATGGTCTCCCGTAATCATAACCGGCTTAATACCG
>FR899081.1:33102-39393 GCA_000437255.1 Ruminococcus sp. CAG:403
GCTTAATACCGGCAGCCCGGCACTCTGCAACTGCCTGCTTGGATTCCGGACGAGGCGGATCCATCATTGCAATCAAGCCCAAATACTGAAGGTTATCCTCATCTTCTGCGGAAATGGTACTTCCATCAAACGGCTTGGAACCAAAGCAGAGCACCCGCAGCCCCTGCCGGGACAGCAGCGCCACTTGATCTTGAATTTCCTGAATCTCTTCGGCACTGCACTGCATGCGGTGAATCATAACGTCCGCAGCACCCTTGGTATACAGTACAGCTCCCTGCTCCGTGCGAACCAAAGTAGACATCAGCTTTCGATCAGAATCAAATGGTACTTCGCTGATCCGCTGGCGCTGCTGCCGCAGCGTATCTGCATCAATTTGGAACTGCTGTCCAAACCGAACCAATGCTGTTTCAGTTGGATCGCCCAACTCTTCTCCGTTGCGACAGACTGCATCGCTGCACAGAATGGAGGCAGCCAATAACTCGTATTCCGCCGGATCAGACGGGCGAACGTCTTCCGCAGCAATGATGTGCCGCTGTGCAACCACTTTTCGAACGGTCATTCGATTCTGTGTCAGCGTACCGGTTTTATCGGAACAAATGACAGAAACAGAACCCAAACCTTCTACCGCTTGCAGCTTTCGCATAATCGCATGTTCCCGTGCCATTTTCTGCGTACCGAAAGAGAGCACAATGGTAACAATGGAACTCAATGCCTCCGGAATGGCAGCTACTGCAAGTGCAATGGCAAACAGCAAGCCATCCATCAATTCATCCCGGCTGATTCCGCCGTCCCATGCACGCCAGATACTCAGTCCGAATACCAACGCACAGACAATCAAAATTCCAATGGACAGTCGCTTTCCAAACTGATCCAGTGTACGCTGCAACGGTGTTTTCCGTTCCTCTGCATTCTGAATCATCGTTGCAATTTTTCCGACTTCCGTATGCGCGCCAATATCCGTAACCAGCATCGTTCCACGTCCATACGTTACAAAGCTTCCGCTATATCCCATTGTATGGCGATCTCCAAGCGGAACCTCCTGTGTAATCGGCTCTACGGATTTCTCTACATTTAGACTTTCTCCAGTCAGGGCACTCTCATTGGTTTGCAGGGAGGCGCATTCCAAAAAGCGGCCATCTGCCGGAATCTGATTGCCAGCCTCCAGCAAAACCACATCCCCCACGGTCAATTTTTCTGCCGGAATGACCTGATGCACGCCGTCCCGCAAAACAGTAGCAGTCGGCGCAGAAAGCTGTTTTAAATCTGCAAGAGACTTTTCTGCCTTTACTGTCTGTACCGTTCCCAAAATGGCATTCATGGTAATAACCGCAATGATGACCACAAAACTTTCGATATCATTCATCACCGCAGAAATCAAAGCCGCAATGATCAAAATAATGACCAGAAAATCCTTAAACTGCTCCAAGAACAGCACCCAAACCGGTTTTTTCTTGCTCTGCTCCATTTTATTTGTTCCGTACTTTTCCTGATGTTCCGCCACTTGCTGCGTGGTCAGGCCATCCTTCCCGGAATCATATGCGAAAAACAATTCCTCCGGTGTTTGTTGATAGTGTGGTTTCATATCAATTTCCTCCTTTTTGCACACAAAAAACGGCAAGACCTCCACTGGAAAAACTGCCATTTGTCTGCAATTTCTTCAGTAAAAGTCTTGCCGTTTACATATGAAGCGGGTCATAATTTGATGACCGTACTGACGCCGCATAAACAGGCATTGCTTGCCTGCCAGCTACTCTCTTTTACAACCATTAGTATACCCAATTTTTTCCCATTTGTCAAGCGTTTTTTGAAATTTTTTGCAATGCCTGCTTTTGAACTGCTGGAAATGGTTGAACAGGCGGCTGCTCTGCCAGATGTGTGCCAATTGCTTTCTCCATCCAAACCATATGATACCAACGCTGAAACTTATAGCCGCAAGAATGAAACAGTCCCACCATCTGATAGCCCATTTTTTCATGAAACCGCACACTGTCCAAAGACAGATAGGGATCTTTCTCTTCTTCCGGATAGGCAATGCAGGCATTCAGGTTTAAAATCCCCTGCTCCTGCAAACACGTTTCCAACGCTGCATATAAAGCAGTTCCAATACCTGTTCTTCTGACCCCCTGCCGCACATACAGAGAGGTTTCCACCGCCCAGTCATAAGCGGCTCGTTCATGAAACGGCCCGGCATAGACATAGCCAAGCAGTTTTCCATCCTGTTCTGCCACCAGATATGGATAGCGCTGCTGCACTTGCTGCATACGCTCGGCAAATTCTGCAACAGATGGTACGGTATATTCAAATGTAATCGCTGTCTTCTCCACATACGGTGCGTAAATTGCAAGCAATTCTGCTGCATCTTCCAGTTTTGCTTCCCGAATGCTCCATTTTCCCTGCATTTCATCCGCTTCCTTTCGCTTTCAGAACCAATTTGAACCGGTTTTCTCTTTGCTTTCTTGCACATCCTACAAGATTATGTTATACTGATTTTAAATCTATATGACTCCAGAAAGAAGGTCCTTTTATGCATCTCGCATTGCTTCAATTTCATATTCACTGGGAAGACAAAACGCAATCAATCCTCCGCATGCGCCGTCATTTGGAACGCCTACAGGCACACGCTGTCGACCTGGTACTGTTTCCGGAAATGAGCCTGACTGGATTCTCTATGCATACCGCCATCACCAAAGAGGCACATTTGGAAACGGTGCAGCTGATCCAACAGCTGGCAGAATATTATCAAACTGCAATTGGCATCGGCTGGGTGAAAGACTGCGACGCACGCTGTGAAAATCACTACTCCATCGTTTCTGCATCTGGCGTGCTTCTGGACTATGCCAAACTGCATCCATTTCGCTACGGCGGAGAAGATCAATTTTTCCTTGGCGGAATCGCACTTCCAACCTGTACCCTCTGCGGATTCCGCATCGGTACTGCTATTTGCTATGATCTGCGGTTTCCGGAAGTTTTTCAGGCATTGTCACAGCGTGCAGATTTGATTCTCATTCCAGCCAATTGGCCGGCTGCACGACGGATGCATTGGAACTGCCTGCTGCAAGCCCGTGCCATCGAAACGCTTTCCTATGTTGCAGGGATCAACTGTGCCGGCAGTATTGGCGAGCAAACGTACAGCGGCGATTCCATTTGCTACCATCCAAACGGAACGCCGCTGCCTTGCGAAATTCTTCCCGGCGAACCAGACTGCCCAGAAGAACGTATTTTGCTGTATCATCTAGAGGAGACACCGGCTGCCTATCGGGCAAGCTTTCCAGTCCAACAAGACCGACGTCCCTCGCTATATGCCAATTGGTACCAGCGCTAATCGTTCAAGCGTTCCACTTCGCAAACCGTAAGCACCTGCCCCTGTACTGTAAACCGTACATCAAACGAGGAAAATGCCACTCCATAAATACGGTTGGGATCAGATTGATAAGCAGGCCTTGGATCCTGCTCCAACAGGTGAATCAGCCCTTCCCGCAAAGGAACCGGAATCATTTGCAGCCATTGCTCTGGAAAAATAACCTGTAACCGATAGGACTCCAGTGGGGCAGCAAAACCGCCTGCTGCATCCGGATGACTATCCGTATACGGCAAATAAGGTTTGATATCATAAATCGGTGTTCCACTCATCAAATCCGCACCGGAAACAAACAGCACGGGGCCTTCCTTGGTATGCAGATCGACACGATCCAGCCGAACCGAAGACAATCCAATTGGATTGGGACGAAACGGCGAACGAGTTGCAAAAACGCCCATGCGCTGATTCCCGCCCAAACGGGGCGGATGCACCGTTGGTGTCCAGTTATCCCGAATGGATTCGGAAAACATCCACAGCAACCAAAGGTGAGAAAATCCTTCGATTCCCCGAAAGGCATCCACATTTCGATAGTCCGGCTCCATTACCAGCTTGGATGGCAGTGTATTGACCAATCCGCTCTGCCTTGGAATACCGAACTTTGCAGGAAAGTCATTGTAAATATGCGCAACGATTTTCATCGCAGGCGCAGAAGCATTCTGTACCGCTTCCTTCATCATGCATCGTGCAGCTTCCGCTTATCGATAACCCGAACAGCCTTTCCTTCGCTGCGGATGATGCTCTTCGGCTCTACCAAATGCACCTTTGGAGAAATGCCCAGCATCGTCTTAATGGCAGTTGCCAATGCCCGTTCTTTTTCCGGGAGCTGTTCCTTTGCAGCAGCAAATGCTTCCGGCTCCAATTCTACATTGACATCCAGTGTATCGGTATTGTTGATACGATCCACCAGAATCTGATAATGCGGTGTATAGCCGCAATTGAGCAGAACGGTTTCAATCTGAGACGGGAATACATTGACACCACGAATGATCAACATATCATCACTTCTGCCCATCGGTTTTGCCATTTTAATCAACGTTCTGCCGCAGGAGCACTTTTTCCGGGACAAGACACAAATGTCTCTGGTGCGATACCGCAGCAGCGGGAATGCTTCCTTAGTAATAGAGGTGAATACGAGTTCCCCCTTTTCCCCTTCCGGCAGAGTTTCGCCGGTTTCCGGGTCAATGATTTCCGGAATGAAGTTGTCTTCATTGATGTGCATACCGGACTGCTCACAGCATTCAAATGCAACACCAGGACCGGAAGTTTCCGTCAAGCCATAAATATCATATGCCTTAATGCCGAGAGATTCTTCGATGTTGTGGCGCATTTCTTCTGTCCAAGGCTCTGCTCCAAAGATTCCGGCTTTTAAATGATTATCTTCCGGCTTATAACCATGTTCCTTCAGACTTTCTCCCAGATAAGCTGCATAAGACGGCGTACAGCACAAAATAGTAGACTGCAAATCCATCATAAACTGAATCTGACGCTCCGTATTACCGGAAGACATCGGCAGTGTCAGACAGCCTACCTTATGAGACCCGCCATTGAGTCCTGGGCCGCCTGTAAACAGACCATATCCATAGCAAACCTGGCAAACATCTTCATTGGTACCACCTGCTGCAACCACTGCACGGGCACAACAGTCTTCCCACAAATCCACATCATGCTGGGTATAGAATGCCACAACACGCCGTCCTGTTGTACCGGAAGTAGACTGAATACGCACACAATTTTTCAGATCTGTTGCCAGCAGACCATATGGATACTGATCCCGCAGGTCATCCTTGCTCAAAAACGGCAGCTTGTGCAGATCTTCAATGCCATGAATATCTTCCGGCTTCACGCCTGCCTGCTCCATCTTTTCCCGATAATACGGCATATTTTCATAGACATGCTTGACCTGTGCCACCAAGCGCTTGGATTGAAGCGCCTGCATGTCCTCCAGTTTCATGGTTTCAATTTCCGGCTGATAATAACGCTGTTCCATATTCTTCTCCATTTTTCTTTTATTTCAATATGCGCTGCTAGTTCTCAAATGCGCAGTCAGCGTGGGCGCATTCGAGAACCTGCCTTTCCAACTGATGAAAGACAGGTTCTCAAAGAAATAGACGCTTAGCCTTCGCAGTGATATCCCAGTGCAAATGCTTTTTGATTCATTTCCAGGAAACGCGGTTTTACCACACGTTCCATGGCAGCAATCCATTTTTCATAAGGAATTGCAAAATATTTTGCCAGTCGTCCCATCAAAACAATATTAACCGTCTTGCTGGAACCAGCTTCATTGGCAAGCTTGAGGGCATCAATGGCATCTACAAATACATTTTGCTGCTTCAGGGTATCCAAAATATCTTCCGGATAAGCTGCCGCACCGGTAATCACTGGCATGGGATCAATCTGCTGGGTATTTACAATGATTTTGCCGTCCGGCTTGAGCCGATGTACCCATCTGGCTGCCTCCAGCTTCTCAAAAGAAATGATATAATCTGCTTCTCCGTCATCTACAACCGGAGAGTAAACCCGTTCTCCATATCGCACATAGGTTACAACAGAGCCGCCACGCTGTGACATACCGTGTACTTCCGATACCTTTACATCGTAGCCTTCCTCAACCAGCAGATTGCCCAACAGCTTGCTGGCCAGCAGGGAACCCTGTCCGCCTACACCTACAATCATCATGCTTACTGTATTCATTCTGCTGCACCCTCCTTCTGAATGGCATCAAATGCGCAAAGTTGCTGACAGACCCCGCAGCCTACACAAAGTGTTTCATCAATATTGACTTTTCCATGCCGAATCCGAAGCGCCGGGCAGCCGATACGCATACATGCTTTACAGCTCTTGCAAGCATTTTCCTCAACATGCAGCGGCGGAAGCGGCTTGACAGATTTCAGCAAAACACAGGGGCGACGGGAAATAATAACAGACGGCTCTTC
>FR899081.1:39398-61123 GCA_000437255.1 Ruminococcus sp. CAG:403
AATAATAACAGACGGCTCTTCGGCAGCCAATTCCTCTTTCAAGACCGTCTGACACGCCTTTAAGTCATACGGATCGACTACCCGTACCCGACGAATGCCAATTGCCTCACAGAATTTTTCCAGCGAAACCTTTGTTGCTGGATCGCCCTTGATGTTATAACCGGTAGTCGGATTCTGCTGGTGTCCGGTCATACCTGTAATGGAGTTGTCCAAAATAATCGTGGTAGAATTGGACGCATTGTAAGAAACATTCACCAAACCCGTCATGCCGGAATGCATAAAGGTAGAGTCTCCAATAACGCAAACTGTTTTCTGTTCACTTTCCTTTCCGCCAGCCTTGTTAAAGCCATGCAGGCCGGAAACAGATGCACCCATACAAAGGGTAGAATCCAGTGCATTCAACGGTGCAGCGGAACCCAGCGTATAGCATCCGATATCACCCAAAACGGTTACCTTATTTTTAGCAAGTGTATAGAACATACCACGATGCGGGCAGCCTGCACACATAACCGGCGGACGAACCGGGATGTTTTCCTGCGGCTGTACGGCCGTCTGGGTATCCTGTTTCAACAAAACAGAAGCGATCAGTTTCTGAGAAAATTCTCCGGTAATCGGGAACAGGGACTTTCCCTCTACGGCAACACCAATGGATTTGCAGTGTGTCTCAATGATCGGATCCAGTTCCTCGACTACAACGACCCGTTCCACACTTGCAGCAAACTTCTGAATCAGCTTGACCGGAAGCGGATGAATCAGACCCAGTTTCAAAACGCTGACCCGATCGCCGAATACTTCCTTCACATACTGATAAGAGGTACCGGAAGTAATGATACCCAGTTTGCGGTCACCCAACAGTTCCATCCGGTTAAACGGACAAGTTTCTGCAAATTCGGTCAAAGCCTGCGTCCGTTTTTCCACTTCCGGGTGCCGGCGAATGGCATTGGCTGGTGCCATAATATATTTCTGCGGATTCTTCTGGTAGGGCTTCCGCTCCGGAACAACCCGTTCTCCCAATGTTACGATGGACTGAGAGTGTGCAATACGGGTACAAGTTCTTAGGAATACCGGTGTGTCAAACTGCTCGGATAGCTCCAAGGCAGCTTTTGCAAAAGACAAACATTCACCGGAATCTGCTGGTTCCAGCATCGGTACTTTCGCAGCAATGGCATAATGCCGGGAATCCTGCTCGTTCTGAGAAGAATGCATCCCCGGATCATCTGCTACACAAATAACCATACCACCGGTTACACCTGTATAGGACAGCGTAAACAATGGATCTGCTGCAACATTCAAGCCGACATGCTTCATGGCACAGCAGCTGCGCACCCCGTTCAGCGAAGCGCCAAAAGCAACTTCTGCTGCAACCTTCTCGTTGGGTGCCCATTCACTGTACACGTCATCATATTTTGCCAAAAATTCTGTAATTTCTGTCGAGGGGGTACCAGGATAACTGGAAACGATAGACAGTCCGCCCTCATATAAGCCTCTTGCAATGGCTTCATTGCCAATCATCAGCTTCTTCATGCTTTTCTTCGACTCCTTTTTCTAATCTGCTTCTTTTTTTATTATTTAGAAATCTGTGCTTCTACTAAGCTGCCGCCGCAGTAAATTTCCCGCAGTTTCGGCTTCTCAATCTTTCCGGTGGGGTTGCGAGGAACTTCTGCAAAGATGATTTTACGGGGCCGCTTGTAACGAGGCATGCCCGTACAGAATTCCATAATTTCTGCTTCTGTACAGATACAGCCTTTCTTCAGCTCAATAATGGCTGCTGCAATCTCTCCGAGCCGTGCATCCGGCAATCCGATTACTGCTACGTCCTTGATTTTTCCATATGCACGCAGGAAATTCTCAATCTGTACCGGATAGAGATTTTCTCCGCCGGAAATAATGACATCCTTTTTCCGGTCTACCAAGTAAATGAAACCATCTTCATCTTCCCGTGCCATATCCCCTGTGCAGAGCCAGCCATCTTTCAGGATTTCATCTGTGGCAGTTTTATTTTTGTAGTAGCATTTCATTACGCCAGGGCCTTTTACTGCCAATTCCCCAACTTCTCCCTGTGGAACAGCGGTTCCCTGCTCATCTACAATTTTGGTTTCCCATAAGTATCCGGCTTTGCCGATTGCGCCAACTTTATGAATATTCTCAACACCCAGATGGACACAGCCAGGCCCAATGGACTCAGAAAGTCCATAGTTGGTATCGTACTGATGGTGAGGGAAAACAGCCTTCCAGCGCTTAATTAAGGACGGCGGAACAGGCTGTGCACCAATGTGCATCAACCGCCACTGAGACAACCGATATTCTTCCAGATTCAATTCGCCCCGATCAATGCAGTCCAGGATATCCTGCGCCCACGGTACCAGCAGCCAGACAATGGTAGCCTTCTCTTCCGAAACAGTACGCAAAATCCATTCCGGCTTTACGCCACGCAGCAAAACGGCACGACTTCCAGAAAGCAGCGACCCAAACCAATGCATTTTGGCACCAGTATGATACAACGGCGGAATGCATAGGAACACATCCTCTCTGGTTTGTCCATGGTGATGCTGCTCCGTCTGACAGGAAGCAACCAATGCCTCATGGCGATGCAGAATCGCCTTCGGGAATCCGGTTGTTCCAGAGGAAAAATAAATGGCAGCATCATCCTGATCGGTCAGCAGCACCGGCGGCGGTGTAATGGAACAGTAGTGAATCATGGTCTTATAGTTATCCGCAAAGTCCGGTGTAGCGTCCGTCTTTCCCACAAAAATATAATCCGTTACGTTCACCAGCTGATCCCGTACTGCCTGAATCCGGGATGTAAACTCATCGCCGAAAACCAGCATGGTACAATCTGCCAGCTCTGTACAGTATTGGATCTCATCCGCAGAATACCGATAATTCATCGGAACTGCCAATGCACCGGTCTTTAAAATTCCGAAATAAATGGGCAGCCATTCCAAGCAGTTCATCAGCAGAATACCGACTTTATCGCCTTTTTTGATACCACGTGTAAACAGAAAATTGGCAAACTGATTGGCATGGATATCGAATTGCTGCCAGGTAATTTCCCGACGGTACTGCTCGCCTTCTGCTGGTTCAATTAAATTATACTCTCGCCATGTAACATGATGCTCCGGCGCATTGTCCGGATTAACCTCAACCAACGCAACGTCATTGGGGTAAATCCGTGCATTCCGCTCTAAAAATTCTGTAATTGGCATTGCTTTCAGATTCCTTTCAAACTCATTTTATCGTCTGTATGATTTGGTGCAGAAACTGTATGATTTTATATGGTTCTGCACTTGCATTTTTTTCCATTTCGTGTTACGATGAATGCAGCAGCAATTGCGTTTTATTCCGTGGCAGTCCCCTGCATCTGTCACAAACCTGGAACCAGCAGGGAGAAAGATGAGGCATTTTCTCATGGTAATTGATTTTCATACCCATGTTTTCCCAGAAAAAATTGCAAAGAAGACCATTCTGTCACTCGCTGAAAAAAGCCAGAACCGTCCATATGCATATGGTACCCTGCCGGAACTTTTAGCTTCCATGCAGCGCAGCGGGGTCACACAAAGCGTGGTTCTGCCCGTTGTGACAAAGCCTTCCCAATTTGATTCCGTCAACCGCTATGCCGCAGAGATCAATGGCAAAAACGGCATCATTTCCTTTGGCGGCATTCATCCGGATGATCCTGATGTAGATGCCCATTTGGATCAAATAAAAGCAATGGGCTTCCGCGGAATCAAACTGCATCCAGATTACCAGCAAACCTTTATAGATAATCCCAAGTATCTGCATCTGATAGAAGGCTGCATCCAACGAGACTTACTGGTTGTAACACATGCCGGATTTGACGAAGGCTACCCAGAAGTCACCCACTGCACCCCCAAACGAGTGGTTACAATGCTGCAAGCCATCTACGGAACCAGTCAACCGACAAAATTCCACATTGTTCTGGCGCACGGCGGTGCCAATCGGATGTTTGAAGAAGCAGAGGAACTGCTCTGCGGCAAACCGATTTATTTCGATCTGGCTTATATTTTAAGCTATATTTCCGATGAGCAGCTGATGCGTTTGATTCGCAAGCATGGCGTAGATCGTATTTTATTTGCTACCGATCATCCCTGGAGTGATCCTGCACAAGGCATTGCCAGAATCCATTCGCTTCCGCTGACAGAAGCAGAAAAAGAGAAAATCCTATGGGAAAATGCGGCTTCTCTCCTCCAGCGATAACACAACATTGTTTATAGTATAGCACAAATGCACACACATTGCAACACTCCTTTTATGACTTTTTCAGAATTTCCAGCCAAATCTCTGTTTCCTTTTTCTACTGATTCAGCAAAAATGCGGCATACAGGAATCTTCCTGTATGCCGCATTTTGTATCATTTCCTTTTTACTTTGCATGAAGCGGTTTTCCGCATCCGCCACAGAACTTACTGTCTGGTTCATTCCGGAATCCACAATATAGGCAAATCACCGATTCCGTTGCTGTCGGTTCTTTTGGTTCAGATGGAGTTTGATTCGGTTCTACCGCAGGCGCTGCGGTGGATGCTGATTCCACAACAGGCGCTGCCGCCGGTTCCGGCTCTACAGCAGGTGCTGTGACTGGTTCCGATTCTGTAACTGGAGCCGTTGTTTGCTCCGACTCCGTGGTACCCTCTGAATCAGCTGGTTCAGAGACTTGTTCTGACTTTGCTTCCGGTGCAAAGGAATCCGTTGCTTCTGCTGGCTGTGTCTGCATGAAGGTATCCAGTGATGCCGGGGCTTCCGTTGCCGATGCTGCGGACGCATCCGCAGTTACTCCTGCCAAAACAGGCTGCTGTTCCGGTACAGTTGCTGCAATTGGAACGATCTGTTCCGGCTTTTTCGAGCGCCGTTTTACACTTTGATTCATTGGAATGCCAACGATCAGGAAAATAACACCATAAATAGCTGCTGCGCCAGCTGCTTCTGCAAATGGGATTTCCCACTGAAATCCGGCACCCTGTAAGAACTGCAAATTCGACAAAAGCGAGGTAAACTGAATCAAAGCATATACAACCAAACTGCCAATCAATCCAAGCAAACCCCAGATAATGGAAGACCATCCATAATTACGAAGTACCTTCCCGACTCCCCAGTGACCACGAATTCCAAGTACCAGCCACAGTACAAATGTCAATACCATCAAAACGCCAAATACAATGGTTCCCAGCCAGGAAGCCATTGTTTGCAGCAAGAATCCAGTAAATCCAGAGGAAATATACCGATCCATCTGGTTCACCTGTTCACCGAGTTCAAAATTCATGCGATCCCAGTCTGAAACATCATATTCAATGGCAGCCTGATTGCTGACTTCTTTTCTCAAGCCACTTTCAATCAGATCACAAAAATCTGCCACATCCATTTTTTCCAATTCATTGGTACGACCAAGCAGATAGGCAGAATAGTTGTCCAGCACATTTAATACATACTCTTCCGTATCTGAGCTGTTCAAAATAGTAGCCATGTCTTCTTTAGAGGCTGGATTGTTCGTCATGTAGTATTCATGCATACAATCCGAAAGCGACAGCAACTGCGTCCCATCTGAAACGGTAATATCGGCAAGTTCGATGTTCTGCACGGCTTTTTGCAGCGTATGATTTTGCAGCATCAAGTGCAGCGTCATGCTGGCAATCAATCCAATGGTAAAAACTGCCATTAAGATAAAAAACAAAATCGAAAGCAGCACACCTTTTACACCGTGCTTGGTGTGTTTTTCCGACTGTTTTTCGGATTCCTTTGTTTTTGGTTTCATCTGTCAATTCCTCCCATGACATATACAGTAGTCCGTAAGAACCCGTCTATGTAAGTGCAATTTGACACCCCTTTCATCAATTGACAATTCCCTGTGAATTGTGAACAGGTTCTAACTTTTTAAAGTACTGTTTGATTGCTGTTATTATAACATTCTAGATCTATTCTGTCAATAGGTGTCAACATCAAAAATGGAGCTGTTTTGGATGCAATTCCATCCAAAACAACCCCTTTTTATTATGTATATGATTTTTATTCGCTGCGTGTGCCTGCCTGCACAATGACCTCTGCAACCAGTTGCGGTGGCAGCTGTTCATAGCGAACCGGCTCCAACTGGAACACCCCTCTTCCCTGCGTCATCTGCCGCAGAAGCAATGCAAAGTCTGCCATTTCCCGCATAGGAACTTCCGCAGAAATAATGGTAAGTCCCTTTTGTTCTTCAGACGGTGTCATTCCCATTACACGGCCACGGCGCTTGTTCAGTTCTCCCATCATATCACCTGTATTCTCATCCGGAACAGTGACATCCAGCTGTCCGATTGGTTCCAACAATACCGGATCTGCCTGCCGGACACCCTCTTTATAAGCAAGTGACGCTGCCGTTTTAAAAGCCATTTCCGAAGAATCAACCGGATGATAGGATCCATCCACCAAAATTGCCTTCAAGCCAACCATTGGGAAGCCTGCCAAAACACCCTTCTGAACGCATTCCTGCAAGCCTTTTTCCACTGCCGGGAAGAAATTCTTCGGTACAGCTCCACCGAATACACGTTCTTCAAATACCAGTTCATCGGAAAGACACGGTTCAAATTCAATCCAAACATCGCCATACTGTCCATGCCCGCCGGACTGCTTCTTATATTTGCCCTGTACTTTTACCTTTTTCCGAATGGTTTCCCGGTAAGCAATCTTTGGTGCAGTCAAGGTAACAACTACGCCAAAATCGTACTTCAATCTGGATGTAACAGCAAGCAAATGCTGTTCGCCCAAGCCCGTCAGCAACATCTCTCGTGTATCTGGATTCTGTACATAGGAAAGGGTCTGATCTTCCTCCAGCAACTTCTGCATTGCTACCGATAATTTGCTCTCCTCCCCACGTGCTTCCGTATGAACTGCCATACAATAGCATGGATGCGGAAAGGCAGGCTGTTCCAGCGCTGCAATTTTTCCAGCAGCACACAAGGTATCCCCTGTATGGGCACGCAGTTTCGGCACTGCCACAATGTCTCCGCAACATGCCTGATCGGTTTCCTTCTGCCGTTTTCCGGTTAGGAATACCATTTTTCCAATCTTTTCTGTTGTTCCATCGGATGCATTCACCAGTTCCATGCCGGATTCCAACACACCAGCACAAACTTTCAGGAATGACAATTTTCCAGTGAAAGGATCCACTGCGGTTTTAAAAACATAAGCACAAACCGGTTCTTTTGCATTACAGGTAATTTCAACAGGTTCTCCTTCCGGATCAGAAGCCAGCAACACTTCTTCCGGACTCGGATTGGGAACCAACAGTTCCATTTCCTTCATCAGCATATCTACGCCAGCCATTGTAGCAGCAGATACGCAGGTAACCGGTGTCAGGATGCCGGCTTCCATACCACGGTGAATGCCGTCTACCCGTTCCTTCTGCGTAAATGGCTCCCCAGAGAAGAACTTTTCAAACAAGGCCTCATCCGTCTCTGCGATTGCCTCCGAAAAAGCTTCCACCAAACCATCAATTCGATAGCTGAGCTTTTCAGAAAGTTCCGCAGTCGGCATTTCAGTTTCCACTGCATTGCCGGATTCATCGTAACGATAGGCTTTCATTTCAATCAGGTTGACATAAGAAACGACCTTCCGATCTACAATCACAGGAACCACAATCGGGCAAACCGTCGGCCCAAATTCAGATTTCAACTGCGTAAAAACGTTATAGAAGTTGGCATTTTCATCATCAATCTTGGTAACTACAAACAGTTTCTGTTTTCCCATTTTGGAAGCTGCATCATATGCCTTATGCGTTCCCACTTTCACACCGGATTTTCCGGAAACGGTAATCATTACACAATTGCTGGCAGAGATTCCTTCTACCATTTCGCCTGCAAAATCAAACAAACCCGGTGTATCCAGCAAATTGATCTTCTGGTCTCCGTTTCGAATGGAGGCAGCAGTCATATATACAGAAGACTTTCGCTTCAATTCTTCCGCTGTATAATCGGATATGGTATTTCCTTCTGCCACAGAGCCAAACCGTTCGGTTACACCACCTTGATACAACAATGCTTCCAACAGTGTTGTTTTTCCGGAACCGGCATGCCCGGCAAGTGCAATATTTTTAATTGATTTTGTTTCATATTCCATCATGGTTTTCTCTCCAATCCAGTTCATTTCATTTGTTGCAGCAATATCTCGTACCAAACTGTATGGTAATTGCAAAGCTGTTATTCCTAATTATATACTATTTTACCATAAATTGCAATAGGTTTTTGAAAAAATATATGCAAAATTTCAATTTCTTTCCACAAAGCAGCAAAAAACCATCCCCGGCTGCTGCCGAGGATGGTTCTGTTTATTGCTTCTTTTGCGCTTCCGAACGGACTGCTTGATAAGCCTGTTCATAGAAATATTCCTGTGCATTCAAAAGCGGCTCTGTTCGTTCTGCTCGGCGGTAAGTACCGTCCGGCTGCTGAATTCGTGCTTTTACATTGTCCTGCATCATGATGCGGAACATTCCCACAATCCGTTTCCGAATATCGGCATCGTAAACCGGTGCACCAACTTCTACACGGCGACGGGTATTTCGTGTCATCAAGTCTGCGGAAGCAATGTAAACCTGCTGCGACTCTCCCGTTCCAAAAATATAAATTCGATTGTGTTCCAGGAATCGTCCCACAATGCTGCGCACTGTAATGTGTTCGGTCAAATCTGGAACGCCAGCCACCAGGCAGCAGCTTCCACGCACAATCAATTCAATGGTTACGCCTGCCTGTGATGCCTCAATCATCTTCTGAATCAAGTATTTATCCGTCAGGGAATTGATCTTGATTCCAATATAGGCAGGTTTTCCCTGTTTTGCCTTTTCAATTTCTGCATCCATTTTATCCGCAATCTTATTTTGGAGACATTGTGGTGCAACCAATAGATGTTTGGTTTCTTCTACCACCTGTCCCAGGCACAGCGACTGGAAAACCTGATTGGCTTCCATGCCGATTTCCGGATTGGCAGTCATTAAAGAGTAGTCCGTGTAAATTTCTGCGGTTTTTTCATTGTAATTTCCCGTTCCAATCTGCGTGAGATATTCAATTTTTGAACGCTTTTTCTTGGTAATCAAACACAGCTTAGAATGTACCTTCAGCCGATCCAAACCATAAATAATCCGGCAGCCTGCATCTTCCAGACGGCGAGACCATTCAATGTTGTTTTCCTCGTCAAATCGTGCCCGCAGCTCGACAAGCACCACAACCTCTTTTCCATTTTCGGCAGCTTCAATCAGTGCTTCTACAATTTTACTGTTCTGTGCCACCCGGTACAGCGTCATCTTAATGGAAACAACATTGGGATCTTCCCCTGCTTCCTGGAGCAGCTTCAAGAACGGACGAATGCTTTCATATGGGAAAGACAGGAACCGATCTTTTTCTTCAATCTGCCTCATAACGGAACGGCTACTGGAAAAGTCCGCCGACCGCTGCGGAACTCTTCTCGGATAAAAGAGTGATCGATTGCGGCGCAGCATATCCCGAACCTTTCCCAAGAAAGAAAGATTCAGCGGTGCTTCGGAATAGAATACCTGTTCCTCTTCCAAACGCAAATACGTGCAAAGCTTTGCAATCACAGAAGGATCCATCAGACGGGAATACTCCATCTTTACCGGACAAAGTTTTTTCCGCTTCCGAATCAGTTTTTCCATCTCTTCCCGGTAATCCACATCGGTATCATTGGAGCCTTCCACCGGATCAATATCCGCATTGCGGATAATCCGAATGAGTGTTTTGCTTCGAATGATATGGTGCGTGAAAATTTCCGGTGCAAAATGCAGAATCAGCTCCTCGACCAAAATAAATCGGTTTTTGTTGCCGGGCAGCATGATATACCGTGGGAACACTTCACTGCTGCAAGGCACAATTCCCAACTTCTCATTGCCCTTCTTTTCCAGCACTGCAACCGCATAAATGGCTTTGTTTTGCAAAAACGGAAACGGCTGTTTTTTGCCAATGATCTGCGGCGACAGTAGCGGCTCCAGCTCAGTCTTAAAATATTGCTTTAAGTACGCTGCTTCTTTTTCGGAAATAGAATGAAAATCGACTACGGTGACGTTTTTCTTTTCCAATTCCCTTTGCAGATTCAAATACACCTTATCTTTACAGCGCAGCAGTGTTCGTACTTCCTGGAAGATTGCATGCAGCTGTTCTTCACAAGTCATATTGGTCTTATTTTCCCGGATATTCTTGGAAACCAGCATCTGATCGTAAATAGAACCCACCCGCACCATAAAGAATTCATCTAAATTACTTTGAAAAATAGATAAAAAAGAAAGGCGTTCGCACAGAGGATTCTCCGGATCCTGCGCCTCTTCCAAAACACGTTGATTAAACTTCAACCAGGAAAGTTCCCGGTTGGCATAGCAATTCATTAACTCCATATTCATGTCCCCTTTGGTCAAAAGCAATTCTAAACAAAATACACCTGGTAATTTTGTATAAGATTGCTGAAAAATCATTTTCATTTTGATTATACACCATTTTCAAAACAAAATCCAGCTTTTTCACTTTAAATCTATGTTAATTTATGTTTTGCATATATTATATTCATCTATTTTGTGCAAAATCACAAATTTTATCCCTGCATTTCAACCTTTCTTTTTGGCATAGCAAACAAAGAATGGCATATTCTTTTGATGACACGCCGAACAATACACTGCTATATCTGGAGATTTCTGTAAAATCGAAATAAATTTTTACAATTTCAATTGAATTTCTGTGCAGAATATGCTATAATAGGTCAATTGAGTGCTGCGGATATCCGCAGACGGAATTAGGGAAGGCTGTGATGATAGGGTTGGAAAAAAAGCTGGCTTTATATGGATTTAACAATCTCACAAAAACATTGAGTTTTAACATTTATGATGTTTGCTATGCAAAGTCAGAACGAGAAAAACAAGATTATATCCGTTATATTGACGAGCAGTACAACTCCGAACGATTAACAAAAATCTTATGTGATGTCACCCGCATGATCGGTGCTACTATTTTAAATATTTCCAAACAGGACTACGAACCGCAGGGCGCTTCTGTCAACGTTTTGATTGCAGAAGGTTCTGTTGCCCCTGATCAGATTGATGACTCCTGCAACCAGGGAAGTCCTTTTCTCAATCGGCGGGATGTCCACGCCCATTTGGATAAAAGCCACGTCACGGTACACACATTTCCGGAGAGCCATCCGGACAATGAAATTACCACCTTTCGAGTGGATATCGATGTTTCTACCTGTGGGGAAATTTCTCCGCTGAACACACTGGATTACCTGATTCGAAGCTTCGATTCAGATATTATGACCATTGACTATCGGGTTCGTGGATTTACCAGAGACATTACCGGAAAAAAATATTTCATCGATCATGATATTACGTCCATTCAGGATTATATCAGCTCTGACATTTTACTGAAATATGATACGCTGGACATGAACGTCTACCAGTGCAACATGTTCCACAGCCGCATGCTGATCAAAGAACTGGAACTACAAAACTATCTGTTTAAAACGGATGTCTATGAGTTGGATCCCAAAGTACGGCTGGATATTACCAACCGCCTGCGCCGTGAGATGATTGAAATCTACAGCGGCATGAACATCTACTAGAGGAGGGGGCAACATGCAGCTTACGCAGCAGGATGCACCGCTATTGGAAGCTTTAGAAGAACATCGACTCAACCGCGTGGTGCGATTCGATGTTCCCGGCCATAAAGGCGGTCGAGGCAATCAGGAGCTCAGCCGCTTTCTCGGTGCAAGCGCCGTACAAATGGATGTTAATTCCATGAAAAATCTCGACAACCTCTGTCACCCGGTTTCTGTCATCAAGGATGCACAGGAGCTGGCAGCAGAGGCCTTTGGGGCAAAGCACGCTTTCTTTATCATCAATGGCGCAACCGGCGCCAATCAGGCAATGATTATGTCAGTCTGCAAAGCCGGTGACAAACTTATTATGCCACGAAATGTACACCGCAGTGCCATCAATGCACTGGTTGTAAACGGTGCCATTCCGGTTTATGTAGATCCGGACGAAAACAAAGATCTCGGCATTCCGCTCGGCATGCGGGCAGAAGATGTCGAACGTGCCGCCATCGAAAACCCGGATGCAAAAGCCATCCTGGTCAACAATCCGACTTATTACGGTGTCTGCGCCGATTTGAAAAAAATCGCAGAAATTGCACATCGCCATAACATGCTACTGCTCGCTGATGAAGCACACGGTACACATTTTTACTTTGGCGAAAATCTGCCATGCAATGCCATGGCGGCTGGCGCCGATATGGCTGCGNNGGCTGGCGCCGATATGGCTGCGGTCAGCATCCATAAAACTGGCGGTTCTCTGACACAAAGTGCAATGTTGCTCTGCCAGGATACCGTCAATCCGGACTATGTGCGGCAGATTATCAATTTAACGCAAACGACTAGTGCCTCTTACCTCCTAATGGTTTCCTTGGACATCGCACGGCGCAATCTGGCACTAAACGGCAGAGAACTTTATGACAAAGCGGTGCAGTATGTCAACTATGCCAGAGAGGAAATCAACCGAATTGGCGGCTACTATGTCTATGGAGATGAGCTTTGCAACGGAGATTCCTTCTATGCGTTTGACCGCACCAAGCTTTCCATTCATACCCGAAACACGGGACTTGCCGGAATCGAAGTATATGACCTGCTCCGAGATGAATACGGCATTCAAATTGAATTCGGTGACATTGGCAATATTCTTGCCATCGTCACAGCTGGCGACCGTGCATTGGAAATTGAACGCTTGATTTCTGCACTTTCTGAAATCAAACGGCTGTATGGCGGAGATCCAACCGGCATGCTCAACAGTGAATACATTCCGCCGGAGGTCATTCTGCCACCACAGCAAGCGTTTTATGCCAATAAAAAAGCCGTCCCGCTCCAGCAGAGCATTGGAGAAATCTGTAGCGAGTTTGTCATGTGCTATCCGCCGGGCATTCCCATTCTGGCTCCCGGCGAACGGATTACAACAGACATTGTGGATTATATCTGCTACGCCAAGGAAAAGGGCTGCTTCTTAACAGGACCACAGGATATGGACATTACAAAGTTAAACATCGTTCAGTGACCACTTTGAAAATCAGATTGATTGTGACCATGCAAAGAGAGAAGCAGCCGACAAAACGCTTCTGCATGCATACATATAATACAATGATGAGAGGATAAGGAGGTACTTTGTCATGTTCCGGACGATGAAAAGATACAAACAGCAGATGGAGCCATCCGACTGCATTGAACTTTTAAAACAGGAGCCACGAGGCGTACTGTCTATGATCGGCGATGATGGTTATCCTTACGGCATTCCAATGAATCACTGGTACTGTGAAGCAGATGGAAATCTTTACTTTCACGGCGCAAAAACCGGACATAAGATCGACGCCATTACAGCCTGCGAGAAGGTTTCCTACTGCGTACATGATGAAGGCTACCGGGAACCCGGCGAATGGCCATTACACATCAAGAGCGTGGTCGTATTCGGCAGAATGCAGCCAGTAACAGATCCGGAAAAAGTGCTGGAAATCTGCACGAATCTTTGTCGCAAGTTTACGGAGGACACCGCTTATCTGGAACATGAACTGCGTCATTCCGGACCGAATGTGCTCTGCCTGGTTCTGAAGCCGGAGCACATCACCGGAAAAAAGGTCAAAGAATCCTAGCACCGATTCCCATTGCGGGCATGTCCTTTCTAGGGACTAGTTTAAAGAAAAAAGGAGTTTGCTTATGGATATCTGGTATACCGAAAATCATACAGACAACGTCCGGCTTTCCTTTCGGATTGACCGCCAGCTTGCCAGTGTGCAGAGCGATTTTCAGCGCATTGACATTTTTGAATCGGTCGAGTTCGGACGTATTATGACACTGGATGGTCTGCTGATGCTGACCGAAAAGGATGAATATGTCTATCACGAAATGATTACACACATTCCAATGGCAACCAATCCAGGCATTCGAAACGTCCTGGTTATCGGCGCAGGAGACGGCGGTACGGTGCGAGAGCTTTGCCGCTACCCCACCATTGAACACATTGACATGGTAGAAATTGATGAGATGGTGGTGGAACTTTCCAAGAAATATCTGCCATTTACTGCATGCAGCTTAGAAGATCCCCGTGTCAACATTCATATTCAGGATGGACTCCGGTTTGTACGTCGAGTCGATCGATTGTATGACTTGATTATTGTCGACTCCACTGATCCATTTGGGGTGGGAGAAGGCTTATTTACAAAAGAATTTTACGGGAACTGCTTCCGTGCCCTGCAAGAGGATGGTATTCTGGTCAATCAGCATGAAAGTACCTTCTATACTGCCTATGCCAATTCCATGAAACGGGCACACAGCAGAATCAAGCAGTTCTTCCCCATTGCGCTGGTCTATCAGGCGCACATTCCAACCTATCCATCTGGGCACTGGCTGTTTGGATTTGCTTCCAAAAAATATGATCCCAGACAGGATTTGCAGGCGGATTGGTGGAATAGCCTGGGCATGAAAACCCGATATTACAACACCATTCTGCATCAAGGCTGTTTTGCAATTCCCAACAATGTGCGGGATGCACTGCGGGAATCCGAAGCAGACAAGCGATAAGGAGCAGACATGGGATTATTGGACTTATTGAATCGGAAAGAGGATGGCGTCAAAGCATTCGAAAAGATTGAAAAAACGGATTCCGCACTGCATACCGCAAAAGAACTCCGCAGTGAGATTCTGCAAAAGACAGCGATTCCCTGCATGAAATTACAGCTGACGGATCTTGAACCGGGTCTGTTCGACAGCAAAGTTGGCGGCATTGGCTATGTGCCACATGGTACAAAGATTCCGGAGGACAGCAAGGGGACACAGCTGCGGCTCCTGGCACAGATCAATTGTGCAGAGATCACGCTAGAACATTTTCCGCATCAGGGACTGCTGCAATTCTGGATCTTGAATGACGATGTCAGCGGACTGAATTTCGATGACAACACCTTGCAGGACACCTTTCGGGTACTTTATTACAAGGAGCCAGATAGAACTGTAACGGAAGAAGAAGTCCGCAGAAAAGTACAGAGGTTTTCTTCTGAGGAGAAAGATGATTTTCCAGTGATTGGCTGCTATGGACTGGCATTCTCCGCAGAAATGGATCCCCTCTCTTCCAGCGATTATCGATTTGAAGACCGTATCAAGGAACTGGTATGGCAGGATTATCCAGAGGAGGCAGAAAGCCTGCTGGAAAATATAGACGACTTTATGGACGAGGATGGAGAAGACTGGGGCGGCGGTCATAAGATCGGCGGCTATCCGGGCTTTACCCAATGGGATCCCAGAGGCAATGGAGACACGCATGACGTCCTGCTGTTTCAACTGGACAGTGACATGGGAACCAACTGGAACATTTTATGGGGAGACTGCGGGATCTGCAACTTCTTCATCAATCGGAAAAAGCTGAAAAACTGCGATTTCAGTGATGTGATTTATAACTGGGATTGCTGCTAATAAACAATGATTTGATTTTTTGGAGGTATATGAGTCATGGGAAAAGCGTTAATTATTGGTGCCGGCGGTGTAGCTGGCGTTGTCATTCACAAGTGCTGTCAGAACAGCGAAGTTTTCACAGAAATTTGTATTGCAAGCCGCACCAAGTCCAAGTGTGATCGATTCAGGGAAGAACTCCAGAATAAAACATCCACCAAGATTACAACCGCACAGGTAGATGCCAATGATGTGGATCAGCTGATTGCCCTGATCGAACAGGAAAAGCCGGATATTGTGATCAATGTGGCACTTCCCTATCAGGATTTGACTATCATGGATGCCTGCTTAGCCACTAAGACGGACTATGTTGATACGGCAAACTATGAACCGGAAGATACCGCAAAATTTGAATACAAGTGGCAGTGGGCTTACCGGGAACGGTTCGAAAAGGCTGGCATCACCGCACTGCTGGGCAGCGGATTTGATCCGGGCGTTACCGGTGTCTTCTGCGCTTATGCACAAAAACACTATTTTGACGAAATTCACTATATTGATATTCTGGACTGCAACGGCGGCGACCATGGCTATCCGTTTGCTACCAATTTCAATCCGGAAATTAACATCCGGGAAGTTTCCGCAAAGGGCAGCTACATTGAAGACGGCAAGTGGGTAGAAACAGAGCCCATGGAAATCAAACGGGAATACAACTTCGATGAAGTGGGCGAAAAGGATATGTACCTGCTGCACCATGAAGAACTGGAATCCCTGGCACTGAACATCAAGGGCATCAAGCGCATTCGTTTCTTTATGACCTTTGGACAGAGTTATCTGACTCATCTGAAATGCCTGGAAAACGTAGGAATGACTTCCATTGAACCCATCCTGTTCGAAGGCAAGGAAATTGTACCGCTTCAGTTCCTGAAGGCTGTTCTGCCGGATCCGGCTTCCCTGGGCCCTCGTACCGTAGGAAAAACCAACATTGGCTGCATTTGTCAGGGTGTCAAGGATGGCAAGCCGGTAAGCTACTATGTTTACAATGTCTGTGATCATCAGGAATGTTACAAGGAAGTCGGCTCTCAAGCTGTTTCCTATACCACCGGTGTTCCGGCAATGATCGGCGCAATGCTGGTAATGACTGGAAAATGGAAGAAACCTGGCGTTTACAACGTAGAAGAATTTGATCCAGATCCGTTCATGGATGCATTGAACAAGTGGGGGCTGCCTTGGAAAGAAAACTTTGATCCGGTATTAGTAGATTAAATCAAACCAATCTGTATGAAACAAAAGAAGCGTTCCGCACTGGGCAGAACGCTTCTTTCCTGTAAACCCTCTTATATTTGAAAAGGAGTTTTTTCATGGACTTTGAATCTTTATTTGATCTTCCCATTGATGATCTACACACCCCGTGCTATCTTACCGATGCACGGCTGCTGCAAAAAAATACGGCATTACTGAAACAGATTCAGCAGGAAACCGGATGTAAAATCTTGCTGGCACAGAAAGCATTTTCCATGTTTGCTGCTTACCCTTTGATTCGGGACGACCTTGCCGGAACCACTGCCAGTGGACTATATGAGGCAAAACTGGGACGGGAAGCCTTCGGCAAGGAAGTACATGTGTTCTCCCCTGCCTATACCCAAGAAGACTTCACACAACTGCTGACGCTGTGCGACCACATTGTGTTCAATTCATTTGGACAGTGGAAAAAGTATCGGGAACAGGTACAGCACGCTCCACGGAATATCTCCTGCGGCATGCGCATCAACCCCGGCTATGCCGAAGTAGAAACCGATCTGTATAACCCCTGCATTCCCGGCTCCCGCATGGGAGTACCGCTGGAACAAATGGAGGAGGACGGTTTTGACGGACTGGACGGAATTCACTTCCACACCATGTGCGAACAAAACTCCGATGTACTGGAGCGTACCCTCGATTACATGCTGCCTCGATTTGATAAATGGCTCAAACGATGCAAATGGGTAAACTTCGGCGGCGGTCACCACATTACTCGACCAGATTATGACGTAGAGCGCCTGATTCGCTGTATCCGGCGTGTCCAGGAAGCATACGGCGTACAGGTATACCTGGAACCAGGAGAAGCAGTTGCGCTGAATGCCGGTTATCTGGTGGCAACGGTCTTGGATATCGTACACAACGGCATGGACATTGCCATTCTGGATGCATCAGCAGCCTGCCACATGCCGGATGTTCTGGAAATGCCGTACCGCCCACATATTCTATATAGCGGAACCGCCGGCGAAAAGGCACATACGTACCGGCTTGCCGGAAACACCTGCCTTGCCGGAGATGTCATTGGGGATTACTCCTTCGACCATCCGCTGCAAGCCGGAGACAAGCTGGTTTTCTGCGATATGGCAATTTACTCCATGGTGAAAAATAATACCTTCAACGGCATGCCGCTGCCGGATCTCGCATTGTATCAGGATGGGAACATAACATGCGTCAAACGATTCGGCTATGAAGACTTCCGGGAGCGGCTTTCCTGATGGCAGGCTGTACCCTTTGCCCAAGACGTTGCGGCGTGATTCGCACCCAGGCGCGTGGATTCTGCGGCGCACCGGATACCATCTATCTGGCACGTGCTGCGCGGCACGACTGGGAGGAACCCTGTATCAGCGGAACCAATGGATCCGGTGCCCTATTTTTTTCTGGATGCAGCCTGCGCTGCTGCTATTGCCAGAATGCCGTCATCAGCCACCAGATGCACGGCACACCCGTAACCGTTTCACAGCTTCGCAGCTGCATGCTGCATCTGGAACAGGAAGGGGTTCACAACTTAAATCTGGTCACCGGAACACAGTATGTCCCACAAATTCTGGAAGCACTGGATCCTATCAAGTCCCGTCTTTCCATTCCGGTTATCTGGAACACCAGCGGCTATGAAACTTTGGAAACACTTGCCCTGCTAGATGGCTATATTGACATTTATCTGCCGGACTTCAAATATATTCAACCCGAGACGGCAAAGCGGCTCTCCATGGCAGCAGATTATCCGACGGTAGCGAAAGCTGCCATTCTGGAAATGATCCGGCAAACTGGGCCGCTGCAATGGAACGGAACTCTGTTGCAGCGAGGGACTATCATTCGGCATCTCGTTTTACCGGGACACCGCAAGGAATCCATGGCCATACTGGACTGGCTGGCCGCTCACACGCAAGCAGACCACCGTCTTGTCAGTATCATGGGGCAGTACACCCCCATGCCGGGTGCTGCCTTGCCGGAGCATGCCCTTTCCCGTACCATTACCACCATGGAATATGACAGTGTCGTGCAGCATGCCGCCGAATTGGATCTGCAAGGATATTGCCAGGAGCGCAGTGCCGCTGGTCTGCAATTCATTCCAGACTTTTCAGAAAATCCGGTTTCCTTCTTGGATTTTGCATAATTTGCAAAAATATTTGATAAATAGCCCTTGCTTTTTTGGAAGAAATGCGGTATAATACGAAAAGAAGCTTGCACGCTTTTCGGAATCTGTTCCGGCAAAATGCAGAACGATTCCAGCCACCAGAAAAAAGCCAACCGGCAGATTGGAGTTTGAAACATGAGCGACGAATTAGAATTTGGATTGGATTTGTACACGCTGGAAGATGAAGACGGCGTAGAATCCACCTTTGAAAAAATTGATGAACTGGAATATGAGGGCAATCGTTACGTTGCTTTGATTCCTTACTATGAATCAGAAGAAGATGCACTGGAAGATGACGGCGAGTTCATCGTACTGATGGAATCCGAAGAGGATGGTGAAACATTCTTTGTCACCGTGGATTCCGAAGAAGATTACGACAAAATCGGCAGCATGTTTGCAGAACGTATTCAGGATTTGTTTGATTTTGACGAAGACGCAGAAGAAGAATAAGTGGATCGTAAATAAACATTGCTGAATTTTTGAATATTCTGCATGAAACAAAATTCACACTTGATTTTTTTTCGTACATGTGGTATAATAACCATAGCAAAAGAAAGACTGCCTTGTTTGTGACTATGTGGTTTTTTATAATCCAACACTCTTTTCTAGGGAATTTAGCTCCGGGTGCGGATTGCAGACCTCCCGCTTTTGCGGAGGAAGGGAGCGTGAACCATTCGGGCGGATACCCACCTTGCCTTTCGGCTTGGTTTTATGTGCCACAAGACGGCAAGGCGGTTTTTTATAAGCGATTTACAGCAGTCGTATGTTTTGATACGGCTGCTGTCTTTTTATTTTATCCACCTAAATTCACCATAAGGAGGGATCCCATTGAAAGACAGCATCCAACAAATGGAAGAACAAATTCAAGCCATGCAGGAACAGCTCAATCAACTCAAAGCCCAACAGGCTGCCATGAAATCTGCATCCACAGAACCCAATCACGCACAACCTGCTGCAAAATCAGAAGTTCCACCGACGACTTCCTATCCATCTTGGAATACCAGTCCGCCGCCTGCCGCACACCAGCATTCCGTTTATCCTGCACAAACTCCGCATGCTCATCCGATTCCACCAACTTATTCCTGGAATCCAACGCCACCGCCAATGCCTACCAAACCGAAAAAAGAATGGGATCAGCTTTTTGCCAAAAAGTTCATGGGGATTCTTGCATCCGGACTAATTCTAATTGGCGGATTGGTCCTGCTCGCTTTACTTGCAGCAGATTGGGTAAAATGGATTCTACTGACTGGAATCGGCAGTGGTCTGCTTGCTGTCGGAAGCATCGGTGCCAGGAAACAACCTGCCTACCTTTATTTTTTCCATGCCATTTCGGGACTGGGTGCCGCATTGCTTTATGTTACAATTCTCCTGCTTTGGAAAACATATCCAACTATTCCGTTTCCCGTTTTTTATGGCATGCTGCTTCTATGGACGATTTCGCTGCTGCTTTCCATCAAACAGAAAAATACATTGCTGCCCGTAATCAGCTTGATTGGCATGTTTTTCTCTGTTTTCATTCCGTATGGTTCTGGCCGTCCCACGCAAAATTTCATGCTTGCCGGTTTGATTACAATTGTTTCCCTGCTTTCCATTTTTCTAGACACTCCTGCGCAAAGAACCACCACCCTGCTCTCCCTTTTCTTTACAGAGGGAAGTATTGCATGTTTTCTGGTTCGTATCTGGCTTTTGCATACCTTCCGCCACACTGCATTTGTTTCTTGGATTGCAGCCATTGCACTGTTCACGGCGCTCTTGCTGACTCTGACGCTTTGGTATGCCATTCGAATTGATCGACCGGCCAATCATTCCACAGACTGTGGGTTATTTCTCAACCTTGGCAATCTGATTCTCCTTTTCAGTGGACTCTTGATCTGCATGCAGCTTTTGAAGTATACCGAAGCAGTGATGCGTCCTTTGGTTGGAACTGGCTTGCTTCTGCTCTTCCTGCTTTGTTTATCTGCATCCAAAAAACGAGATCTTCCCTTTCAAATTTCCCTGGCAGGATGCTGCATCCTGCATCTCTTTTTACTGCTCCTCCATGCCTCTCCGCTTACACTGAGCATTTGGGTTACAGTCGCCAGCTGTCTAATCGGATATGGTGTGCTTCGGCGATTTCCTATTTTTTGCACCATCGGTTACCTATACAGTATGGTGGGCTCCATTTTGATCCTACGACAGCCAGTTCTTGCAGATATCTCCTTCTCGACTCGTATTGCCATCTGGATGCTCATCCTTGCAGGCTTACAATTTGCTGCCTTTTTATCTCGAACAATCCTTTGGAAACGGACATCTGTTTTACCCGTAACCATTCTCCACTTTCTCCTTTTTGCTGCGACACTTTCCTTCTTACAAGATGCAGACTGCTCACTCCCTTTGCGTCTCTTACTAAGTCTCGCAGGAATTGGATACACGTTGCTCTGGAACGACACCTGTTACAAAGATCTGCGAGCCGGCAAGAAAGACGTCAGCATTCTATTTGGTGTTCTGTCCATACTTACGGTAGTCGGTATTTTAAATGCATTCCTGGAGCAGTCTCTCTTTGTCAGCATTGTTTGCCTGTTGCTGGCGATTGGCTTCATTCTCATTGGATTTCTTTGGAAGAACAGCACCATCCGACAATTTGGACTGATTGTAACCTTTATCAGTCTCTTTAAACTGCTGGTCATTGATCTGGTGGATTTGCTCTCTGGAGAGGGAATTACCCGTGCAATATGCTGTATGATCAGCGGTGTGCTCTGTTTCCTCATTCATTTTATTTACAGCAAATTTTCTGCTTCCGATTCAAAATAAATTGCTCCCCCAACAAAACGGCTGCCGAGTTTTCACTCGACAGC
>FR899081.1:61191-64452 GCA_000437255.1 Ruminococcus sp. CAG:403
TTCCATCAATTCCTGATAGAAGTTAAAATAATCTTTCCGCTTGTTGTTGGTAAAGGCAATTGCCGTTCTTGGATGCTGGTTCAAACGTCCAGTCAGCAGATACTGCACATCATATCCCCAAACAACACCGCTTTCCTTCAACGGATCAATATCACTCTCCAAGAACCGCAAAACTGGTTTTAAGTCATACTTCGGGTTCTTCAAAAAGCCAAGCAGCAATTCTATCGCACAGTTGCCAGCACCTCGTCCCATACTGCCCATGGTTGCATCCAGATAATTGACGCCCAGCATAGCAGCCTCTGTGGTATTGGCAAATGCAAGCTGCTGATTGTTGTGTGCATGGATCCCAATTTCTTTTCCATATTTTGCAGCGGCACTCAAATACTTATCCGTCAGCCGGCGTGTTTCCAGCGGATACATAGAGCCATAGCTGTCTACCAAGTAAATAACATTGGCACTGCTTTTTCCGAGAAGCGCCAGTGCTTCATCAATTTCTGATTCTTTTGCCTTGGAAATCGCCATGATATTCACCGTTGTTTCATAGCCCTTGGCAGCACATTCCTCCACCATTTCAATGGCAGTCGGAATGGTATTGATGTAAGTTGCAATCCGAACCATGTCCAGAATGCTGTCCTTCTTATTGGGAAGATCCCGCTTTACATTGGAACGTCCTACATCTGCCATAACCGCCAGCTTCATATTGGTATCATTGGCTGGAATGACGCCACGAATGGCTTCTTCCTCACAGAACTTCCACTTTCCAAACTTTTCCGGATCAAACAATTCTTTATCTGCCAGATATCCCAGCTCCATATAATCTACACCAGCCTTGAGGTTGGTTTCATATAAATCTCTTACAAATTGATCGGTAAAGAAGAAGTTGTTTACCAGTCCACCATCCCGAACCGTTGCATCTAATACTTTAATATCATTCCGATAAGACAAAAGGGTTCCCTTTACAGGTTCTTTGTATGCCATATTTCATTCTCCTTTTTGCAAAATTATGAAAGCAACTCTATTATAGCACCTTTGTTCAAAGAATGGAAATTCTTTTTATTTCCAAACTAAATATTTTTAGTAAATTGCATGCTGTATTATATGTGCATTCATGATTTATTTTTCTTTTTTCTTTCGAATTACAGAAAAATGCGAACATAAAATTTTGAGATGTAAATAATGTGTACCAGGCGTTTACATTTGCTGAAAAATGTCGTATAATAGAAAGTATAGTTTCATCGTTTCAGGAGGTAATTTATGCTTTTTTCCGAATCGGACATCCTCGACTTCATTGAGGAAAATGATGTAAAATTTATCCGCATGACATTTTGTGATACGTTTGGAAACATGAAAAATATTGCCATTATGCCACGGGAGCTACAGCGAGCCATTTCCTATGGAATTCCCTTTAATGCAACCGGCTTAATGGAAGCAGCCCACCAAAGTCTCCTGCTCAAGCCGGATCCATCTACCCTTTCGGTTCTTCCTTGGAGACCGCAAACCGGACGTGTAATCCGTTTCTTCTGTAACATCTACCATATGGACGGAACACCATACTCCGGCGATCTGCGCCGAAATTTGCGCAAGACCATGAAAAAATGCAACCAAATGGGATATCACTGCGAAATGGGAACACGCTGTGAATTCTATCTATTTAACCTGGACGAACAGGGCAATCCGACCCATGTTCCGCATGACCACGGCGGATATCTGGATATTGCACCGCTGGATCAGTGTGAAAATACACGTCGTGAAATTTGTCTCTCTCTGGAGGAAATGGGCATTGATCCAACCTCTTCCTGCCACAAACACGGCCCTGGACAAAATGAAATTGACTTCGCCTGCAACAATCCGCTGACTGCTGCGGACAACATGGTACACTACAAAACAGTCGTAAAGACCATCGCTGCCCAAAACGGACTTTATGCGTCCTTTATGCCAAAGCCCATCGCCAATGAAAACGGCAGCGCTTTGAAAATTGCGCTGCTCATTAAAAAGGACGGAAAGAGCATCTTCGGAGATACCATGGATACCATGCAACCAGAGGGGCGTTCTTTCATCGCCGGCATTTTGAATCGGGTTCGGGAATTCACGCTGTTCACCAATCCAACGATCAATTCCTACGAACGTCTGGAGTTGCATTCTGCGCCCAGCCATGTAAACTGGTCAGAAGAAAACCGCATCCAACTGCTCCAGCTGCGCCATACACCTGGCAGAGATTCCAGCATTGAGCTGCGTTGTGCCGATGCCTTTTGCAACCCATATTTGACCTTCCAGCTGCTGCTGGCTGCCGGATTCGAAGGCATTCAAAATCAGGAACAGCTGACCGATGACCGCAATGCAGCAAATGGAACTGCTGTATTCCAGGCGTTGCCGGCTTCTTTAGAAGAAGCATGGCAAGTAGCCGCAGAAAGGGCATTCGTTAAAGTAGCCGCAGAAAGTGCATTCGTTAAAAAAAGTCTGCCGGAAATGATTTTCCGCAATTACTTGGAAAAGACCAAGCAGCAATTGGATGCTTATCAAAAAACAGACGATCCTGTTGCATTTTCTTATCAGCAATGCTTTTAATGAGGAATCCGCATAGCTTTGTACGAGGGGGTATTTCGACGTGCTTTCAAAACGCACCTTGATTCTTTCAGGCTCCGAAAAAGGTCTGGATGTTTTAACAGATTTTTTGAAAAAATGCGGATTTCAGTCCATCTCCGTTCTGACCAGCGGCAGTGAAGCAAGACGACATCTCAGCCAAACCAATTTGGAATATGAATTGATTCTCATCAATACGCCATTAAAAGATGAATTCGGACACCAGCTTGCATTGAAACTTGCAAAGACAACCTGTGCAGGTGTTCTCTTAATCTGTAAAAATGAAATTGCAGAAGAAATGACCAATAAAACCATTGATTATGGCATTTTTGTCATTTCCAAGCCGCTGAATAAAACAGTACTTCATCAAGCCATTCGGCTTTCTGCTGCGATGAATGCTAGAATGCTTCTGATGAAACAGGATTATAAAAAACTCCAGAACAAACTGGAGGAATTGCGACTGGTCTGTCGCGCAAAATGTGTCCTGGTGGAAACCAAACACTACACAGAAGCGGAAGCACACCGCTGGTTGGAAAAGGAAGCCATGGATTCCCGTCGTACCCGCCGGGATGTTGCTTTAGACATATTGGAAACCTATCAGCAGGATCAAATGGACGATGACGATTCAGAATAACACGACCCCGTATAGATCCAGAGGGCTCCCTCAAAATCAAATGATTT
>FR899081.1:64506-68273 GCA_000437255.1 Ruminococcus sp. CAG:403
TCTCCATTCCACACAAAAAGCCGCTGTACAAAAATTCGTACAGCGGCTTAATCGTTTTCTCTTACTTGGTACCAAAAATACGGTCACCGGCATCGCCCAGACCCGGAATGATGTAACCATCTTCCAAGCCTTCATCCATGCCGCCACAATAAATGTCTACGTCTGGATGCTGTTCTTCCAGTGCCTGCTTGCCCTCTGGGCTGCACAGTAAGCACAGGAACTTAATCCGCTCTACTCCCATATCCTTCAAATCCTGAATGGCTGCATTGGCAGACGTTCCGGTTGCCAGCATTGCATCTACAACGATAACTTCCCGTTCTGCAATGTCATCCGGCATCTTAGAATAATACTTCACCGCATTATGGGTACCTGGATCACAGAAAATACCAATGTGTCCGATCTTTGCAGCTGGAATCAAAGAAGTAACACCTTCAATCAAACCCAATCCTGCACGCAGAATCGGAACAAATGCCAGCTTTCTGCCGGAAATCACATGTGCCTTTGCAATCCCCTGCGGGGTCTCCAAAGTCACTTCCTTCATCGGAAGGTCTCTGGTTGCTTCATAACAAATCAGCATAGCAGTCTCGGAAGTCAGTTCCCGAAACTCTTTTACGCCGGTAGTCTTGTCACGCATCAAAGAAATTTTATGCTGTACCAATGGATGTGTAATAATATGCAGTGCCATAATTGAATCCTCCAAATTAATCCTGTTCTAGTTGTTGTATTTTGTTGACCCGAACGACATGACGTCCGCCTTCAAACGGCGTGTTCAGGAAGGTTTCCACCAACTCCAGCGCCAGTCCGCTTCCCAATGTACGAGCGCCCATGCACATCACATTGGCATCATTGTGTAATCTGGTATATTTGGTAGAGAAATGATCCGCACAAAGTGCTGCACGAATTCCTTTGATTTTATTTGCTGCAATCGACATACCGATTCCTGTTCCGCAAATTAAAATTCCCTTTGCATCCTGATTTGCTACAACAGCTGTGCAGACAGCCTTTGCAATATCCGGATAATCGACCCGGCTTCCATCACAGCCAAGATCCTCATACGCAATTGCATGCTGCTCCAAATATGCAATGACCTCTTTTTTCAAGTCATATCCAGCATGATCACAACCAATCCAAATTTTCATGGTAAACTCCTTCTATTCCACCGCAAACCGACTTCGATTTCCGATCGAATCTGTTCTCACTCTATAAAATTTATTATAGCATATTTTGTAAGAAAATGCAAGCCTTGTTTCCGGGTTTTCCACCGTCATTTTTGCATGCGATCCTTTTCTGCCTTAACCGGCTGCAAGTAAGCTGCTTCCAGCTGATCCGGCGTAATCCCGGTTTCATAGCGAGCAGCCAGACAAATGCCGCAACCATTTTGCAGCCGTACTGGTGCCGGTGCCAGCTGAAGCGGCACCTCCGGAAACGCTGTCTGAAAAGCAGCCGCAGCATCTCCGACCAGCAAAACTGGCTGCTGCTGTGCCTGTAGCAAAGCGGCTAGTTCTTCCCGTTCCAGAAGCTGATCCGGTACAACCGCTTCCAAGGCACCATCTGCACCGCCGCGGTATAAACCACCATATACAAGCGTCTGTCTTGCCTGCATCACGGCACAGATGGAACCGCAGAAGCCCTGTGCCTGATAAGCAAGTCCCTTTAACGTCGAAATACCAGCACACGGCAGCTGCAATGCATACGCCATTGCTTTTGTAGCAGCAATGCCAATCCGCAGCCCTGTATAGGAACCTGGCCCCACAGCAACCGCCAGGCAATCCAAATCTGCAAGTCGCAGCTGGACATCTCCCAATACACGCTGACAAAGCGGCAGCATAATCTGGGAATGCGTCTGTTTGGTATATACAGTCTGTGCTGCTAAAATGCGATCTTCCTCCGTATCATAAACCGCAGCTGCTGCGGTCTTTCCGGATGTATCCATTCCAAGAATCAGCAAAAGCGCTCATCTCCTTCTATGATAATTTCCCGTGTTTCTTCTGCCAACTGGTTGATTGTAATGCGAATGGTATGCGGCGGCAACACATCTGCAATATGCTCGGCCCACTCAATGGCAAATACATTTTCTTCCAGCGGATAATCATAAAATCCTGTCGATTCCAATTCCTCCGGGCATAGAATCCGGTACATATCAAAATGATACAGGGAACAGGCACCAGCTGCTCCATGGTACTCGTTGACAATGGCAAAAGTAGGGGAACAAACAACGTCCTCTAGTCCCAATCCCATTGCCAGTCCTCTGGTAAAAGTAGTTTTTCCCATTCCCAATCCGCCAAAATAGGCGATACAGTCTCCAGCATGCAGCTTTGCACCAATTTGTTTTGCAAATGCAATCGTCTCTTCCGGACTGTTTGTAATTTGTCTCATAGGATGCATTCCTCCGTCCCAAAACAATATGTTTATTATAGCATTTTTATGGGAAAATTGCAAGCAACGCCGCTTCTTTTTTCCAAATAGTCGTTTGATTGGATAACTGCTTTTGTCATATTTTTCCAATGGCGTGCATATAGTATTTGTGAGACAATTTCGGAAAGGATGATCAGAACCAATTATGTCAATCCAAAAATGGTGCAGAGCCGCTGCCCTTCTTACCGCCGCCACGCTGCTGATGGGATGCAGCCAGACCGCACAAAATACGACTCCGCCAAAAGATGCACTCTTTTGCAAATCCGTTTCGGATAATGTGCAAACGGTGGCACAGCTACATGTCACACCAGAACCATCGAAACAACCAACTGCCAGCCGAACTATCTGCAATTATGCCAAACAAACTGCAATGTGGTTCCCAGTCATGGACTACAGCAACACACTAACCAATCAATCAGAAGCAGAGTTTACCGCTTCCATGCGAGCGGAATTTCAAAATGCAGCCAATATGGGAATCAACACCGTCTATGTGCATGTCCGTGCCTATCAGGATGCCTATTATCGTTCCAAACTCTTTCCGCTCGGCTCCTATTGCTCCGACTCTTGCACATATGATCCCCTTGCCATTATGACTGACCTTGCACACGAACAAAACCTCTCCATTCATGCCTGGATCAATCCGCTGCGTGGGCAAACAGACGAAGAAATGCAGCAAATGGAAAACAGCTACCTTCTCAAGCAATGGTACCTGGACGACACCAAACGAGGCACCTATCTGGTGCAAGTGCAAAATCGTTGGTGGCTGAATCCCTGCTACGAAGAAGTGCGGCAACTGATTGCAGACGGTGCTGCTGAAATTTTAACACAATATCCGGTCGATGGTCTGCATATTGATGACTATTTTTATCCAACAACGGATCCCTCCTTTGATGCAGCGGCATTTGCTGCCAGCGGCAGCAGTGATCAAACCGCATGGCGATTGGAGCAATGCAGCCAATTGGTGCAAACACTTCATGATGCTGTCAAAAATGTTCATCCAGATTTGCTTTTCGGAATCAGTCCGCAGGGAACCATCGAGGGCAATCTACAGCATCAATTTGCAGATGTTCGCCGCTGGAGCCAGGAGCCGGGCTTCTGCGACTATATCGTACCCCAGCTTTACTATGGCTTCCAAAATGAATCCGCTCCTTTTTCAGAAATGGTGACGGAATGGAAGCAGCTGGTTACCTGCCCGGATGTTTCCCTTGTCATTGGTATTTGCACCTATAAAATGGGAAAAGAAGATACTTGGGCAGGCAGCGGCTCCACAGAATGGCAGCAAGACTTGACCATTCCTGCCCGGCAAATCAATCTGACCTGTTCAGATCCGGAATTGGGCGGGCTTGCTATTT
>FR899082.1 GCA_000437255.1 Ruminococcus sp. CAG:403
TCACGCACTCACGTGGAGTGCGACACCCGTACTGCTATTTTTGCAGTGACACTACCTGCATTTCAACTCACGCACTCACGTGGAGTGCGACGCTGGATCGTCATAGTGCTTCCAACTGTTATGCCCATTTCAACTCACGCACTCACGTGGAGTGCGACTCTAAATATTGTATTAAAAAAAGATTCGCCACACAGTATATGGGAAGTCATTGCTTTTTATCATCATGGTTTTCTGTTCGACATTTTTCGACATGCAATTTCAACTCACGCACTCACGTGGAGTGCGACTCTAAATATTGTATTAAAAAAAGATTCGCCACACAGTATATGGGAAGTCATTGCTTTTTATCATCAATTATCCTAATTTTTTTCATATATAGTAAAAAATAAAAGCCTTATTTTCTGCGAAGCCATTGCAATTATAATTTCACTGCTCCTTCGCAAAATATAATCACAAATGATTTTATGCTTAAATATCTTTTTTAAAAAGCAGATAACAATTACAAATTTTTTAGACAAAAAAGCAGAAAAAACTACCTGTTATAGAATTTGCACTCTGAGTCATACTAGTATTGCAACCGTAAAAGCATACCAAATGCAAACGTGCTGCAACAAAATAGGAACAAAAAGGAGATTATGATTATGAAGGGCGAATTTACGCAAAAAGGCAAGGAAGCAATGGAACGGTTTAAGATGGAATCTGCAAGCGAAGTAGGTGTAACACTGAAGCAGGGTTACAACGGCGATCTAACTGCAAGAGAAGCAGGATCTATCGGCGGACAGATGGTCAAGAAGATGATTGACGCATATAAAATGCAGTGAGAGAACCCAAACAATTAAAACAGCTACCCCGTTATAGCGCATAAAAACAAACTTGCATTCTGAATAATAGAAAATCCTCCTATGGTATTGATTCAGCCATAGGAGGATTTTTGTAGCATATTAGCAGTCTTCTTTCATCGAAATCATTCTATTATTTTGTATATGCATAACAATCGTTTAAAGAATTAAAATACCCTCCGGATTATAGCTCTGTTTGGCTCCAAACTGTTCTACTCTTCTCTGCCAATTGTTGCCCAAGTAATAAATACGCAAGCTATCCTGCTCTTCATCTATTATTTTTAAAAGCTGATCTTTTACCTTGAGAAACGTTCCATAATCGACATCAATCTCAAACACACTGCACTGGACGCGCTGTCCGTAGTTTTGACATACTTTTGAAACTTTCCGCAACCGTGTTTTTCCTTTTGTATCAATTGTAGAAACATCATAACTCACAAGTACCATCATAACTTCCATCACACCTTACTTCAGCAAATAAGAAGGATACTCTCCTAAATCGCCTCGTATATATTTAGCCAATAACGAACTCTGCACAAACGGAAGTAAACCAATCATAATTTTTTCATTTAAGTACGGATGCACCATACTCACCTGCTTTCGTTCTTGCCATGCCGTTAAAACTTTCTTTCTGCCTTCTTGATTCAAATAAACAGCTCCGCTCACCTGTGTTTCAAAGTCATCTGGCTTGATTTTCTTTAAATTGATCATGGTTAAAACAAGACGTTCTACGATGCAGCGAAACTCTTCCACAAGATCACAAGCCAAACTGCTTCTTCCTGGCCGAAGGGTATGATAAAACCCATAACAACTATCCAATCCAACACTTTCCAATGCAGAGGCATAAGAAGCTGTTGCGACAGTATACAAAAAGGAAAGCATTGCATTGACTCGATCCAATGGTGGACGTTTTGTCCTGGATGTCATGAAAAATGCATCTTTTTGATGCAAAATCAAGCGATTAAAAATATCAAAATATGCCTTTGCACAATTTCCTTCAATTCCTAATAAAATCTCTCGATCTGTAGTTTCATAAACGGTTTGTATGCCACTTTCCAAATAAGAAATACAATTGGAAAGCGCACCGTCTGCATCCAACTCTGGATTATCTCGCTTAGAACGGCGAATTAAGGATCTTGTGTTAGAAAGTTTTGCGGCAACTGTATTTTGCATTAAGTCTAATTGCATCTCTCCAAATTGTTCAAACTGTGCTTTTCGAAGGTAAATATTTCCTTTTGGCTTGCCCTGCACACGAGCTAAAAATTTTCCTTGCGGAGAAATGAAATTGATTGGAATTCCATATTCCACACACTTTCCCATCAATGCAGGCGAACAACCTACATAACTAAACACATAAATATCCTCAATATTAGAAAAAGGTACCCGAAACTTTTCATGCTCTTCATATCGACATACAATATTTTCTCCATCCAGTGTCAAATATGCTGTTTCATCTAATATATAAAGGGTATTCAAAAGCTTTCTCATTTGTCTCCTCCATTCATGGAAGCAATTTGATCTCGAACAGAATAGGACTTTTCTTTTGGAAAACACAGATCCGATAACGAACAACCGGAACATTTTTGCCCTTTTACTCGTTTCGGGATAACATGACTTTCTAAAATCTGCCGCATCTGCGTCAAATATTTTCTGAGCAACTCATCATAATAAGTACCTTGTGTTTCAAATGGTAATTTTACTCGCCGGCGAATATCTGCATAATAAAGAAAACATTCACTGTTACACTGAAAGATAGCATCTACACAAAGCTTTTGTGCGTAAACTTGGATCGCATCACTTTCATGAAATTCCTGATTCTTTGGTTTGGTTGGTTTGTATTCCACAATCTGAACAGTAAACTTATCTGCTAATGATTCAACATAGACTCCATTCTTGTTTCTCAAAAACTCTATGCAGTCTGCAACGCCAAACATATCATATTCCGGCGCATCATAATAAATCGTGACATCGCTTCGAACAACTTTTCTGGCACTGTTAAAACTTCGTTCCCCGCTGTGCACCCGTTCATGCATCAAATTTCCTTTGACAACAAATACATTTTCTGCCCAGTCATCATTTATCTCTAATAAAGCAAACCGTCTCGGACAATACATGTAATGCTGAATGGAACGAATGGAAATGGTTCTGTTCATCATTCCTTTAGGAAAGCTTTTCGATTAACTTTACACCATCTGGCATATTGCGATCAATACAAACCTCATAATCCGAGTAGGCTCTTGCCACACAAACGGAATCTTTTCGCTTTACTGTCACTTTATCAAACAGAACATGCGCCGGTGCATTGCCCAATGCAGAAGCATGCTGAAAGACAATTAATTTTCTCATGCAAAGTTTTCCCCTTGCAGCACTTCGGTCATGCTCAAACATATTGATGATCGCAGTCCAAAGCAACTCCAGGTCTGCTTCACTAAAACCTGTTACCTTTTGTGCCAGCATTGCAGAGACATACCCTTCTGCCCGATACAAGCCATAGGGAACAATATTCTTTTTTCCCATTTCTGTTGCACCTTTTTCTTGGCGATCTTCTGTTGTTTTTGACTGCCTTGTAATTGTAATGTCCTGTGGGAAAATAGGATCAATGCTTCTGGCAAAATTAATCTGTACAGGTCCCCGTACAATTCCACAAGGATCCTCTCCTGTACTCATAACTGCACCAAAGGTTCGTACATCATAATAATTTTCGCAGATGTATTCCTGGGCTTTTTTCACGTCATCTGAATTTTTCCCTTTTTGCTTTGTTTTCAGACCGCAAGCAGAATAAGCGTCTGTAAATTTTGTGTTGAGTGCTTTATCTGCTTTGATTAAAATATTGTAACCAGCTTCACCTTCCTTGGCCAGTTCTACATAATTTCTAATTTTTCGTTTTAAGCAAACATCTGTTACAAGTCCCAAGCTTGTTTCTGGGTCAGTTCTCGGCATATTGCCGGCATCTGGGTCACCATTTGGGTTTCCGTTTTCCACATCAAACAACATGATAAATTCATATCGGTTTTGAATTGCTTGTTCTTTCATTTCCAACATCCTTTCTTATTCCGCTACAGAATCATCCGTAGCTGTTTCCTGCTGTTTCTCTTTTTTCGCATAAAGCGCCTTGTTTTGCTGGTAGTAGCCAATGATAAATTTGCCCTGTTCATCCAGTGACAATGTACTTGGAAATGCATCTTCCAACTGATCTATGATATCTCCGCAAAGTTTCTGATAAAAGAGTACATATTCTACCTTTTTTAGATGATTCTGCGAGAGCTGAATCAACTTTGGAAAAACAGTAGCCGGTTTGGAGCAAGCTGAAGAAAAATAGGAATCTTTAATGGTTCGATTCAGATTCCCTCCAGAAGCATCCTGCTGAATTTTTTCCAGCACCGCAAACAATCTTCCACAAAGATATGCTTGATTGGTATTGTCTAAATTTAAAGACATTGTTATTTCCTCCTTTTTGGCCTTTCGATTTAAGCAGCCCTTGATTAGACCTGCTCTAATATGATTCACTTTCTTTTGCTGCGTCTCATCAGTATCTGTTTTTACTCTTGCGATCACAGTTGCAAGCAATGCATCTGGATACCTTGTACCGTTTAAAATGGATGCAAACAGACCTGCAATCAACGGCGGCGGCACTTTTGCATCTTTTGATTTGGGAGAAACCAACTGTTTTTGAATCCAGTACATAGAGACCGGTTTCTGCTTTTCCAAAATACGAATATCTTTTTGATGTGCTGCAACATGCTCCAAAATGACACCAAATCGATTGCGCACAACAAATTTGGTACAAATGCGAGAACTGTTTGCTGTCAGTCCTGCAACATAAAATATGGAATCCGGATCCATTCCACTTAGATCCTTTAACACACCTGTTTTGGCATAATTGTAGACTTGATTCAAATCCTTTTCGGTTTCCTGATCCACGGTTTCCTTTTGATCGGAAGCAAAATCCCCAAACAATAAGGAAAATGCATCACACTCCGCAGTATCATTTTGTTTCATTGCAAAATAAACAACCACCATATCTCCAAAATTTTTATGATGTCCGTTATCTGCAAGCAGGAAATTCAAGGCAGCTGTGTACTGCTTCATTGCTTTCTCCGAAATATTGCAATTATAACCAAGAGATTTCCCATAAGAATAAAAAGCGTTTCGATCTGTCTGATCCTTCCCAAAACTAACCAATTTTGCCTGGCTTCCAATTCCCTTTAATTTATCATGCATCTCGCAAATTGGTAAACGCTCTCCTAAAATAGAACAAAAACCGGTTTGCTGCGTCGCCTGTTTTTCTTTTTGTTCTTCCAAAAGCAAGGCTTGATAGTTTTCTTTTACACGCGGATCTTCATGCAGCATGATTTCAGGGCTTCCATCCAATCCAAAACAAAACCTTGCATTGTCAAAATTGGCTCCCATTTGCAGCAAAATTTCATTTTCTGTTTGCAGATCTGGATTCCAAGTTCGAATGAAATTGCAGTAGGCTTTGCAAATATCTGAATCAATCTCTTCAAAAAACGGAAGATTTCTTTCACAGAACGTATCATGCTTGCTCTTTTTTCCAGCTTTTCCAGGAATGGTTTTGAAACTATTTTTCCCTTTTTCCCGTTCCAATCCAAAAATATATTCCCGACGATGCTCAATCAGATAAGAATAGATCACGGTGGTATTTCCACGTTGCTCCGGCAATAATAATTCTGGTGTAATGTATCTTTTTGTACCTTCTATCGGTTTACGCAAATCTTGAATTGCGGTAACAGTACCATCTAACGCCAACAAAATTTCAAAATCGATGGCTTGTTTATAATATGCTTCTATATCACCACATAAATTTGCTGCCGCGCTGTAGTCACATAACGCTTTTATCAGCATGTGATCTCCTCCCTGTACTTTGCTACGTCTATCACGCCATCTATCATATGCGGATGATAGTAAACAGCATTTGCAGCATCTGAAAACTTAGGATGTTCCCAGTCACCATTCTGTGGAATCCCCTTATCTTGAAACTGCATTCGATACAGCATCCATCCAAGGTCTCGATCTCCCTTATTTTCATCAGCAACTTCGTGCAGATCAAATGCATCCACCAATTCCATTCTTTTTACAGGAAACTCGCGGCATCCCAAACAAGGCTGCCGAAATTGCTGTCCTTTCTGTAAGCGGCGCAGTAAGATATTATAATGTTTCTCATCGCTTTCATCTTCATGATCTGAACGGAGAAAAGTGCGTTCAAAATGAAAAGAAATTCCATATTTCACATCTTTCAGAATCATCGCTGCACGCTGTGTTCTTGCTTCAGAAGTATAAATTTCCGGCGTACCACTGGAACCTTTCATTTGACTTTTTACCGCAGAAAGAGAAACTTTGCTTTTTACTTCATTCCGCCGAATATTGGTAAACTGAATGGGATGAAATACGACAATGCGATCAATATAATACTGCAAAGCCGGTTTCCAATAAATTGACTTTAACAAACCTTCTAATGCGCCTGGAGTCGGAACATCATAGGAAGCGCGTTCTACCTTTGCCTCGCTTCGTGTAAAGCAAGCATAATCCCCTTCCACCACAAGATGAAACCCATAGCTCATTTGTATCACTCCTCGTTCTTAAATTATAAAAATATGCCGAAAGGCTGCATTTCGATTTGCAATCCGATCTCAGCATCATAATGCCGAGAATCCAAAAGCACATAGATTCCTGTTCCAAAGTCATCCAGCACACCTTCTTGCAGCAAACTTCCAAACTCATTGAGGTAGACCGTAACAGAATATTTTTGCAGGCTGCGTCTAACACCGGTATGTCCACCTTTCAATTGCGCAATCAACGACTGACAGACTTCATCTGATTCATCATTGATTACAATTGAAGTTGTATCGGAGCGGATATATGCAAAAGAATTGGCATAACTTCTAAATGGAATCTGATTGGGCTGCATCTTTTGTTCGCTGAATGTCTTTGTCTGCGGATGAAACCTTCCAATTGTATTTTCGTTAATTTGTGTTTCATGAAATTGAAAGATTCCATCATAGTATGCTTTGATGCAGCTGCTTGCTGTAAGATCTTCATATGTTCGCAGCAAGCCTTCCGTTTTATTGATGCGCATTTGCAAGTCCATATCTCTTGGACGTTCTCCCGTCTGAAAAATAAATACGGTTGCTTCTTTTCGTTTTCCTTCGCGATTGCATCGACCGCCAGCTTGCAGGATATTGTCCAAGCCAGCCAATTCTCGAAATACAACTGCAAAATCCAAATCAACGCCAGCTTCTACCAAAGATGTCGATACAACAGTAATTTGCTCTTTTCTTTTCAAACATGCTTTTATTTCTTGAATAGATGCTGATCGATGTGCAGGTGTCATATAAGAAGAAAGGTGGAACTTCTTGCCTTGCAGCAGACGATATACCTCCGCAGCTGTTTTTTTCCGATTGACGATAATCAGTGCATTTTCACAAGTCTCTGCTTGCGCTGCAATTGTTTCATAGTCCGTTTCACCTAGATTTTGATACATGCACTTCTTAAAAAATGGAAAATCAGAATGATCTGTAATCAATTGAGAATACTTACAATCGGGTAGAAATCGTTGAAACAGCTTTTCATAGTCTGGCATCGTTGCAGAGAGGAAAATCGCTTCTCCATTCAAATATTTTGTAACATATCCAACTGCCCGCAAACAAGGCTGCAACAAATCCGTTGGAATCAAATGAATCTCATCGAAAATCAAAATGGAATCTTTTAGATTATGCAGTTTTCGCAGTGCAGAACTTTTATAATGATAAAAGGATTGAAAAAATTGCACACTTGTCGTGATAATCAATGGTGCATCCCAGTTCTCGCAAGTTTTTCGCATTTTTTCTGCAAGCTCCGGTTCCTCTTCCTTTCCCGTCTCATAGGTATAATTAGAATGATGCTGTAAAACAGGGAGTACATCGCCAAACAATTTGGAAAAAGAATCCGCCGTTTGCTCAATAATGCTTGTATATGGAATAACGTAGATGACTCTTTTTTTATGATGTTTGATTGCATTGGAAAGTGCCAATTTCAGGCTGCATAAGGTCTTTCCACTGCCCGTTGGCATATCCAAAATGGCAATTGATTCTGCATGTTCTGCATTTTGAAACGCTTGATTTTGTATTCTGCTTCTTGCTTGCTGCAAACTCGTTGTATGGGGCAATTCTGAAAATCGATGATTTAAAATCTCAAGTGCCTGTTTAAAATCGCCCTGCATTCCTCGCTTTGTATCAGGATTACAAAATCTCTCTGTGTCCAAAAAGTCAGCATCCGTCAAACAAGAAAACAACAATTTTGTAAAAAAGGCATATCGCTCCAGTACTTCAAATGGATCCTTACGCACCGATAGAAGTTCTGCAAGGGCGGGCTGTTCTTCTTCCGCAGTGAGTGGCTGCACCAAATATTCCTCTTGGTAAGTGGTATAGTCATTTTCTCCTGTATAATCCACTTTCCGTTTTAAGCATCCTGCAAGGGTTCCATCTTCCGGTGTATCCACCCGTGTACCGCCGTCCATTAACCCAGTATGATGCCCTGCAATGCAATATGTCAACATTGGAGTAAAAACATCTCTTTGATTGGCTTGTTCCTGATATGCAATCGCACCGCAAACCGCATGGCAAAATGAAACAGAAGCGCCTTCCAATCGCTTTTGAAATGTTTTTGCGTACTTTCCAATATCATGATATTTTGCTATTTTTTCTGCCATTGGTTTTAGAAGATCAATACAATACTCCTGTGCCAGTTTTGCGGTTCCCTCTAAGTGTTCTGCAATTGTCTGCCATCTTCCATCATCAGATCGATGCGCATAATACGGCATATACTCCCTCCTTCCTAACAGCATATTTCATTCTGATTTTCATTGTGAAATCATACGACACCGCATCATTTTTCATTTTTTAGAAAAATATTATAATAATTATACAATAAGCAAAACTACTTTTCAATAGTTATTGTATAATTTCCTGATAATTCTACATTTTCACATAAAACCGATTCCCCATTTTGTACATTCTTCCAATTTGTTCTTTCTTTTTCGACAAAGTTCGACCAAATTGCAGAAAAAGGAACTGCCACAGAAGTTCTTGCAGCAGTTCCTAATTATTTTTCTATTATTCTACCGATTTCAATGCTTCCAGCATATCCACCTTTTTCAATTTTTGATTGATTACAAGTCCAAGACAAATCGTGATTCCTGCAATCAGGAAAAACGGTACAATAAATGCCTTTGCACCAAGTGCTGGATTGAACATCACTTCTTCCGGCGGTACAACTGCCAAAAGATACCGATAAAACAGATCCCCTGTTCCATATCCAACTAAAATGCCCAGTAACGTTAAGAGAATGGTTTCCCGATAAATATAAAGCGTCACTTCTTGATCATAGAATCCCAATACCCGGATGGTGGAAAGCTCTCGAATTCGCTCCATGACATTGATGTTGGTTAGATTATACAAAATGACAATTGCCAGCAAAACCGCTACCAAAATCAATACGGTCATAATTTTATTCAAAGATTCTACAATGGTATTGATTTGCTGAATCATGGTTGTATTCTGTACAATACCAGCAATTCCATCCAATTGCATAAATTGATTTGCCATTTGATCAGCCGCATCTGTACCGTGTGTATTCAAGATGATTAAATTGGCATTCGGCGTATATGACTTCTGAAAGACCTGCTCATAATAATCTGCATTTAAGAATGCAAAGTGCCCGGTGTACATTTCTGTAATCCCAGAAACCTGCATCTCATAAGACTGATGGTCGGCATCACATAAGGTAACCGTATCCCCAACCTTTGCATCCAGCAATTTTGCAAGGCGCTCAGAAAGTACAACTCCATCGGAAGATAAGGAAATGGCATCCCCACTCTTTCGTTCTGTTAAGGAAATAAAGTTGGCAAACAAATCCGTTTCCTTGAGGACTATCATCTTGATTTCCTGTTTATCCTGCTTCTTACCCGCAGTTTGATTCATCTCTGTATAATAAATAGGAAGCGACTGATCGATTGCATCACTTTGCAGCAAGTTCTCGATCTCTTTGGTTTCTTCTGTACTTAAATTGCTGTTTTCCGCTGCAATCAGATCATACCGAAGAATCGTTTGAAATTGCCGATCATTGATTCCTGCAATGGAATGCTGGACACTCAATCCTGCAAACAACAACATCACAGCACCGCAAACGCCAAAAATGGTCATCAGCATTCTCTTCTTATAACGGAAAATATCTCTGGCGGTCACTTTATGCGTAAAACTCATATGGTTCCAAATCGGTTTTATTCGTTCCAACAAGATTTTAGAACCGACTGCCGGTGCCTTCGGCAGCAACAAAGCCGATGGTTTCTCTCGCAGTGTCTTTTTGGCTACAATGTATGCTGGTACAACGGCACTCAGGAATGCCAAAAACAAAGCTGTCACAGTGACCAATGGATAGAAGTGGAATTCAATCCGTGGAACCGAAAAGCCATCCCGATATGCACTTGAGACAACAACTCCGTAGAGTGGACGAATCCAACGATGGTATAGGCGTGCTCCTTCAGTACCTTATCTCCGGAAAGATCTGCTTTCTCTGTGAAAGATATGGTATCGCCTATTGCATAATCCGCATTCATATCGTTGGAAAGCGCAATCTCAGAATCGGTCTCCGGCATTCTTCCCTGAACAACTTCATACTGGGAAATGGATTTGGTGTTGGAAAAAACACGAACACTGAAATCCGTATCTGCAAGGACAACGTCCTTCAAGTACCCGTATTCTATACAAGAAGCACCGGAAATTTTTGAAATGGCAGTTTTCGTTTCCGAATCAATTCCCATGCTACCGATGACCGAAAGGTCAGCCGCATGATAAGTCTGTGTATAATGTTCCCCCGTTTTTCGCATATCCGGTCCGGTGACCTGCAAACCCACCAATGCAAACGATCCAAGTGTAATCAAACACAAAATGGAAATAAACCGTCCTTTGAACTTGGAGAAGCTTTTTTGAATATCCCGATAGAGTGCTTTCTTTTTCAAAGGGGATCACCTACCATTCAATATCCGCAATTTTTTGTGGCTGCGCATTCTGTACAATTTGCTGAACCTGTGCATCTCGCATATAGATGACACGATCTGCAATAGGAGCGATTGCCGCATTGTGTGTTACAATTACAACAGTGGCACCCTTCTCCTGGCTCATGTCCTGTAAAATTTGCAAAACCTGTTTTCCGGTGTTGTAGTCCAAGGCGCCAGTCGGTTCATCGCAGAGCAGCAGCTTGGGATTTTTTGCAACGGCCCGTGCAATGGCAACACGCTGCTGCTCTCCACCGGAAAGCTGTGCCGGAAAATTGTTGATACGGTCACTGAGTCCTACTTCCCGTAATATTGTTTCCGGATCTGCTGCATCAGCTACGATTTCACAGGCAAGCTCTACATTTTCCTTTGCCGTTAGGTTTTGTACCAAATTATAGAATTGAAACACAAATCCCACATCATAGCGTCGATAGGTGGTCAATTGCTTTGGTGTATACTGGGAAATATTTTCTCCATCTATGAGCACTTCCCCACGATCATTGGTGTCCATCCCACCAAGAATATTCAAAACAGTGGACTTTCCGGCACCGGAGGAACCAAGAATAATTGCCAGTTCTCCTTTTTCAATCGAAAAAGAAACATCTCGATTGGCAGTAATGACGGAATCTCCCATATGATATTCTTTATAACTGTTTCGCATTTCAATGTATGCCATATTATCCTTCCTCTCCATTCCATGCTGTTCCAGTCAACTGGAATTTTCGATATCCGACAGAAAGCAGCAATTGAATTTTTGCAGAATCAAATGTGCCTGTTGCTTCATAACAATACTCCTGCTTGGGACTGCAAAATTTTCCAATTATCCGACAGTTTCCCTGCTCATCTGTTGCTCCGGAAAGCGGAAACTTTTTACCCAATACAAATAGGTCTCCAGAGATCTGATTCTCCTCAATTTGAACCATCATCTCTCCATGGCGCTTTCCAAGCGGAACCTGCAAAATAATATGATATTGATACTTCTGCATGTTGTCACCTCCTTTTTGGATTCTGTATTCATCATAGCATATTTTCAGAAAAGTTCCTACGGTCAAATAGGCTGAATTTGTCGCATATGCTACAATGTTACACATTTGACCGGTATCTTGCACTTGACTTTGATGCCGGACAGGTGTATAATAAGTGCAATTCATTCCCTTAGAAAGGAGCCTATGCCATGACCAATGCGGAACTCTCGCTGCAAACCAAAAAAGAAATTGCACAAACGCTCAAACAATTTATGTGGGAAAAACCATTTTCTAAAATTACAGTCAGTGAAATTATTCGAACCTGTAACATCAATCGAAAAACTTTCTACTATCACTTTTCTGATATCTATGCACTGCTCAAGTAGATTTTTGAAGAAGAAGCCATTCAGGTGGTACAGCATTTCGACTTACTTGTGGACTATCAGGAAGCCATTGCATTTGTAATGGAATATGTAGAGCAGAATGATTATCTAATCAACTGTGCCTATGATTCTATTGGCAGAGAAGAAATGAAACGCTTTTTCTGCGCTGATTTTTATCATGTTGTGCAATCCGTATTGGATCGTGCAGAGGAAGAAAAAAATGCCAAGCTGGAACCAGATTTTAAAGTCTTTTTAACCAACTTCTATACCGAAGCACTTGCTGGCATGCTGCTGGAAATGGTACAGGAAAAGGACAACGAAAAACGAAAACAAAGCATGGAATATATCACAAAAATCATTCAAACACAGATTTCATGCCTGGTGAATTCCTTAGAAAAATGAAAATATGTTAGTTTCAATAGAAAAAGCTTGCCAGATTTTAATTATCTGGCAAGCTTTTTGCATCTGTGCGATGCTCTATTGGAAGGAATTTTCACTCCTGACATGTAACCGCATAAACAGGTGGTATAAAAACAAAAAAATGAGAAAGAGGACTTGAACCTCCACCTCCTTGCGAAGACTAGCACCTGAAGCTAGCGCGTCTGCCAATTCCGCCATATCCGCAGAAAAATCATTCTTTACAAAGCATCTTTTTATAAAAACAAATTTGGTGCGGATAAGAGGACTTGAACCTCCACCTCCTTGCGAAGACTAGCACCTGAAGCTAGCGCGTCTGCCAATTCCGCCATATCCGCAGAAAAATCATTCTTTACAAAGCATCTTTTTATAAAAACAAATTTGGTGCGGATAAGAGGACTTGAACCTCCACCTCCTTGCGAAGACTAGCACCTGAAGCTAGCGCGTCTGCCAATTCCGCCATATCCGCAACCGGTTTTTATCAAAATAATTGCTTTGCAACAACAGTTCCTATTATAGCACAAAGTATTTGACTTGTCAACGCTTTTTTGAAAAAAAGTCGATGTTTATCGAAATTGCACAAAACAGTTTATGATTTATGTGACTTCTTGTACACACCATTTCTTTTGCTTGCCATAAAAAATCCTGCGTTAATGGCAGAATACGCATTGACGCAGGATAAAAACATTTTTATTGGGTATAGCCGTTCAAAGAAAATTGCTTCATTAAGTACGGAAAATCTCGATAAGCATAATCTGCATCAACATTTCCGTCAATGCCGGGAACCCGGGATGTACTCGAATACTGCCACATTCCATAGTAGGAACGAGTAAAACTTGGCTTTGATACATTAAAATGTGCAGCCCAGACATCATACTTCTCAAAAACGGTATCGGTAAACATGTCATTTAAAAAGCTAACATAACTATACACACTGACATAATAGCCTTCTTTTTCCATAGTCGAACAAAATGCTTCTGCGATTGCAGATGCCTGTTCCCGACTCAGCTTTGCCTGTTTTTCATATTCCATATCAAACACAACCGGATATTCAAACTGATAACCCTTTATCACAGAAAGGAATGCTTTTGCTTCTAATACCGCATCTTCTGGTGTCAAGGCATAACTAAACCAGTATGCACCGCAGTCTATACCAGCTGCTCTTGCATTCTGCATGTTAATATCAAAATAAGGATCTTCCTGGGAAGCATACTTTCCATACCCTGCACGGATAATGGCAAAATCCACATTGCCTTCCTTTTTAACCTTGTCCCAATTGACATAACTTTGATACATAGAGACATCGATTCCACGTGCGACTACATCAGACGGCAGTGTTACTCCTGTCGTTGTTGTCGCTGCTGTAGTGGTGACAGCAGGAACTGTGGTAGTAGTTACCGTTGTTGTTGTCCGTTCTGTTGTTGTCTGTGAAACTGGTGCAGGTGTAGTCACGACCGGAACGGTTGTCTCCAGACTAGTTGGCGTTGTTTCCGTTGGAACAGAAACCGGAATGGTTGTTTCCGCTGAAACAAAAGTCGTTGTCGTTTCGGTTTCAGAAGAATCCGTTGTGACAGGCATTGTCGTAGTTGCCTGAATCGGAAGTTCTACCGTGATGTTTCCAACCGCAACTTCCGCAGAAATGGTCAGCAATGCGGTTGCATCTGCAATTGTAACCCAGCCATCCTTATCATAATCCAGGGTATCCTTCCATAAAGCAGTCGCTTCCAGCTCATTTCCTACTGAAAGTTCCGCATAATAAGTCAAAGCAATGGTGGACAAATTCAGATAAAAACCGCTTGCCTGCTCCGGATCTGCCTGCAACAAGATGGTATCATCCATCAAAGAAGCTTCCACACCAATCCAAGCATCCGAAACCAGTTCTTCCGCGCCAGCGTCTACTTCCTCAATTTGTTCTTCTGCGAATACCGGCATACTGCAAAGCACCTGCATTCCAATGGATGCAGCGAGCAGAATGCCTAACGTTTTTTTCATTCGTTGTATCACACTCTCATCCTTTCATTTGATTGTGTTCCAAAATGCAGAACCCTGCATTTTTCCATTCGAATTATGCCACTTTTTTATTATAGCACATCTTTTCCGTTTTGTACAGTATTTTCCAACTTTTTTTGCAAAAATTATACACTTGTTAAAATTCCAGGATGCAGTAGACCCTTACAGATTAGATTTCCGATACTTTAAAATCCGTGGAAGCGCTTCCTGTACACAGGTTAATACCGATTCATTCGGTGTAAATAGGATTCTTGTCTGCCCGTATTCTTCGGTCTCCAAATCTGCATAATAGGTTCCCAGTTCTGCATCTGCTCCAATGCATAACACGGTTGTTGCCTGATCGCTGATGGGTTCCGCCTCTTCTTCCTTTCCAAACGCCGTGAATTTTCCAATTTCTACGGAAATCAGCCGGCTTCTCTTTCGCTTGGCGATGACTTTATCAATATCCAGTTCATCATTCGTAACAATATACTCATATTCTACATTTTGGCTGGTAAACAAATAATACGCACCGTAAATGGCGACAATTGTCAGCACCAAAATCAGCGGCCCAGTAAAACGAACCAAAAAAATAGTCCCTGCACAGATTAAAAGAGCGGCAATTAAAATCAATGCCTTTCTTCCCTGATCCTGAGAAGTCGGCGCTTTTTTGACCAAATATTCTGCATAAGAATCCATATGATAAAATCCTCCATTTTCGTGAATGCTCCGGCTGAAAAGACCGGTTATTTTTTCGTTGCTCCTACCCATCTTGGAAAAAAGTAACCATATTATAGCATAATTCCAAAAAAATTTCAAGAAAGCTCTTGATTTTTTTTCTGCTTTTTTATATAATAGATAGCAGAAACGCTATGACGGAGAGAGTAGGCTGTTTTTACGATTTTCAGAGAACGTGCATCTTGGCTGAAAATGCACCAAATCATAACCTTGCTGAAGTTCACTCCCGAGCGGTCAGCCAGAACTGCTGGTTGCATAGTAGGGTTGAACGTTGTGCCTTCGTTACAGGCTAGAGAGTGCTGGCTCTTGAAAATAGGTGGTTTTTACACAAGAATTCGAATCTTGTCCTATTTGAGGGCAGGATTTTTTTATTTCATGCAGCACCTTCTCTTATGCACCATTATCATTTGAAAGGATGAAAACACGATGAAAGAACAACTGGAAGCCATGCGCAGCAGTGCGCAAGAGGAACTCAAGGCCTGCAAGGATGCCAGAGAACTGGATGCAGTCCGTGTCAAATACCTGGGAAAAAAAGGCGCCATCACCGGTATTTTAAAGCAGATGGGGAAACTGTCCGCTGAAGAACGTCCTGTTATGGGACAGCTCGCCAATACGGTACGTGCGGACATTGAATCTGCCATCAAAGAAAAGCAAACTGCTTTGCAGGAAGCTGCACTTGCAGAAACGCTCCAGGCAGAAACCATTGATATCACCATGCCGGGCAAAAAGCAAACACTGGGTAGTCTGCACCCATTGACACAGGTGGAACAGGAAATCAAGGAAATCTTCCTGGGAATGGGATTTGAAGTGGCAGACGGTCCAGAAGTAGAATATGACTACTATAACTTTGAGGCATTGAATCTTCCGCCGGATCATCCTGCCAGAGATACGCAGGATACTTTCTATGTAACCGATAATATTTTACTGCGTACCCAGACTTCCTCGGTACAAGTTCATGTAATGGAACAGAAAAAGCCGCCGATTCGTGTCATTGCGCCCGGACGTGTTTATCGTTCGGATGCTGTAGACGCAACCCACTCCCCGCTCTTCCATCAAATTGAAGGACTAGTTGTAGACAAGGGCATTACCATGGCAGATTTAAAGGGCACACTGGAACTGCTGATGCAGCGTCTGTACGGCGATGACTGCAAGATTCGTCTGCGCCCGCACCACTTCCCGTTCACAGAACCAAGCGCAGAAGTAGATGTTATGTGCTTCAACTGCTATGGAAAAGGCTGCCGCCTTTGTAAGAATGAAGGATATATTGAACTGCTGGGCGCTGGTATGGTGCATCCAAAGGTATTGGAAGGCTGCGGCATTGACAGTTCTGTTTATTCCGGATTTGCCTTTGGTCTCGGACTGGAACGAATTGTTATGCGTCGGTACAACATTCAGGATATGCGGCTTTTGTTTGAGAACGATTACCGGTTCCTGACACAATTCTAAAAGGGAGGATTCGTACAATGAATTTATCTATGAAATGGCTTTCTGATTACATCAAAAAAGATTTTTCTGTAAAAGACTTCTGCGCCGGCATGACCATGAGCGGTTCAAAAGTAGAATGCTATACAGAAGAAGGCGCTGAAATTCAAAATGTTGTGGTCGGAAAACTGCTGTCTGTTACACCACATGAAAACTCTGATCACCTTGTGATTTGTCAGGTAGACGTGGGACAAGAAGCTCCTATCCAAATTGTAACAGGTGCACCAAATGTAAAAGCAGGTGATATTGTTCCCGTTGCACTTTCCGGCGCAACGTTGCCAGGCGGCATTAAAATCAAGAAGGGCAAGCTGCGTGGCGTAGAAAGTAACGGCATGCTTTGCTCGCTTGGAGAACTGGGCTTAACTGTGAATGATTTTCCGTATGCAATTGCAGACGGCATTTTCCTGATGGAAGAAGATTGCAAAATCGGCGAGGATATTCACACCGCAATTGGTCTGAACGATACCTCCGTGGAATTTGAAATCACCTCTAACCGTCCGGACTGTCTGTCTGTCGTAGGTCTTGCACGGGAAGCAGCTGTTACATTCCAAACTCCGCTGGTTTTACCCGAACCCAAGTTCAATGGCATTGCAGAAGAAATCTCCGATCTTTTAAAAGTAGATGTTCACAATACAACACTCTGCCCCCGTTATGCAGCAGGTATTGTAAAGAATGTAAAGATTGGCCCGTCTCCTCGCTGGATGCGGGAACGACTCCGTGCCAGCGGCGTGCGTCCAATCAATAACCTGGTAGATATCACCAATTATGTTATGCTGGAATATGGTCAGCCGATGCATGCATTTGACCTTCGCTACGTCAGCGGTCAGCATATTCATGTTCGAAATGCACAGGAAGGTGAATCCATCACCACCCTGGACGGCGTAGAGCGCAGCCTTTCTCCGGAGATGCTGGTCATTGCAGACGAAGAAAAACCAATTGCAGTTGCTGGTGTTATGGGCGGTGAATACAGCGGTATTATGGAAGATACCACAACAGTTGTTTTCGAATCCGCTTATTTTGAACCCGTACAGGTGCGCCGCACGGCAAAGAAGCTTGGCATGCGTACCGATGCATCGGCTCGATATGAAAAGGGGCTGGATCCGCTTGGATGCCTGCGCACTCTGCATCGTGCATTCGAATTGGTAGAATTGCTGGGAGCCGGTGAACCCGTTCGCACCCACTTGGATATCAACAATGTACCGGATATCACCCATGCTATCCCATTCAATCCGGAATGGATCAACCATTTTCTGGGCACTGAAATTCCAGAAGAAGAAATGCGTACTACTTTAAAGGCATTGGAAATTGAAGTCAATGAAACCACCTGCATTCCGCCCAGCTTCCGAATCGATCTGGAACGTCCGGCAGATATTGCAGAAGAAGTAGCTCGTATTTATGGATATAATAATCTGCCATCTACTGTTATCACTGGTGTTGCCAAGGCACAGTTGACTCCGGAGCAGAAATTCTACCGCAGCATGGAACAGACTGCGGTTGCACTTGGCTGCCATGGCATTTTGACCTATTCCTTTATCAGCCCCAAATACTATGATAAAATTGGTCTTCCGGCAGACAGCCCGCTGCGTCGTACCGTTACCATTTCCAATCCGCTTGGAGAAGATACCAGCATTATGCGCACCACCACGCTGCCGTCCATGCTGGAAGTACTGGCAACCAACTACAAAAACAGAAATCATGCTGTTTCTTTGTATGAACTGGGCAAGGAATACCTGGTAACCGGGCCGGACACCCTGCCGAAGGAACCCAACCGCTTTACGCTCGGCATGTATGGTGATGGCGTGGATTTCTACACCATCAAGGGCATTATAGAAGCTCTGCTCAAAGAACTGCACATTGAAAATTGTGCTTATAAGCGCTGTGACACCGATTCCACCTTCCCGGAAACCTGTGCGCTGCACCCCGGCAGAAGTGCTGTCATTTTCTGCGGAGAAACCGCAATCGGTTATCTGGGCGAACTGCATCCTACGGTACAGCAAACCTATGGATTCGGCACCAAAGTATACGTTGCAAAGCTGAATGCTGCTGAACTGGTGGCATTTGCCAACACAGAAATCACCTACCATCCATTGCCGAAATTCCCTGCTACTACAAGAGATTTGAGCTTGCTCTGTGAAGATGCTCTGCCAGTTGCAGAGATGGAAGCTGCAATCAAACAAGGCGTTGGCTCCATTCTGGAAGATGTTTCCATCTTTGATGTTTATAAAGGAAAGCAAATTGAAGCTGGAAAGAAGAGCGTTTCCTTCTCCATCCGCATGCGTTCTCATGAAGCAACCTTAACCGATGAACAGGCAGATCGTGCAATGCAGCGTGCTTTGAAAGCACTGAATGCCATCGGCGCTCAGCTTCGTGAATCATAAGGGAGTTAGTCACCATGAAAAAGAAACAAGTTGAAACCGCCAAAACCAAGGAACCCAAAAAATCTGTTCCATCGTCTGCAAAAAAGAAAAAACAGCGCACTGCAAAAGAGGACTCGGCTTTGGTATTGGCAATTCTGGCAATTGCATTTGCAGTTTTGGCCGTATTATCTGCACTCTTTCTGCCAACCGCTTTACAGCTTGCTACCTTGCTGCTGGGATGCATTGGCGTCCTCTGCGGATTTGGTTCCCTGATGTTCGGAAAAACAGGCACCGTACTTTCCGTACTTTCTATCCTCATTGGATTTGCCTGCATTCTTCTATACGTCATCGCAACCCGTCTTTCTCAAGGATAAACAACATTCCCCATAAAACAAAAGCACCTGTATCAATTCTTTCCAATTGATACAGGTGCTTTTTCTATGCAAGGACATCTATTCTCTTCTCAGCATAACCTTTGCCCGGAACACACCATCTTCATGCTCAAAGCTGCATCCGCCGCCGTTCTTCTCTGCGATCCGCCGAACCGATCGAATTCCGATGCCTGCTTCCTTTCGCTTGGCAGATTGAAAAACGCCATCTTTTTCTACAACGTCCCCCTCAAACGCATTTTCCAGACAGATCAGCAGAATACGTTCTGCATGAATATGTACATCAACTCGGATGTATCGTTTGGCAGGATCTGTCCGCAGACTGGCTTCCAATGCATTTTCCAATAAATTGGCCAACACAATACACATTTCCATCTCATCAAATGGAATTTCTTTCGGAAGTGCGATTTTGGCAAGAAACGGGATATGCTGTTCCCTTGCAAGCGCACAATAATGCCCTACCACTCCATCCGCAGCACAATTTTCGGAAAATATCATATCCAGGCTTGGAATACGATCTTGTGCTTTTGCAAGATACTGCTTCAGTTCTTCCCACGCTTCCCGATCCGCCATTGCAGAAAGCTGTGTGAAATGATGCCGCAAATCATGTTTTGCCTGCCGAATCTCTTCTATTACTGTACAGAGATTGTCATACTGCACCTTTTGCATTTCCAGGAATGCTTTTTCCTTTTCCAAATTCGCTGTTTTGTTCAGACTCGTTGCCATCAGATAGAATAAAAAATAAAGCAATCCCAACATCAAAAGCAGCATGATGTGAATGAAAATACTGTCTTTCAACGTCTGTTCCACATACAAGACATTCCCCTGCTTCGGTACCATAAATAAGTTAAACACGATGTATACCACTGGCAAAATCCAAAAAAAGTACCATGTTTGTGCCATGTTTTCATTCTCTATCAGCTTTTTGACCGGACGAATAGCTGGATAACAGGCAATCGCAGTGAATCCCCAGCACAGCAGATTATCAATAATCGCTGCCCGCATACAAAAATACAAGTTGTTTTCCGCTTGCAGCGCACCATCAACGGCACCAGAAATTCGATAGATGCAAACCCACACGGCACATATGGCAAGAAATATATTGCCCGATTTCCAAATAGAAACACGCAGCGTTCGAACGTAAATCCAGGCAGCAATTAAAACCACAATAGGCAGCACAAAAGTGGTACGAATCTTTAAAAGCCAACAGCATACGCCGCCTGCTACACATAGTCCAATCATCAATGGTGCAAGTCCTGCAAAAAGCTTTGCAGGACGTACTTTTAAGTATGCCTTCATGGGCAGATATGCCAGTAAAAGCCCCGGTATTACAACGGTCATTTCTAAAATAGCACGCATCAGATCATTCATGTTCCATTTCCTTTCGAAACAGGAAGTTCATAAACACTTGCCGTGCTTTCTTTAGGAAATCACGGCTTACTCCAACATTTTTTCCATTGGTCATGACAAATACCGATCCATTTAAGTCTACAGCATGTTCCAAATTCAAAAGCATTCCCCTGCTGCATACAAAAAAGCGATCGTCTTTCTGAATAGCGGCAGAAAATTCACTGAATGGCTGTCGGGTCACAACCGTGGTGCCATCTGCCAGCGTAATGAAAATCTGGTGCGCATGATGCTCGGCATAGAGAATATTCTGAAACCGCAGGTTCATGGTTCCGTTTACGGTCTTTACAGTAAGATACTGATCGGGTCTGCCGATGCGCTGAAGCATTTCCGCAACAGTCTGCTGCAATTCTTCCTCTGTATATGGTTTGACCAGATAATGCATGGCACGCACCCGAAAGCCCTCCAGCGCATGATCTTCCGAAGTGGTTGTAATCACCAACATGCAGTCCGTATCAAACTGCCGCAACTCCTTTGCTGTTTCAATTCCATTTTTGCCTTGCATATAAATATCCAGAAATACAGCGGCAAATGCCTCTTCTCTTGCAGCTGTCAAAAACGCCGCTCCATTGTCAAATTCTGTGATGTCCGTATAAATGGAATCCTGTTCCAATTGCGTTTCCAGCTTTTCTCGCAGCTGATTGCGCTCCTGTTCCGCATCATCTACAATTGCAATTCGCATGCTTGCACTCTCTTTCATTTTCTTTTTTATTTTATTATAACACAAAATAGAAAAAAATGCAATGGATTGAACATCTATTCTTACAATTTGTGCTGTTTTTTTACTTTTCGTGCCAAACCTATTGCAATTTTATTTCAAATCAGTATAATTATAATAGATGATAAACAAGAAAGGGGTGATGTAGATGTTACAATTTCCCACTTTATTCGTTCCATCCAATTCACAATTCTTTTAAGGAGAACAATCTATGAAAAAAACATGCAAAAAATCGGTAGCAGTTCTCGCTGCTGCCTCTGTATGCAGCAGCATGCTGCTAAACTTCCCGAGCGGCACCTTCCCGATTCACTGGTCGGCAAGTGCAGAAGAACCAGCAAGCAACGTGGAAGGCATTGCCATCAATGAAGAAAACTTTCCGGATGCCAACTTCCGGGACTATGTCAAGACAAACTTTGATACAACGGCAGACGACGTTTTAACAGAAAGCGAACGGGAACGAGTCAAAGAAATGGATGTATCCTGGAAGGAAATTTCTGATTTGACTGGTATTTCCTACTTTACACAGCTGACCTCCCTGAACTGCGGTGTTAACGATCTGACCACATTGGATGTCAGCAAGAATACCGAACTAACTACTTTGAAGTGCTACACCAATATGCTGACTACATTGGATGTCAGCAACAATACAAAACTAACCGATCTGAACTGCAGTAGCAACCAGCTAACCACATTGAATCTCAGCAGCAATACGGAATTAACCTCCCTAAACTGCCAATCCAATTATCTAATTGCACTGGATATCAACAACAATACAAAACTAACTGTTCTGCACTGCTATTCCAACAATTTAACCACATTGGACGTTGACAACAATACGAATTTGATAGAACTGCGCTGCGATTCCAACAATCTGACGACATTGAATCTCAGCAACAATACGAATTTGACCCACCTGTGGTGCGATTCCAACAATTTGACCGCATTGGATGTCAGCAACAATACAAAACTAGTCTCCCTGAGTTGTACTTCCAATGCTCTGAACGCATTAGAGGTCAACAAAAATACAGAACTGGTGGAACTGTATTGTGCTTCCAACAATCTGACCACATTAGATGTCAGCAGCAATACAAATTTGACCGCTCTGTACTGTTTTTCCAACAATCTGACTACATTGGATGTCAGCAACAATACGAGTCTTTCCCATCTGAGCTGTTTTAAAAATCATCTGACCGCATTGGATCTCAGGAATCATACAGACCTATTTTTATCCTGTGATGACAATACCTATGCCATTGTTTTGGTCAGCAGTACATTTGACCTCAATACCCTTCCCGGAAATTTTGACGCAAGCAAAGCTTCCAATTGGACAAATGCAACCGTGGACGGCAATACATTAACTGTGACCGATTCAAAAGCAAATATTACTTATACGTATGATCTCGGAAATGGAAAAACAGAAATCTTTACCTTGGTTCCGAGTTCCTGCGAACTGACAGAGGAAATGGTAGACGCCATTCCAGTTCAAGCCCATACAGGTTCTGCAATCACTCCAGCGGTAACGATCAAATATGGTGAAGAACTTCTTACTGAAGGAACTGATTATGCCATTTCCTATGCCCAAAATACTGAAATCGGTACCGCAACTGTTACCATCACGGGAATGGGTTCTTTTACAGGGGAAATAACCATACCATTTGAAATTGGCGTTGCCATTGATGCAGCCAACTTCCCGGGTGAAACATTCCGAACCTATGTTCAAGAAAATTTTGATACAACAACAGATGGATTTCTGTCAAAAGACGAACTGGAACAGGTCACACAAATCAATGTATCGTCAAAAGGAATCACTGATCTAACAGGTGTGGAATATTTTACTGCGCTAAACGAGCTATCCTGTTACGATAATAGTTTGACTGAATTGGATGTACGACAGAATACAGCGTTACAAACATTAGAAGTTTCCCTGAATAATCTGTCCGAATTGGATGTGCGACAGAATACAGCGTTGCAAACATTAGACGTTTCCTATAATAATCTGTCCGAATTGGATGTACGACAGAATACAGCGTTACAAACATTAGAAGTTTCCCGGAATAATCTGTCCGAATTGGATGTCAGCAAGAATTTGTCATTGAAGTATCTGGACTGTTTCTACAGCAATCTAACAAATTTGGATGTACGACAGAATACAGCGTTACAAACATTAGAAGTTTCCCGGAATAATCTGTCCGAATTGGATGTCAGCAAGAATTTGTCATTGGAATATCTGTGCTGTTCCTCCAACGATCTGACAAAATTGGATGTACAACAAAATACAGCATTACAAGAATTAAATGTTTCCCATAATAATCTGTCTGAATTGGATGTGCGACAAAATACAGCGCTGAAAACGCTAAGATGTAGCAACAATCATCTAGCCAAATTAGATATACAGCAGAATACGGAACTAACCTCTCTAAACTGTTCCGAAAACATGTATTTCATTGATACAGTAAATGGTACGTTTGACCTCAGCACGCTTCCAGATGGATTCGATCGCAATAAAACCTCTGACTGGACAAATGCAACTGTGGACGGCAATACATTAACTGTAACCGATCTAAAAACGGCTGTTATTTATACATATGATCTTGGAAATGGAGAAAAAGAAACCTTTGGCTTAATTCCAAATTCCTGTACGCTGTCAGAAGAGATGGTAGTCGCCATTCCGGAACAGATTTACGATGGTTCGGAACTAAAACCCGATGTAACTTTAAAGTACGGCGATTATACGCTTGAGCAAGATACAGACTATACCATTTCCTACGAACAGAACAGCAGTACCGGCATAACAGAAATAACCGCTACCGGAAAAGGATTCTTTAACGGAACGATTACAGTACCATTTAAAGTTGGCATTGCAATCAATGAAACAACATTCCCGGATGCGATTTTCCGAGCATATGTAAAGGAAAATTTCGACACAACAGCAGATGATATTCTGACATCCAGTGAACTTGCACAAATCAAGGATATTGATGTCACCGGAAAAGGAATCTCTGACCTAACCGGAATCCAATACTTTACGCAGTTGACTCATTTGAACTGTTCCGATAATGAATTGACCACATTGGATATCAGTCAAAATACAAGATTGAGCCGTTTGATATGCAGCAACAACAAACTGACAGCGTTGAGTCTTCAGCAAAATACAAAACTGGAATACCTGGATTTCCAAAACAACAATTTAACAGCAATTGATTTGAGTCAGAATGCATGGCTCCAGTATTTGCATTGTAACAACAATCATTTAACTGTATTGGATGTCAGCAAGAATTTGTCATTGGAATCTCTGGACTGTTTCTCCAATAATCTAACAAAATTGGATGTACAACAGAATACAGCAATAACAAATCTAGACTGTGGCAGAAACCAACTTACTTCACTGGATGTCAGCCAAAATGAAAACTTAACTTCTCTATCCTGTTATGGAAATGAATATTGCATTGATACAATAAACGGTACGTTTGACCTCAGCAGGCTTCCAGATGGATTTGATAGCGCCAAAGCCTCTAATTGGGAGCATGCAACTGTAGACGGCAACACACTGATCCTAAGCGATCCGCGATATTATGCTTCTTATGACTATGATCTTGGAAACGGTGCAACAGAAACATTTATATTGGAACCTACCTCCTGCGAACTGACAGAAGATGTCGTAGCGGCAATTCCAGATCAAATTTATACTGGTTCTGAAATCGAACCAAAAGTTTCCATTCAATGCGGAGATACCCCTTTACATGAAGGAGATTATACAATTTCTTATCAGAACAACATTGATGTTGGTACAGCAACCGCTATCATTACTGGTGAAGATTTCTTCCATGGAACCATCACAGTACCATTTACAATTTTACCAGCAGATTTGACCAATGCTGGAATCCAGCTAAAAGAAACGTATTTTGTCTACAATGGAGCAGAACAATCTCCCATCATTGAACGTATCATCAGCGGAAGTGCCGTACTAACGGAAGATGACTATACGATTACCGGCAATACCGCAACAGATAGCGGAACGTACACACTGACCATCCATGGAAAAGGAAACTTCACTGGCGAAGCGACCGCAGAGTGGTACATTGAAAGGGCAGTTCCAGCAGTAACGCCTGTAATTCCAGATCAGGCGTATACAGAAGGGGATGATTTACCAGAACTGGGTTACAAATGCAGTGTTGATGGTATTATTATGTGGATTACCAGTCTGGAGCAAGGACTAATCGAAGGAGAAAATGAACTGGAATGGCGTTTTGTACCGGATGATCGAGACAATTATGAAATGGTAGTGGGTACTGCACACATCGTGGCAGGAACAAGCACAACAACTACTACGACAACGACAACCACTACAACGACCAGCGCAACAACGACAACCACAACCAAACT
>FR899083.1:0-9837 GCA_000437255.1 Ruminococcus sp. CAG:403
TTTTTCGCTATGAACACAAGCTCTTAGAACCAATTTCATCTGATTGCATCATTTATGCAGACCCAGTACAATTTCGAAATGCTATTACTAACTTGCTGGAGAATAGTTTAAAGTACAAAGACGCACCAGAGGTAGAAGTACATATCAGCTGTACAGAAACAGAATCAGATGCAACCATTTCTGTCTCCGATAATGGCCCTGGTGTATCAGATGAGGCGCTTTCAAAGCTATTTGATGTGTTTTATCGAAGCGACCCATCTCGGAATAATCCACAGAAAGGCAGTGGCCTCGGACTTGCCATTACAGCAAAGATTTTGGAACGGTTTGGTGGAACAATCCGAGCAGAACACGAAACGCCAAAGGGATTGCGGATTCTATTGACCATTCCAAAGGAGGAAACAAAAAATGAGTCATATTTGCATTATCGAAGATGATGAAGCAATTGCTGAAATTGAACGAGATTACTTAGAAGTAAACGGATTTACAGTATCAATTGCCACAGACGGTGTATCGGGATTGAATCTGGCGCAGAAAGAAAAGTTTGACTTAATCTTATTGGATTTGATGCTCTCGCAGCTAGATGAATTTACGCTTTGCCGAAAATTACGGGAACGATTGGATATTCCCATTCTGATGGTCACCGCAAAGAAAGAAGATATTGACAAAATTCGAGGACTTGGATTGGGTGCGGATGATTATATTGTCAAGCCGTTCTCACCCAGCGAATTGGTAGCAAGAGTGCAAGCGCACATTGCCACTTATAAGCGACTGAAAATGCCACAAGAAACACAGCAAGATATTACAGTGGGGGCCATTCGAATTTGTCCAAAATCACACCGTGTATTTGTGCGAGAACAGGAAGTCAGCTTAAAAAATAAGGAATATGAATTGCTGCTATTTCTAGTGACCAACGCCGATACCGTATTTGATCGAGAAACTCTATATGAACGCATCTGGGGAATGGACGCAATCGGGGATAATGCAACCGTTGCAGTACATATCAATCGTTTGCGAGAAAAATTGGAAGAGGATCCTTCACACCCTAAATACATTGAAACCGTATGGGGTGCCGGATACCGGTTTCGGGCTTAGGAGATGAATCAAAATGATGTGGATCCTTTTTGCGTGTGGTTCTGCTTTCTTTGCCGGGATCACTGCTGTTTTGGCAAAAATTGGCATGGAGCATATCAATTCCACCGTTGCGACGGCTTTGCGAACTGTCATTGTTTTGGTGTTTTCCTGGTTCATGGTACTGCTAACAGGTGCATTTTCCGAAATTGGTACCATTTCTGGAAAAACATTATTATTTTTACTGCTATCCGGATGCGCCACTGGTGCAAGTTGGCTGTATTATTTCAAAGCTTTACAGCTTGGCGATGTCAACAAAGTTGCCCCAATTGATAAATCCAGTACAATTTTGACAATGCTGCTAGCATTTTTACTGCTTGGAGAGTCTCTGACCATTCTGAAAGTATGCTGTATGCTGTTAATCGGAGCAGGCACGTTTCTTATGCTCCCCAAACGTACCGACAAACAGCCAACAAAATCAACTGGAAAAGGCTGGCTGCTTTATGCCATTTTATCTGCAATATTCGCCAGCATGACTTCTATTTTGGGAAAGGTTGGCATTCAAGATATTGATTCCAATTTAGGCACAGCAATCCGAACCTGTGTTGTCCTGGTACTAGCATGGTGTATGGTATTTGTTACCGGTCAGCAGCATACCCTGCATACGCTAAATCGAAAAGATTTACTGTTTTTAGTGCTTTCCGGACTTACAACAGGACTTTCCTGGCTATGTTATTATCACGCCTTACAAAACGGTCCGGCAAGTGCCGTGGTTCCTATTGATAAACTGAGTATTCTCGTAACCATTGCTTTTTCTGGTATCGTTTTGAAAGAACGCCTGAATCGACGTTCCGGAATCGGATTGGGTTTCCTAACAGCAGGAACCCTTCTTTTGGTGCTATAAGAGAAACGCTTACAGAATAATGATTTCTGTAAGCGTTTTTTGCAGTTATTTGCAAAGGTTTACTAGATAAGCATTCATCTCAATTGGTACGAATTTCTAGATGTGGGAAAGTTTATCTTTCGTTTATCTTTGCTTTCATTTCTGTTTGACCTTGTCCATTATACTAAATACAATAAGAAAAAGAGAGGAGCATGAAAAATGAAAATTTTGATTACAACAGATTGCTATGTCCCTATGATTAATGGTGTTGTCACTTCGATTTTGAATCTGGAAACACAGCTACGCAAAAGAGGACATGAAGTAAAAATCCTCTGTCCGTCACAATGCCTACGTGGCGAAAATCAAGAAGATATTATACGAATCGGATCAATTGGCATCGGGAAGCACTGTAACAGTGCAAGAGCAGCAGTTTGTTTTCGAAAGAGCCGTTTGCAAAAGTTAATAAGCTGGAAACCGGATATCATTCATTCACAATCTGAATTTTTCTCGTTTTCTATGGCAAAGAAAATTGCTGCCGCTGTAGGATGCCCGATTGTACATACCTATCACACCATCTATGAAGATTATACGCATTATTTTTCACCAAGCATCACATTAGGCAGAAAAGCAGTTATTGCGATGACTAGACATATCCTACAACATACTGCCGGTGTGATTGCTCCTAGCCATAAGGTAGAAACCCTGTTACGTTCCTATGGCGTTCAAAAACCAATCGCAGTTATATTCCAACTGGATTGAATCTACGTCCATTTGCGCAACAAGCTTCTTCTGAACAACTAACTGCTTTGAAGCATGCTCTTGGAATTCAGCCAAACCAGAAAGTTTTGCTGACCGTTGGCAGAGTAGCAAAGGAAAAGAATTTAGAGGAACTCATCTGCTATTTCGGACGACTTTCTCTACCGGATGCTGTACTTTGTATCGTAGGCGGCGGAACTTATTTACCTACTTTAAAGCAACTCGCACTGGAAAAAGGAATTGCCGATCGTGTTATTTTTACAGATGCAGTAGAACCAAGTAAAATTCCAATCTACTATCAAATAGGCGATGTATTCCTAAGTGCTTCTCAGAGTGAAACACAAGATCTAACCTACTTAGAAGCGCTTGCAAGCGGACTTCCATTGGTTTGTCGAAAAGACCCCTGTCTAGACGGCATTGTGACCGATGGCTTCAACGGTGGGCTGTACACTTCTTTTAAAACATTTCAGCACTGGATTATGCAGACATACCACCAGAAACAGCAATTTACTGCTTGTGCACGACAAACAGCAGATCAATTCTCCGCGGCTGCATTTGCAGAAAAAGTAGAAACGTACTATAAACAGGTACTGGAAAATCAACAGATCCAAAGTGCCTAAAAGGAAGGTGCTTCATTATGAAACCTCGCACACATTACCTCATTGCAAAAATCGCAGCCATACAGGAAAATTTATCGCCGATAGAGCGTTGGCTCTTTTGTTTGGGTGCTGCTATTCCAGATTATTTGCCTACCCAATTTTTCCACCGGCATTTTTATCAAAAATCCGCTGCTTATGTTTTCCAAAAGATTGAAACTTACCGTAACCGGTCTTCTTTATGGTCAATTTTTAAACTTGGGGAGTTGACACATTACACCAGTGACTTTTGCTGTTCGGTACATCGATCTGGAACGATTGGAAATGCATGGATCCATTTATCCTATGAACATTACTGCGTGCATTTCCCAGTGCGTGGATTCCATTCTTTCTAAAAGTAGAAGGAGAACGATACGAATATGAAATGAATGTCCTGCTCCAAAGTGCGGAACATAGCATCCCATGGCAGGAGGTTCCAATTCAAACCGTTTACCTGGATCAAAAAAATTCTGTTTCCCATTTTCAACCATTCCGAGATTCCATACAGATTTATCGTTCTATTTTTAAGTTCTCTGGTTCTTCTTTATTAAGTTTCTTGCTGGATTATGGGTTATTTAATCTTTTTTCTTTGATCCTACCAATTTCTGCCGGCAACATTTTAGCCCGTGTCATTAGTTGTTTGTTCAATTACAAATTGAATCAAAAATTTGTATTTCATGATCATCGAAAGGGAACCATCTGGCAATATTTTTTATTAGCAGCTGGTATTTTGGCAGCAAACACGCTTATGTTGCAAGGCTTAACAGTGTGTGGAATTTCTGCTTTTGCAGCAAAAATATTTGTAGAAATCACATTGTTTTTCTGTAGTTTAGTGGTACAGCGGTTCCTAATTTTTCCAGCATCCCATCAAAAGGAAGTGTAATACATGCAATGGCTAACCAAACTGGATTTTAAGATTTTACACAGCATACAAGATTTGTCCTGTTCTACTTTAGATTTTTTAATGCCAAAAATTACAACACTTGGAAACGGCGGTATTCTCTGGGTTCTGATCGCAATATTTCTATTGTTTAATTCCAGAACCAGAAAAAACGGAATACAGTTAGGAGCTGGCTGTGTTGGGTGTGTCCTCATCGGCAATTTGTTGTTAAAAAATATTATTGCACGCAATCGTCCATGTTGGATAGAAGAACATGCCATGTTGATTGCAATGCCAAATGATTATTCTTTTCCATCTGGACACACTATGGCATCTTTTGCAGCGGCAACAATTCTTTGGCATTGGAATCGAAAGGTTGGAATTGCTGCTTATTTATTGGCAGGCGCGATTGCCTTTTCTCGATTGTACCTTTTTGTTCATTTTCCATCCGATGTGCTGGCAGGCGCAGGAATTGGCTGCATCATTGGAATCGCTTCCGTAAAAGGAACCGATTGGATCCTTCAGAAAATTACAAAAAAACGAAAAGAGGCGTAATCTATGCGAAACCGTCTGCTTCTTCTTGGCGTAGATCTTATCATAGCTGCGCTGCTGCTTTTAGGAATCTGGTATGATGCTTACCTTCGTCCGCAGCATGGACTTCCCGCTGCTGCCTTCCCATTGCTGACGTCAACAGGAGAACCTGTACAGCAAAACAGTACATTACAGCAAACAAACTATCTTCCTGCTTCTACCAATTGGAAAGAGAAATTTTCTGATACCATTATTCAAACTGCGGATACTTATCGAAGTCCCAATTTATCCATCACCATTACCAAACATACGATTGACAGCAACCAAACAGATGCTTCTGAACAAGGAAACCATCTAAAATACGGCACTAAAATCTCCTATACAGTAGCTGATGTCTATATTGGTGATATTACTTGCTTTCAAACTGTTTTTGCAAAAGATACATATGGAGTTGGATACAAGGAAAAATTGACCGATATGGCACAACGAAGCAATGCAATTCTATCTGTCAATGGTGATTCCTATAACAACAATCGACATCAGGACAACGGCACTATCATTCGCAATGGCTCCATTTACCGCAGTGCTGCAACAGATATGGAAACTTGTGTATTAAATTGGGACGGAACCATGAAAATTTATACACCGGAAAAATTAAATACTCAAACACTCATCCAAACTGGTGCCTATCAAAGCTGGATTTTCGGCCCCAGTCTGCTGGATTCAAATGGAAAAGCAAAAACCGATTTCTTGACATGGGACTATATTCGAGAATCACATCCACGAACCGCTATCGGATATTATGAACCAGGACATTATTGTTTTGTTGTGGTAGATGGCAGACAAAAAGATTATTCCCGTGGAATGTTTCTAAATGAACTTGCACAACTGTTTGAACAACTAGGCTGCAAAGTAGCATATAACTTAGACGGCGGACACTGTTCCTTCATGACCTATCAAAATCATGCAATCAATCATCCCTATAAACCGGAACATGCTGTTCCGGATGGAATTCTTTTAACGGAAGGAATACAATGAAAATCGTCCAATGGATTCAGCAGCTGCTGGATCATGAATTAATTATCTTAGGGTTGGCATTTCTCGTAATCAAACTATTGGATTGGTACAACCCGTTCATGGATTTTTCCGGTCATGCACAGTGGCTGCAATACTTGTTAGGTATTTCTGCAATAGTATCAGGCGTTCTGCATTTGCTTTCTAAAAGCGGAAAGCAACATGGATTGAGATAGTGGAATCAATAAAACAATAAGGTCGGTAACAGTTCGTTATCGGTCTTATTGTTTTTCTATATTATTTTTGATTGAAACAGGATACTTGTCAAGTTTATGAAAAATAGCTTGAAAAATCACTTCATTTATGATATGCTTAAAAATGGAAAAAATAAGAAGAATTTTGCATTACCAAACGGAATCGAAAATGGAATACTTTAATCTTTGCAATTACACCATAGAAAATGAATTGTGTACAGCCGGTGATATAAAGTTTACTATGATTGTTTCAATAGTGGACAAAGTTTCAGTTAATATAGGATATTCTGAAAAAGTATCTTGTAAATTTGTAGGGAAGTGAAAAATATGAAGAAGGCAATTATTTTTGACTTAGATGGCACTTTGTGGGATTCTACAGGATGTGCTTGTGCTATTTGGAATCGTGTACTTGATCAACATAAAGAAGCGACTTTTCACATAAAGCAAGAACAAGTTGCCAAACTCATGGGGAAAACCATGACAGAAATAGGGGATATTTTATTTCCAGAACTATCAAAAGAAAACCGTCAAATTATTTTGGATGATTTTGCAAATGAAGAAGTTCAATACTTATTTGAGAATGGAGCTATTCTTTATGATGAAGTAGAACAAACAATAAATTCTCTAAGCAAAGATTATGATTTATACATTGTAAGTAATTGTCAAGATGGATATGTTTCGGCATTTTTACATGCACATCATCTAAAATCTTATTTTAAAGATTTTGAAATGTCTGGAAGAACAGGCTTTCATAAAGGAATGAATATCAAGATTTTAATGAAACGCAATCGTATTCAAACTGCTGTTTATGTAAGAGATACAGAAGGAGATGAAAAAGCCGCGAAATATGCGGGAATTCCATTTATTTATGCTGAATATGGATTTGGAAAAGCAATTTATCCAAGTGCAAGAATAAAAAACATCAAAGATTTACCAGAATGCATGAAACAATTCTTTTAAGATTTTATCTTTGATTTATGATACGCAAGCAGAACTGCTTGATCAGCAAAATGAAAATTCACAAGATTAAACAAAAATATATAAAAGGAGTCGTTTCAATCATGAAAAAATCATTCGCTGCATTGATGGCATGTATTATGACTGCTTATTTCAGCACGTCCAATTTAATTTCCGCAACAGGAACAATAAACCCTGCACAAGACAACAGCCAATCTATTTTAAATGCAGTAGAACGCACGCAATCTGCTACAGGCGATGTCAACGCAGACGGTCAATTTTCTATTGCAGATATCGTATTGATGCAGCAATGGCTGCTAGATTCTTCCACCGCAAATCTTGCAAACGGACAGGCTGGTGATTTCTGTGCGGATGGGAAATTAGATGCATTTGATCTTTCCTCTATGAAGCGAGCGTTAATGACTTCATCCGTCCAAAATCCTTTGGAGCAATTGATCGGCATGTGTTATGAAGATGCTGTTGCAAATGGCTACATCTCAAAGTCGGAGTATAATTATCAGATAACAGGAAACTTAAAGCAAACCATTGAAGAAAAAATGGGCCGTCCTTTGGATTATTCCATTGATCATTTCTACCTTGTCAATCGTGAACACCTTGGTTTAGAGAATAATACCATAAACTATTTGTATAATTCTAGTACAATGGATGTTTACGTGATTTGTGAAGAAACAAAAATGAATTGTGCAACTTGGTATTGGAAAGGCACAAAAGCTGCTCTATATGGAATTGATGATGACATGGAAACACAAAATGCATTCTTAGATGCAATGAAATTTTACGGTGTCACAGAAATTTACTATTCCAGCGGAGCCAATAAACTGGTTAATAACAAAAATGTGGTAGAAACTTTTGTAAAGAATGCGTATGCAAGAGATATTAAAGTGTATTTGCTGACTGGCGAAAAAACATGGTTATATGAAGATACCTATCAAACAGCAATTAATCGTGTTTTTGATAAAGTTGCAGAATATAACAGCTTTGTGGATTATGACGCACGATTAGCAGGCGTTTCCTATGATGTGGAAGTATGGACGAATTCAGAGTATGATTGGAAAAATAACAATGATTCAAGGTACCAGCAAGTAAAATTCATTGAAACAGCACAACAATATGCTGCATCAAAGAACTTATCTGCCGTCTACTGCTTGCCTTACTGGATTGTTCGGTATGACTACACAGATGACAATGGTATGACAAAGAACGTCTACGACGCAATTACAGAAATTGCAAATGATACCATTTTAATGGTGTATCGAGACAGCACCAGTGCAATTGAAAAATTGGTAACAGATGTACAGACCAATGCAACAAATTCTGTATTTCATTATGTAGAGAAAAACGACTGCAATTTGGAAATCGCAGTGCAAGTAGATAAAAATAGTGAAGGGGACCATGTTACCTTCTACGAAGAAGAAACAGAAAATCCAGGCTATGTGTTGACTGCACTTGCAACAATAAAATCTGACTTAGCAGAACATAAATATCATACCACCTTTGCAATCCATCAGGCAATTGCCATGTACGAATATTATTTATCCATTCAAAAATAAATAGTCATCCTATGGTTCCTTCTAAAAATAAATTGAATTAGGTTCTAAAATGTGCTATAATAAATGCATCAAAACAAAAGTTTTGAAATTTTAATGATAGGAGAAGATGAAAATGAACTTTCAAAAAAGAATATTGGCAATGCTTTTATCTGTTGTGGCATGTGTAGGTAGTGTTTCCTATGGTGTATTTGCCAGTCAAAAAGATGTATCAAATGATACGGCGCCAATTTATCAAGACACTTGTGAACATACTTATCAGAATGGTGTCTGCACCATTTGCGGTGCGGAAGATCCACATTGGGTTGTTCCAGCAGACAAAGACATACTGCCTTTAACACTTGACACACCAAGCACAAGCAGTGATTCTGCATACTGTGTCTGGTATCAATTTACTGCACCAGAAACAAATTTTTACCGTTTTCAAGCTTCCGGGTCAACCAATATCATGGGGCATTCCTATTACTCTTTAGATGATGTGAATTTTAACATCGGTGATCCCAGCGATGAGAGTTATTCTTCCACCTTTCTATCTGCTGATCAAGTGGAAAAAGGACAAACTATTTACTATTATGTACGAAGCACGGGCAATGAAAAGGTTTCCATTGATACAGCAGTAGTGTCCGTACATCCTTCTCATATTATTCCAGATATCATTCCAGATTTGCCACTGAATACCAAACTGTCAAATGAATCTGTTTACTGTGCCTGGTATCGTTTTACAGCCCCAGAAGACGGAGAATATCTGTTCCAATCCTATGGTGATGCTGATACCAATATATGGCTGTTACTGCATGCAGATCTGAACAATGATGATGATTTTCTTGCATATAGTGACGATGGCGGTGAAGATGCTAACTTTTTGCTTCCTTATACACTAAAAAAGGGAGAAACTGTTTACCTTTATATCAATGACGGTTATGCATATAGTGATCCCATTTCTTTTTCAATAGATGTTCGAAAATCAGAAAATATTCAAATTATTCCCGGAGATGCCGATTTAGATGGTGATGTCACCATCCGTGATGCAACACTGACCCTAACTTACTATGCAGAACAAGCAGTTGGAAATAGTTATCAATTTAGTGAAGATGATTCCGTCAATCAAGCAATTGTAGATGCTCTTAATGTTGATCATGTCGATGGAATTACACTGACAGATGCAACGTTGATATTGACTTATTATGCAGAGCACGCAGTTGGAAATAGTATTACATGGGATGATCTTATTTCTTAAAGCAATCATTTTTTTATTAAAGAAAGTGCAGCAGCTGAAAATAGCTGCTGCACT
>FR899083.1:9854-19842 GCA_000437255.1 Ruminococcus sp. CAG:403
ACTTTTTACATGTTAGAAGATTTTCTGCTACACATAAAAATATGTTTTCTATTGTTTTTTATTTATCAGAAATTTAGATGAGCTTTTTATGATTTTCGATATCGGGTAGTCATCAAGTGAACGATCCGAGAAATACAATAGCAAGAATCATGCATGCACGAATTTGTAACTGACACATAAAATAAAGTAAGGACATTCAAGTTCGAATGTCCTTTTATTTTACGAAAGGAGAAATTTGTAGTGCAATTCAATACAGATTTTGATTATATGCGTATGCGTCCAGATCAAAGAAAAACTGTTTTGACTGGTTATGTAGATGCTTTGGAACAAAAAAATACTGATATCCCTTCATTTCCATCACAAACGCCGCTAGGAATGGCATATGTACCATTTCAGTCTTGGGGAGAAGTATATGATGCTGATCGTGCACTTCCAATTGGAACAATTTTTCAAGAATTGGATTATCCATTTTTAGGAAGGAGTGTCCATGATGCATGAAAAACAGATGCTGTTAAAAGCCATACAAAAATATGATTTTGCCCTATATGATTTAAATCTTTACCTGGATACGCACCCTCATTCAAAAGAAGCCTTGCAACTTTTTCAGAAATACAAAATGATGAAGCAAAATACAGAAGACCGATATATTAAAAAATATGGGCCATTGACAGCTCAACAAAGTGCATCCAATACTCCATGGAACTGGGTAGAAGGGCCGTGGCCTTGGGAAAGGAGTGCAAATTAAGATATGTGGATCTATGAAAAAAAGATGCAATACCCTGTAAACATTAAAAATGCAAATCCACGTCTTGCAAAAGTGATTATTAGTCAACTAGGAGGTCCAGATGGCGAATTAGGTGCCTCTTTACGCTATATGTGTCAGCGATATGCAATGCCTCAAGCAAAAGTAAAGGGACTATTAACAGATATTTCTACTGAAGAACTAGCACACATCGAAATTGTATCCGCTATTTTATATCAATTAACAAAAGACTTAACACCTGAACAAATTAAAGAAAGTGGATTTGATTCCTACTTTGTTGACCATACAACTGGGATTTATCCACAAGGCGCATCTGGTGTACCATTCACAGCAGCTTATTTACAATCTACAGGTGACCCTATTACAGATTTAACTGAAGATTTAGCAGCAGAACAAAAAGCACGCACCACATACGATAATATTTTACGGTTGTGTGACGATCCGGACGTAAGAGATCCTATAAAATATCTACGTCAAAGAGAAATTGTTCATTTTCAGCGATTTGGTGAAGCACTTCGAATTGTTCAAGATGATTTAAATGCAAAAAATTTCTATGCCTGCAATCCTTCTTTTGATAAATCATGTGGCAATAAAAAATAATTAGATGTTACTTTAGTTATAAAAATAAGAAAGTCATAAAAAGAACCTTTATGGTCAATTAACACCATAAAGGTTCTTTTCATAAACATACTTACTTTGTAGTTGTACGTCTCGTGTTTTGATCAAGCGGTGTCATACTTTTCATGCAAATTGCCATTGTAGACGCATTATGCAATAGAGCAGACGCTGCCGGGGATAGGACACCAAACACACCGCCTAGTAGCAATGCAGAATTAAATCCAACAATAAAACGATAATTCCGATTAATACGCTCCATTAATTTTGTACTTAGCTGACGAACTGTCACCAGTTCTTTCAAACTAGTTTCTCGAAGCGTAATATCAGCTGTTTCTTTTGCGATATCTGAAGCATCACTCATTGCAACAGAAACGTTGGCTGCTGCTAAAGCCGGCGCATCATTAATGCCGTCTCCAACCATAATTACACGTTCCCCATTGTTTTTTCGCATTTCAATATAGCGATGTTTATCTTCTGGGAGCACTTGTGCATATACAGTTGTAATGCCAAGCTGTGCAGCAATTATTTTTGCTGCTCGCTCACTGTCACCAGTCAGCATAATAACATTTTGAATACCACAAGCTTGCAATTGCTCAATTGCTTCTTTTGCTTCTGCACGAGGAGGGTCGCTGATACACAGTGCACCAATTAAAGAATCACCTTGTGCAAGGTATACCACAGAGCATGCACCAGACTTTTCATCAATTTCTTGTTGCTGTTGATCAGAAATGACAACTTTCTCATCTTCACAAACAAAATGTTTGCTACCGATAATCGTTCGTTGACCATGCAACATAGTTGCAATTCCGTGTGCAACAATATATTCTACCTCTGCATGTTCTTCCTCATGATGCAGATTTTTCTTTTCTGCACCGACAACAATTGCTTTTGCCACACTGTGTGGAAAATGCTCCTCTAAACAAGCAGCTATTTTTAAGATTTCATCTTCACTACGATCATCAAAGGAAATAACACGTTCTAATTTAGGTTCTGCATTTGTAAGGGTTCCTGTTTTATCAAATACAATGGTGGTTGCTTGTGCAAATTCTTCTAGATACTTTCCACCTTTAATTGTGATGTTGTGGTCAGAAGCCTCTCGAATTGCAGATATAACAGCAATTGGTGTAGAAAGTTTAATAGCACAAGAATAATCTACCATCAAAACGGAAACCGCTTTAGTAATATTTCTTGTTAATAGTAATGTTAGTCCGAAACCTAAGAAACTAAATGGAACAATACGGTCTGCTAATGTTTCTGCTTTACTTTGAATGCCAGCTTTTAAATTTTCAGAACTGTCAATCAACTCAATAATTTTATTGATCTTCGTGTTGGAAGAAAGTGCTTTTACTTGAATAGCAAGTGTACCTTCTTCTATTGCTGTTCCAGCAAAAACAGTAGCCCCAGTTGATTTCATAACTGCCAACGGTTCTCCTGTCATAGAGGATTCGTTGATGTAAGCTTCTCCATCTGTAATTGTTCCATCTACTGGAATTACACTTCCTGTCCGTACTCGAATTACATCTCCAACATGCAGATCAGACATTGCAATCTGTACATCACCATCTTTGGTAACCAACCAAGCAGTAGTTGCCTTTACAGCAAGGCTATCCGTCAATACAGCTTTGGTTCTGGCACGTGTATAATCTTCCAATAAAGAAGAAACAGATAATAAGAACATAATAGTACCAGCAGTAGCGTAATTTCTCTGTAACAAGCAAGCACCAACCGAAGCTCCGTCTAACACATCTACAGTCAATTTTCCACTTAATAATGTTCGGATTCCCTTCGCTACATATCGAAATCCCTTCATTAGCATAATCGCATTGCTGATAGGAGTAGGGAACAATGCTTTACAAATGTATCGCTTCGCAATAAGCTTTATCAGATTTTGTTTAAAGGATTCATCAACCTGGGAAATATCATTAGATTCTGGTACATATTCTAATAAATCTTGGCGGCGAATATTTGCAACTAATCTAATTACATCACTCCGTTTTCCAGTTTGATAATTGACTAGAATGCTTCCGTTTTCGCTATGTACTTGTACAGAATGGACTGCTGAACAAGTCTCAAATTGTTTTTTAACAGCGCCTTCTTGACGTTTTTCAAAGGCATATCCACCACAACGAAAGCGAATACGACCAGGTCGATCATATACAATTGTATAGTTCATTATTCCATCTCTTCAGAATTTTCATCGGTGGTTTCTTCTACTGGCGCTTTTTCAATGCCTGCTTCTACTTTTGCATCATAACAAAGATCAGCTGCATCATCTCTCATGTTCTGGAATGCTTCTTTTGCATCACTTTGAAGCTTCATTCCCTTTGCAAGACCACAAACAGCAAGTTCTCTTGTTTTCTTTGCTTTTACGATTTTCTTTCCAATTACCATTGCAGCAGCGCCGCCAACGGCAAACCAAAGCTTCTCATTTTTTAGACATTTTAACATTATAAAACAACTCCTTTAAAATGATGCGCAATACGCACAATTAGTAACTTTTGAAATAACAAAATAAAGATGTAAAAAGCTTGTTATTTCTACGTATCAGTTTAACATGGTAACGACTAGTTGTCAAGCATATTTCGACAAAAATCACAAGACTTTCACAAGAAACATCACGATTGTGGTTAGCTTTTTTTAACAAATAGCATGAAATAGCTTTCTTTCTTAAAAAATAAAAGCGAGTTGTTTTATAAAAAACAACTCGCAAATTTGGACCGTAATCATGTAGAGAATACGCCAATTGACGTTGACACTTTCCAAGATGAATCGAATATTTCTTAGCAACTCAATACCAAGCAATTATTTTGTTCGTTTTTTTCTATAGACACTTGGAGAACATCCAACAGTGGATTGAAATAAATGATTGAAGTTAGAAAGGGATTGGAATCCACAGGCATAAGATATTTCCAGAATACTTTGATTAGAAGAAAGCAAAAGGCGTTTTGCTTCCTTGATACGAGTTTCAATTAAAAATTGATGCAAAGAATTTCCTGTAAGTTTTTTAAAACAACTGCAAAGATATGGGATACTAATATGATATTTTTCAGAAATTGTTTGTAAGGTGATTTCATATGTGTAGTGTTCTTTGATATCGCACAAGATGCTACGCACAATATTTGCTGCATGCCTACTCACATTTCCATAATTTTGCGTGGTATTTTCATGGCTTTGTTTGTTTTCATATCGTAGGCATAATACAATAAATTGTAAAAGTGCAGCACGAATCATTAGTGCATATCCACATTGTTTTTTCTCATATTCTATTTCCAGTTGAGCAAGTAGCACACAAAGTTGACGATGAAAAGGACAACTTGGGCGAATTTGGACACTTTGTTTTAGAAATGTCCAGCAGTTTGTGGAGTCGAAATCAGAATAAAGATCAGACTGTATCAAATCTGGATCAAACATGATTACTTGCATGATTAAATTATGATCATCATAACATAAATGAATATCATCATTGCTGATGATAAAAATGTCTCCTCTTGAAAAGTGATAAGTAGTGCCATTGATACGATACTTTCCAGTTCCATTCTTAATGAAACAGATCTCTATTTCCTGATGCCAATGTAAAACTTGAAAATCTGATTCTACCCCATAGCTATCGCTGCATTCAAATGGAAAATGTTGATCTTCAATTAAAGATTTTCTTTCTTGTTTCATAATTGGTTTCTCCTCCTTGTCTATATATGTCTTATTTATTTTAACATGTTTTTCAGAAAAAAGGAAGACATTTATCATAATATCCTGCAAGTTTATGAGGAAAAGCAAGTGGATTTTCTACTTTTTCTTATGCTATAATAAAATTGCAATCAACTTGCGGATAATATAATTCTAGAGGGAGGACGTTATGAAAAAAATAGTTGCAATTTTTTCTGCACTTCTACTAACAACCGGAATGGCTGAAATTGGCTGTACCTATGAGGAACCAGCAGCACTTTCCAATGCAGTCACTGAAGAAACTGTTCAATTTTACCAACAATGGAAAGAGAAATACCTTGCGCAAGATACTTATGTTACCAATGAAACACAATATTACGTATGGTATAGTGAAGATCGATACAAAGGAGACAATCAATCTGTACCAGTAACCGTTTCAGAAGCCCATGGATACGGTATGTTGATTTTTGCAAGTATGGCAAAATACGATGCTTCCGCAAAAGAATATTTTGATGGTATGTATCGATATTACAAAGCACACCCGAGCAGCATCGGCCCACATTTGATGTCATGGCAGCAATGCGACAATGGTTCTGCTTTGATTGATGGTGCAGAAGATGGTAGTATGACTGGCGGTTCTTGCGATTCTGCAACAGATGGAGATATGGACATTGCCTATGCATTGCTTCTTGCAGATGCGGTATGGGGCAGCGATGGTGAAATCCATTATCTAGAAGCTGCAAAAGATATGATTCATGATATTATGCAATATGATGTCAATCAAGAATATTGGATATTGACGCTTGGTGACTGGGTTTCTACGTGTGATACATCAGAAAAATACTATCATGCTACACGTTCTTCTGATTTCATCATGCAATATCTTCCGGTATTTGCAGAAGTATCTGGAGATGAAAACTGGATGCGTATTTACGAAACGACCTATGAAATTATTACATCATTTTCTGAGCAATACGGAACAGGATTGTTACCAGATTTTATCATTCGAGAAGCATCTGGTCAATTTGTTCCAGCAGAAGCAGACTTCTTAGAGAGTGAATATGATGGTGCATATTCCTATAACAGTTGCCGTACTCCTTGGCGAATTGGAATGGACTACGTAATAAACGGAAACGAAACAGCAAAACAGCTTTGTGAACAGATGACGGCATTTATTACGAAACAAACCAATCGAGATCCATGGGAAATCATGGCTGGATACCAACTTGATGGAACCGCAATCGAAGATTATAACGACCTTTGCTTTACAGCGCCATTTTTAATTGCAGCTTCCTGTACAAATGATACAGAATGGCATGATACAGTTCGAGATGTTGTGGTACATTATGGAAATGATGTTTACTTTGGAGATACAATCAAAATGCTCTGTTTAATCGTAGATGACGGGAGCTGGATTGTTCCACATGGTATACCGACCTCAGTTCGAGGAGATGTCAATGCAGATGGCATATTTTCCATTGCTGATCTTGTTATGATGCAGAAGTGGATGATTCATTATGATGGGATCACAGATGCAAAAACCGGTGATTTAAACAACAATGATAAATTGGATGCATTTGATCTTTGTGCAATGAAACGAATGTTGTATTTGAATACAGGCAATTAAATCAACTATCAGAGCGTGCTCAATAAATGTGGGCACGCTCTGATTTGTTTTAATACATGATGGGATAAAAAAGTTATGTAAAACTGAGATTTATTCAAACATGCAGTATAACCCATATCTATTTTCAATTTATTTACATTTAAGAGTAGTTGTTCCACTGAAAAAGCTTGCAAAAATGTAGATAATATGATAAAATAAAAAAGTATGCAAGTTTTTTAATAAAGCAAGTTGGTAAAGGAGAAAAATGACTATGATGAAAAAATTAACCGCACTTACTGTATCTGCTGTAATGGCAGCAACCCTTTTTACAAGTTGTGGTGTTCCTGAAAATACTGTACATAGTATTGATGATCTGAAGGGAAAAACCATCGGAGTTCAGCTCGGCACAACAGGAGATATTTTTGCAGAAGATGTAGAAGATGCAAAAATTGAAAAATACAACAAAGGCGCTGATGCGGTACAAGCTCTGAAGCAGGGAAAGATTGATGCCGTTATTATCGACAGTGAACCAGCAAAGTATTTTGTAGAAAAGAATGATGATCTCACCATTTTAGACGAACCATTTGCGGAAGAAGAATATGCGATCGCCATGAGTTTGGACAATACAGAGCTGCAAACAGAAATCAATGCCGCTTTGAAAGAACTGAAAGATGATGGCACACTGGAACAGATTTCCAACAACTGGATCGGAGACAATGCTGGAGAAACACCATATACTTCGCCAGATAACGTAGACAGAAGCAATGGTACACTTGTTATGGCTACCAATGCAGAATTCCCGCCATATGAAAGCAAAGATGGTACGGAAGTTGTTGGCATTGATGCGGATATGATGCAAGCTGTTTGTGATAAATTGGGCTATGAGCTGAAAATTGATGATATGGCATTTGACTCTATCATTTCTGCTGTCTCTTCTGGTAAAGCAGATGTTGGCGTTGCAGGTCTAACGGTTACAGAAGACCGAAAGAAAAATGTACTTTTCTCAGATGCCTATACGACTTCCAAACAAGTAATCATTGTACGGAACAAGTAATTAGAGGTCTTGCACATGACAAAGTTTCTGGATGATTTTAAACAAAATTTTATAGAGCATGATCGGTGGCAGTATTTGACAAACGGTCTAAAAACAACACTTATGATTACATTTTTTGCTGCATTACTAGGTTTTGTTTTAGGCTTTTTAGTAGCAATTATACGTTCAACGCATGATAAAACAGGAAAATTAAAGTTTCTAAATGTACTCTGTAAAATTTACCTAACCGTTATCAGAGGTACACCAACAGTTGTACAGCTTCTGATTACCTATTTCGTTATTTTTAGTTCCGTTCGAATTGATCAAACACTTGTCGCAATTATGGCATTTGGAATCAATTCCGGTGCGTATGTTGCAGAAATTATGCGTTCCGGCATCATGTCTGTAGACGGCGGACAACTTGAAGCGGGAAGATGCCTTGGATTAAGTTATCGACAAACCATGTTCTCCATTATTCTTCCACAAGCATTTAAAGCAGTTTTACCAGCCTTGGCCAATGAATTTATTGTATTGTTAAAGGAAACATCTGTTGCCGGATATATTGGAATTGCAGATTTGACAAAGGGTGGCGACATTATTCGTTCACAGACTTATTCACCATTCATTCCGCTTGTTGCAGTCGCACTGATCTATTTGATTATGGTTGTTTTCTTAACACGTCTTGTGGGAAAACTGGAAAGGAGACTGGCAAAAAGTGATCGAGGTTAAAAATCTTGTCAAGTCCTTTGGCGAAAATACTGTACTGAATCATGTCAATGAAACCATTGAAAAAAGTGAAAAGGTTGTCATTATTGGTCCATCTGGTTCCGGAAAATCTACATTTTTAAGATGTTTGAATTTGTTGGAAACACCGACATCAGGCAATATTATCTTTGAAGGAAAAGATATTACAAAGGCAAGTGACACAGAAATCAATCAATTGCGGCAGCGAATGGGAATGGTATTTCAACATTTTAATCTATTCCCACACCTAACCATTCAAAAGAATATTACATTGGCTCCTGTTAAACTTGGACTTATGACACAAAACGAAGCCAATCATCGTGCAGAAGAATTACTGGAAACAGTTGGTCTTCCTGATAAGGCTGATGCCTATCCGGCTATGTTATCCGGTGGACAAAAGCAACGAATTGCCATTGCACGTTCCCTCGCCATGAATCCGGATGTCATGTTGTTTGATGAACCAACATCTGCACTGGATCCCGAAATGGTCGGAGAAGTTTTAAATCTAATGAAACGATTGGCAGACGATGGTATGACAATGGTCGTTGTAACGCACGAAATGGGCTTTGCAAGAGAAGTAGCCTCTCGTGTTCTCTTTATGGCAGACGGTGGAATTCTAGAAGAAAACAATCCAAAAGACTTTTTTGAACATCCCCAAAACAAACGTTTACAAGATTTTCTTTCAAAGGTTTTGAAATAAGTGAGTTCTAAAAATAAAAATCCCCCGGCAATGCTGGGGGATTTTTATAATTACTGTATAATACATTGAAAAGAGGGGCTGCAAAGTTTTACAGGCCCCTCTTTTTTACAAATGAAATGCTTTTAAAATAAACACTTACGCACTAGGCAGTGTATCGACCAAACGAGCTAAATACTGAACTAGAACAAGTAAATCTTGATCATTAACAGTTCCATCGGCATTGACATCAGCATTTGCCAATGCGCCATCACTCAGTTCAACTGTGCCATTGAGGTATTTACACAGGCGAACTGCATCTGCTAGAGAAACAGTACCATCTTCATTAAGATCACCATACCGTAGAACTGGCGGTATTACACTGGAAACCGCACTAGTTGTTGTCGTTGTAGTAGTACCATTCGTAGTAGTTGTTGTGGTAGTTTCATTTGGAACCGTGGCAGTTGTAATTGCAGTAGTAGTTGTGGAAGAATCAGGAGCTCCTGTAGTTGTAGAGATAGAAGTTGTTGTTGCTTCAGAGTTAGAAGTTGTGGTAGTTTCTGCTGTAGTTGTAGTAGTAGTTGTTGTGGTAGTTGCAGAAGCAGTAGTGGTTGTTACAACTGGTGTTTCATCATATTCATAGACAAGCTGTACACTATTATATGTAACAGAGATGTCAGAACCCTTCTCATCATTTTTAGAAGATCTCCACCAGTCCTGAAGTTCTGCATATGTATCATTGCAAGATGCAGTTACTTGAGCACTCTTTCCATTTGCATCAACAATTGTATACTGATCATCAAAATCGACCACAGAATCTGCTGTTCCTAAACTATAACTGAATGCTTTATTTCCCCATACTTCAGCACTACTGCCTGCTGCAAC
>FR899083.1:19892-21676 GCA_000437255.1 Ruminococcus sp. CAG:403
CCCCATTCGCAATTTGCATCGCTAGAGGTTACTGTTGTATTGATAATAATTTTCTTCAAATGTTCCTTGTCACCCAACGGAATCATTGGATAATTATTTTCGGACAGTTCTAAGTCACTAAAGGCATATGTTTTGGTTTCAGTTCGAATAACTGGATCTACTGGAATGGTAGTATCTGTTTTCTGATCTGAAATAACAACTTGTGCAACAGAAAGTGGCGGAAGTTCTACCTTTACCTGATTATTAGACACATCATTCTGTACATCAATCACTTTAATGTCACTGCTATCTTGTGTAATAGCATAAACAACAGCGCTCTTATATTCATTGGAAGATCCATCCAATGTAATGGTGGCTACTTGTGTATCTGTTGTGCTCTTATTGGACAAAACAGTTTTTACAGTAGAAGTATCACTTCCATCGATGGAGGCAAAAACTGCAGCCTTAGATAAATCTTCAGATTTCGATTCTACCAATGTATCTCCAAAGGAAGCGCCCTTTCCATCATAGTTGGTATACAAATTAATCGCAGAAACTACATAAGGGCATTCAGAAAGTGTTCCCCAGTATGTAGCAAGGTAGACCCCCTGATCGGCAAATGCACCCAATGTTTCGGTTTCTGTCAAAGCAGAAACAACATTCTTTCCAGTTGTCTTTTCATTACTCAAGTCACCAAGATTGTACTCGGTAAGTGCCAATTTAGTACCTGGGTAATACTGATCAATGGACTCCTGCAATCTGGTTAAGAACGGAAAATACTGTCCAAAATAGGGCTGAAGCCAACTGTTTTCCTGATAGTCCGGATCATATAAACTTCTTGCAGCCTGTAAACGTGCCGCATCTGTAGCACAATCCTGTGCATAGTAATGCACATCAAATACGTCAAGCAACCGTTTTCCATACTGCTGTTCTGCTTCCTTCATTTGTGTCAAGTAATAATCCATATACCATGTGTACTGGCTTTTTACAGCATTCCAATCTGGATCTGTATAATTTTCTCCATCACTTCCATTGATACACGGAAGCATCCCCCAAAATGCAGGTCCAAAAATTTCAGCCTTTGGATCAACATCTTTTACAGCAGCAGATAGTTCGATAGACTTGGAAACCAATTCTTGATTGCTTACTTCATTTGGATGAAGTAGGGAATGTGTATCATTCCAAAGAACTGGCTCATTATCCAGAGAGTATCCCTGCATGCCCGTACTGGTTGAAGCATCTCCCAAAGTTTGTACCAAATAGTTTACATATTCATCCATATAAACCGTTCCATCTGTTAGATCTGGTGTCAAAGAAAGTGCACCGTCTTTCTTAAATTTCACCTCATTCCAACGAGAAGAAGGAGCAGCTTCTGAATCAGCAACTGCACCAGCTTTATCTGCCGATACATACCCTGCCATTTGCAAAGTTGTCAGCTTGTAGGGAATATTGTATTTCGTACAGCTTTCCGAAAGACGTTTTGCAGCATATCCAGCTCCATCTGTATCATCTGCAATATTGGTGTCCGAACTATTATGCCAGTCACTTCCGGCATTAGAGTAGTTGGTTTCCCAGTTGTATCCGGTATAACGATTTCCGCCTTGCCGCATGGATCCAGCTGTTACATCTTTTAAATTTTTTGCATCCCCATATTCATTAATCCCATAAATATATGGACTGATGGATTTTTTCTCACCATTCAGATTAACAGAAATATTCATTTGATACGTATTTGCTGTATCCTCTGCCCAAACAGTTGAGAATTGTGTCATACTTGTAATTGCAAGCATGGCAGCGGCTAGTCC